>DATIBN010000110.1:0-11096 GCA_035457525.1 Thermoanaerobaculia bacterium | reverse complement strand
CATCGGCGATCGGCCGGCCGCGGATCGAGCAGCGCGCGACCATTCCCGGGCGGAACCGGGAGTCGGACCCGTCGAGAAAGATCGTCACCGGGAAGGATCGCGATTCGTTCTTCTCCGACGCCCCGACGCTGCCGATGAAGCGCAGGGAGCCGGTCAGGTTCCGCTCGGGGAAGGCGTCGAGGGCGACGCGCACGGGCTGTCCCGGCGCGAGGTGGTGCATTTCGGGCTCGGAGACCCGGCCGCTGATCGTCATCCGCGAGAGGTCGGGGAGGGTCACGACCGTCGTGCCGCCCCACACGGAGTCGCCGACCCGGATCTTCCTCCGCTCGCTCGAGCGATCGTAGATCTCGCTGTGGACGGCGAGGCCCGGCGCCCGGGCGGTCACGGTGCACCAGGCGATCTTCTTTCCGGCCTCCGCGACCTGGCGGTTGGACTCCTCCAGGCGGATCGCCGCGAGCCTCACGGCGGCCTCGGCCTGCGCCACCGAGACGCGCATCCGTTTCTCCAGGTTCTCGAGGCCCCCCTTCTCCTTCGCGGTCTGATCCAGCTTCCGGCGGATCAGGTCCGGCGTCGTCTGCTGGACGAGCGCGGCGTGACGGGCACGGGCGAGGTCGAGGTCCGCGGCCGCCTGGTCGCGGCGGGAGCGCGCCGCGCGGAACTCCTCCTGGGAGATGAAACCCTTCTCGACGAAGGGCTCGAGTCCCGCGAGCTTCTCCTCGGCCTCGTCCAGCAGGCGCTCCCGGAGCTCGATCTCGTGCGCGGACTCGCGCGCGGAGAGCGGCGCCCCCGTGTTGACGAGCGCGGAGAGATCGCGTTCCGAAGTGACCGCAGAGGTCTTCGCGTCGGCGACCTCCGCGGTCGCTTTGAGGCGGAGGGCTTCGAGCGCGAGACGCGCCTGCTCCCCCTCGTTCACGAGCTCGGCCGAGCGGGCACGCGCGACGTCCAGCTCCTTCTGGAAAGGCGCGGGGTCGAACTGGATCAGCCGCTCGCCGGCCGCGACGAGCCTTCCCTCCTCGACGAGCCAGAGGATCTTCAGCTCGACGCCCGGCACGACCGCGCCGTAGGAGTCCGAACGTTCGGCGGCGAGGGTTCCGACGAGAGGAATCGAGGGCTCCAGAACGCCCCGCCGGACGACGAACTCGTTCCTGCCGGCCGGGCCCGGCCGGATCGCCGCGGCGAGACCCAGTAGAAGCAGGAGTCCCGCGCCTGCCGCGACGAGCCACCCCCGCGCGCCGGCGCGGTGCGGGTCCGCGGCGCGGCGGAGGATCCCCCGGACGAACGGGAGGGCGGCGCTCATGGCAGATTCAGGAACGGGTGCACGTCGAGCCGCCCCGAAGAATACAGGCATTCGAGCCGCGCGAGCAGGATGCTGACCCGCGAATCGAGCTCCAGGAGCCGTGCCGAGTTCAGCAGGTTCTCGGCGTCGACGACGTTGAAGTTGTCGGACAGCCCTTTCTCGAACCGGAGCCGCGCGACCTCCGCCTGCAGCTCGGCGACCCGCTCGTTCTCCTCGGCGATCTCGTGGTTCCGGCGCAGGGCATCCAGGCGCCGGTACGCCCGCCGCACCTCCCGGGCGAAGTCGTCGGCGAGCACGTCGAAGTTCCGCTTGCGCACGCCGAGGTCGATCTCCGCCTGCCGCCGCCGCGCGTGGAGGACCGTGTTGTTCAAGCCGTACTGCGAGCTCAGGCCGAACACGAGCGCCGGATTCCGCGGATGAAGAGCGTCCCCCGCGCTGCGGCCGGCCCCCGACGCCTCGTAACGAAGAAAACCGTCCACCGAGGGGAGCTCCAGGCTCTTCGCGATGCGAACCGCGAACTCCGCGTCGCCCACCTGGTCCCGGGCCTCGACGGCTTCCGGGCGCCGCGACATACGCTCCTCGAGAGCAGCCTCGATGTCCGGCTCCTCGACCGGGAGCTCGACGGGCATCGCGATCGAGAACGCCTCGTTCTCGACGAGCCCGGCCGTGCGCCTCAGCAGGTCCCGGAAGTCCTCGAGCGCGTTCTCCGCGTCATTGCGCGCGACGACCGTCGACGCCTCCTGTTGCTCGGCGCGGAGCACGTCGAGGCGCGACACGCTCCCGGCGGAAAAACGGGCTCTCGAGAAGGTCGTGAGCTCCCGCGCCTTCTCGACGCGGTCGTTCGCGAGCTGGAGGGCCTCCTGCTGGCGGGCGACGCCGAGGTACGCCTGATAAACGAGCAGGACCGTCCTCCGCCTCGCGATCTCGACTGCGCGCGACTGGGCGCTCGTGGACCTCTTCGCGAGACGCAGAGGCTCGGCGGTCACCGCCGGATCCGCGCCGCGAAGGAGCGGCTGGCGCAGCGTCAGGCGGAAGTCCCCGACGTACGGTTCTTCTTCGACGGCCTCGGGCTGCCGGTCGATGACCGCCTGCGCTTCGAGGGCCGTCCCGAACAGGAACTGCTCCGAGACGAGCAGTCCATAGGTGTCGGTCCGACGGCCGGTCTCGTCGTTCTTCTCGAATGCGAAGAAGGGGGTGAATTGCGGGAGGAAGGTGGATCGGACGGCGCGCTCGTTCCAGCGCGCGGAGAGAAACGAGTCCGCCGTGTTCTGCAGCTCCGGATTGCGTGCGATCGCCAGGCGCAGCGCGGTCCCGATCGTGAGGAGCGGGGCGGACGTCGCCGGCGCCTCCCGCGGGGCAGCGGAGACCGGCGGCGCGGTCTCTCCGGGCGCCGTCCCCGGAATCGAGAAGCCGGCGAGGAGGATCGCGGCCATCGTTCGACCTCGTCGCGACACGTCGGCTAGCCGTCGCGCAGCGCTGCGGCCGGATCGATGCGGGCCGCCCGCTGGGAGGGGCGGATCCCCGTCAGGACACCGATGGCGACGCAGGCCGCGGCGAGGAGCGCGAAGGACGCGATCGAGACGGCGGAGCCCCCCTCCGCCCGATCCATCGCGAGGAGGGTGATCCCGACTCCGAGGACGAGCCCTGCGCCTCCCCCCAGGACGCCCAGGAGAACACCTTCGAGCTGAAACTGCAGAACGATGTCCTTCGTCCGTGCGCCGACGGCGCGGCGCACGCCGATCTCCCGCGTGCGGGCGATGACCGATGCGGAAAGGAGGTTCGAGATGCCGAAGACCGCGGAGGCCCCGGTCAGGAGAGCAACGAGCCAGATCAAGCGGTCGAACGTCCGGCGGGTCTGCCGGTACTGCCGCAGCGTCTGAGACGGCGAGGCGATGCGGACCGGCCCGTCCCGGTATCGCCCCGGGTCGGAGGAGAGGGCCGCGTCCATCGCGGCCTCCGCCCTCCCCGGGCTGGAGTACGAGAGGACCGCCACGTCCACGGGATAGCGCGTCTCCGGCTCCGCGACCGAGCCGGGCTCGGCCCCGAGGGGGAGCACGATCGCGCCGTTCCAGTCGAGCGACGGAATCTCGCCGACCGAGGCGCTCTCGACTTCGCACGCGGCGAGGTGCCCCACGACTTCGTATCCGCGCCCCGCGACGGTGAGGATGCTTCCCGGGCTCGCGTTCTGGATCTGCCGCGACAGGTCGCTTCCGAGGACGGCGTACGGGGACTTCCGGGCGACGTCGAGATCTGCGAGGACTCTCCCGGCGCGCGCGCGCATGCCGAACACCCGGGCGGACGGACCGGCCACCGCGTAGATCGGCGTCGTCAGCGGACGGCCCTGCGCCGTCACGCTCCGGCGATCCATGCGCACCACGAGCGAGGACTGCGCCCGCGTGAGGCGGGAGATCCTCTCCGCGTCCGCCACGGTCAGGCGATTGGCGGCCGCGGGCCCCCCGCCGGCGGCGCTGGAGAGGCCGCGGTCGATCAGGTACAGGTTCGAGAGGCCGGCCCGCTCGAGCGCGCGAATCGTCGCGGCGCGCCCCCGCTCCACGAGCGCCGTCAGGCAGACCACGATCGCCATCGCGATCGCGAGGGCGACCAGCGCGGCGCGCGTCCGCGTTCGATCCGTGCGCAGCGCGTCGCGGGCGGCTTCGAAGGCCCGCGCGACCTCGGCCGAGGTGACGAGAGGTCTCACGCCGGACGGGAGGTTACGGAACGGTGAAGGTGCACCCGTCGATGGAGCTTCCGACCGGCACGCCGACGAACGTGCTCGCACACTTCTGGCCCGTGTCGGACTGGACCGACACCACCGCCGAGATCATGGAGGGAGTCCCGGCGCCGCACGAGACGCCGGTCAGGACGACCCGGTACGTCCCGGCCGGTATCGCTCCCTGCAAGACGACCCGCTCGGTCCGGTTCGCGGTCGACTCGCAGCCGGCGGGAACTCTCTGGCCGACGGACTGGCCGCTCGGATTGAGCAGCTGGACGTCGACGTCTCCCGACCCGCTCCAGCTCGCCTCCGCCTGCACGAAGCGCAGCGGCGGGATCGTGGGCGTGGGCGTCGCCGTGGGATTGGGCGTCGGCGTCCTCGTCGGGTTGTCGTCGTTGCCGGAGGCCGCGGCGACCGCGACCGCGACGGCTGCGAGAGCCGCTCCCCCTGCCACGGCGGCGCCCGTGCTGATGCCTCCGCCTCCGCCGCTCGACGCGCCCCCGGCGCGCGCGGCCTTCAGCGCTTCGGCGATCGTGACGATGGCGCCCGATACGAGGATGATCTTCGCGATGTCCTTCCGGTTGAATCCGGACGGATAGGGCTGCTGCCCCTCGCGGGTCAAGCCGATGGTGAGCCCGGCGCCCGCCGGTCCGACGGGGACTCCTTTCGCCTTGCAGGTCGTGCCCGGGACGACCGGCGGCGTCCAGTCCCCCTTCCGGCGCGAGGCCTGGTTCACGTCGTAGGCGCGCAGGAAGTAGTCGACCGCGCGCGTCTCGGGCAGCGGGCGGGGGAGGACTGCAGCGAGCGTCGCCGGCTGGCCCTCCATCCTCGCGTAGTAGTAGTCCTCCGTGCCCGCCGCGCGGAAATAGACGTACCCCCGGTCGTAGTCCTGGCCCGGCGCCACTCCCGCGTCGACCTCCGGGGCGAGCACGGGCGTCATGCACGCGAGGGGATCGTGCGAGATGTCGATGGGCGATTCGGGTCCGGACGGGACGCTCACCTGCGCGCGCGCCGGCAGCGGAAGACACGTGACGACGAGCGCCACCGCGGTGACCAGAGCGACCGCCCGGCAGAAAGAGCCCGTGCGAGTGGTCATTGGTTCTCCTCGATTTCCAGGCGCTTGTTCGGCTGCGTCAGGGTCGCGGCGATCGTCCGGTCCGCCACGACCTCGAGCGTGTAGCGCCCCTCCAGCCCGTAGGAACCCACGTCGTTGATCGACGTCTCGCCGGGCGGGATCGCCAGCCGCCGCTCCAGGGCTACCCGGCCGTCGCCGTCCACGAAGCGCAGATAGACGACCGCCTCCCCCGAGCCGGAAGCCGAGAGCTCGAGCCAGGCCGGCCGATCCGCCGAGATCTTGACTCCGCGGAGGGTCCAGCGCGACCCGTCGGCCGTCTCGAACGGCCGCGTCGCGGTCGCCGCCGCGCCCCCCGTGGTCGACGCGCTGACCGGCACGTCCTTGATGCGCTGGCTCGAGCCGGAGCCGTTCGACGCGATCAGCGCGACCCGGTGGGTGCCCGCCGTCGTGAACGTGTGCGTCGGGGACTGCGCGCTCGACGTCGCGCCGTCGTCGAAGATCCAGAACCAGCTCGTGGCCTGCGGAGAGCTCGTGTCGGTGAAAACGGCGGGGCTCCCGACGCGGGCGGTCGAGAAGGTGAAGTCGGCAACCGGGGGAGCGAGAGAGTACGTCGGGCTCGCCGCCTCGGGGCCGGCCACGCTGGCGTTGCACAACGCCCGCACGTGGAGGGTGATCGGATCGTTCGTCCCGCGCGGCGGCGCGACGGCGCTGGTCGCTCCCACGACCGTCGTATAGGGATCGCCGTTGATGCGGAACTCGTAGGCCGACGGCGCGGCCCCGGTCGCCGGCGGCGACCAGCGCACGACGAGGAAATCCGTCGCGGTCAGCGGGCCGGTCGGGTTGCCGAACGGCTCGATCGTCGGAGTGACCGGGGCGGCGGGGGGGTCGCAGAACTCGAGCGTCGCCGGGTTGGAAGTGCCTCCGCTCGTGCCCGGGTTGACGACGAGAACCGTGATCACTCCCGTGGTCGGAACCGCGGATGTTGGAATGGTCACCGTGAGCAGGTTCGGCGAGACGAAGGTCGTCGGATAGGTCACGCCGTCGATCACGACCACCGCGCCGGCCGCGAAGCCGGAGCCCGCGATGGAGAGAGTGAAAGTCCCGGGCGCGGCCGGAGTGAGAGTCAGGCCCGAGATCACCGGAGGTGCGTCGGTGACCGTGATCGAGTATCCGCGAGTGCCGAAACAGCCGCGGGCGTCGGTCGCGGTCACCGTGAAGGAAAAGACTCCACTCTGCGTCGGCGTCCCCGAGAGCGCACCGGTGGCGGAAGAGAGCGTCAACCCGGGAGGCAGCGCGCCCCCGGTCACCACGAAAGCGGAGGGTCCCACGCCGCCGCTCGACGAGAACGTCGCGCTGTACGCGGTCCCGACGGATCCGGCCGGCAGAGTCGCCGGGGAGAGGGCGAGAGCCGTGCAGACGAGAAGCGTGTAGTCCCGGGCGCCCGGGCATCCGCTGGAATCCGTCGCGGTGATCGTGAAGGAAAAATCGCCGGAGGCAGTCGGGGTACCCGACAGGACTCCGGAAGGCGACAGAGTCATTCCCTCCGGGAGCGCCCCGGAAGAGACCGCGAATGCATACGGGGCGGTGCCGCCCGACGCCGTGACGGTCTGCGAATACGGTGAGCCGAGCGATCCCGCGGGCAGGCCCGCCGGGGAGAGCGTCACCTGCGAAACACAGACGCTGATCGTGTAGGCCCTCGCCCCCGAACAGCCGCTGGCGTCGGTCGCGGTCACCGTGAAGGAGAAGTTGCCCGACGCGGTCGGAGTCCCCGACAGCACGCCTTCCCGCGAGAGCGTGACTCCGGCGGGAAGCGCCCCCGCGGTCACGGAGAACGAGTGCGGCTCGCGGCCGCCCTCGGCCGTCAGGGTCTGGTCGTAGGGAAGGCCCAGGGCCCCGGCCGGGAGCGTCGCCGGCAGGACCATCACCGACGCGCAGACGACCCTCAGGGTATACGCCACGCTGCCGGTGCACCCGTTGGCGTCGGTCGCGGTCACCGTGAAGTTGTAGGTGCCCGGCGTGGTGAGGGTTCCGGTGAGCACTCCTTCCGGCGAGAGCGTCGCTCCCGGCGGCAGCGAGCCCGCCGTGCGCTGGAACGTGTACGGGGCTCTTCCTCCCGACGCCTGCAGCGTTCTCCGGAACGGCCCGCCGATCGTCGCGTTGGCGAGCGTGGAGGGGGAGATCGTGATCGCGGCGCACGTGGTCACGACGATCGAATAGGTCCGGGCACCCGTGCACTCGTTGGAATCGGTCGCCGTCACCGTGAAGGAGAACTCGCCCGTGGCCGTCGGAGTTCCGGAAAGCACGCCGCCGGACGAGAGCAGGACGCCGGGCGGCGGCGAGCCGCTCGTGATCAGGAACGAGTACGGTCCGGTCCCTCCCGACGCAGTGATCGTTCGCGAGTACGGGGAGCCGAGCACCGCGTTCGGAAGGGTCGCCGGCGAGAGCGTGATCGTCGGACAGCTCACGCCGGTCACGGTGGTCGAAACGGGGGAGCCGGCGACCGGGGGAACGCTCGTCGCCTCGATGCTGTAGTTGGAGTTGGTGACGGTCCCCGATGTGGCGGTGACCTGCACGGTGAAGGAGACGGTCTGCCCCGTCGTCCCGGCCGCGACCGTCCCGATGTTCCAGGTGACGACGCCGCCCGAGAAGACGCCGCCGTTCGTGGCCGACAGGAACGTGGTGCCCGCCGGCACGGTATCCCGGATGACCACGTTATTCGCGCCGGCATTTCCCGAGTTTCCGTAGGTGATCGTGTAGGTCAGGTTCGAACCGGAGGCGACGGTGGAGGGAGCGGACTTCGAGATCGTCAGGTTCTGTGAGACGAAGCTGGCCGCCTGCAGGAACACGGCGGAGTCGAGGACGTCGTCGTCGGTGTCGGCGATGGCGAGCTTGATGTGGTGGCTGACGTTGGGGGTGAGCGTCGCCGTCGCCGTGAGGACTGTCGTGAAGCCGTCGAACTGGGTTCCGAACGGCGTGGGGATCCCGAGATCCGACGGGTCGTTGTTCCTGTAGAAGGCGGAGTTGGTCTGGAGGTTGACCGTGTTGATCGCCACGGGCGTGCTCGTCGAGGGGATCAGCGCCACGTTCTGACCGTCGATGAAGAACGCGAAGACGTCGTTGAACTGGCCGACGAACTCGTTGTATTCGTCGGAGGCGAAAACGTACCGGAAGCTGACCGTGTTCGATGACGGAACGAAGTCGAACTCCAGCACCGCCGCGTCGAACGTGGTGTGCGTTTCGCCGACGATCACGTTCAGGTTCGGGTCCCCCGGGGTCTTGTTGATGCCGGTCACGCCGTCGTCCAGGTTCGGACCGGCGGCGCTCGCGATGTTCCCCGAGCTCAGGATGACGCCGCTCTCGATCCCCAGGCCGTCGGCGACGCCGCCGGTGAACGATCCGCCCGCCACGTTTGCTCCGGTGAACGTCACGTTGCTGACGACGACGCCAGGACCGGCGAGGAGCTGCGCGAGTTGCTGCGGGGTCGTCGAGTTGAGGTCCACGGTCGTGACCGACAGGGAAGGGCGCGCCGCCAGGAAGAGCAGAAGCGACGAGACGAGGACGACCGCTCTCTTGTGCATGAGTGGCTCCTGAAATCCGGACGCGCGCCGTGACTCCGCGAGGGGGCCGCGGGGTGCGAGGCGGACGTGCAGACTCCGTTTTTTCGAGAACACCGCGACCCCACCTCTGCCGGCGGCAACGCGTCCGAAGCAGGTCGGGCTCCTTCCGCCGGGCGTGGAACGGATTCTCTAACCGGTTCGGCGCACCGGCAACAGGGATTTTGTGCTCGCCGTCGCGGAAGTCGCCTCCTTCCGCCGGGACCTCGACCCATTGAAGAAACTCGGATCAGAGATATCTTGAGCCCTCGCCGTCCATGAGCACGCCTCCCGGTTCCCTCGAAGGCAAGTACGAGGTCATCGCGAAGATCCGCGAGGGCGGGATGGGTGCGATCTACAAGGTCCGCCACCGCCTGCTGAACGAGTTGCGGGTCATCAAGGTGATGCGCCCCGACGTGGCCCAGAGTCCGGAGCAGCGCAAGCGCTTTCTCCGGGAAGCACAGACGGCCACGCGGCTGCGGCACCCGAACATCGTGGCCTTCTACGACTTCTTCGTCGACGAGGAAGACACCGCGTACATGGTCATGGAGTACATCGAGGGGATCAATTTCCGCGATGCACTGCGCGCCTGCGGAGCGTTCCCCGTGCCGCTCGCGATCGAGGTCTCGAGCCAGTGCCTCGCGGCGTTCGATTACCTGCACCGGCGGAAGATCGTCCATCGGGACGTCTCCCCCGACAACATCATGCTGACGCGCGAAGAGGACGGAACCCTGCGCGCGAAGCTCATCGACCTCGGAATCGCGAAGATCGCGCAGGCGACCGAGGAGCTGACGGCCGCCGACGAGTTCATCGGGAAGCTGCGGTACTCGTCCCCCGAGCAGCTCACCAAGAGCGCGGCCTCTCCGCAGATCGACGGGCGGAGCGACCTCTTCTCGTTCGGGATCGTCGTCTACGAGATCCTGACGGGGATCTGTCCCTACGGCGGCGAGAGCATCCACGAGATCATCGGCAACCGCCTTCAGAACCCGCCTCTCCCGTTCGACGTCAGCGACCCGAAGGGGCTTCTCCCCCCGGCGCTCAAGGAGGCGGTGCTGAAGGCCCTCCGAACCGCTCCGGAAGAGAGATACGCGACCGCCTCCGACTTCGACAAAGCGCTCGCCCCGTTCGCCGCGGCGGGCACCGACGGCGCGGCCGCGGAACGGTACGTCGAACGGGCTATGAGCCACGCCGCGACGGGGGCGAGCTCGGGCGCCGGAGACCTCGGCCCCACGGTGAAGGCCGGTCTTGCCGCCGCGGACGCGGGCGGGATCACGGCGGCGCGCGACCGAAAGTTCCGCAGCACGATCGCCCGGTGGGCAGACGCGACCCCCGCTTCGGAGTCGAGGCGGGCCGAGGAGGTCTACACCGGCTCTCCGCCGGAGACCGACCGATTCGCCGCGGAGGCGACGGTGACCGCGGGCGTGGCGCTTCCCGGATCCGTCGAGCGCGCCGGACGCGAGCGAGGCACGCCGCTCGCGCGCTATGCCGCGGTCGCGTTCGCGGCCGCTCTGCTCGTCGGCTTCGGCGTCTGGATCTCGCGGCGCGAACGGCCGGCCGAGACGGGCGCCGTCGAACGGCCGACCCCGGCGTCGTCGCTGGCCGGCGTTCCTGCCGGTCCGGCCGCTGCGCCCGAAACACGCGCGGACGAAGGAAAGGCGCCGCTTCCCGCCCGGATCGAAGCCGAGCCGTCCCCGCTGCCGGCCGCGGCCGCGGAGCCGACCGCCCGCGGAGCCGCAGCCGAAGTCACGCCTCCGTCGCGCGCGGCGCAGGCGAAACCGACCACCCGTCCACGCCCGACCCCGCCGACGCGGCTCGCCCAGGTCCTTCCGACGAAGGCCGCGAGCTCGGCGGATCGATCGTCCGAAATCTCCGCAGGCGAAAGGGCCGGCGCCGTCGTGCCTCCGGGGCCCAAGATGCGGTACTGCGCGCAACTCGACGACACGGTCTACAAGCAGGGCGTGACGAAGGACGTCCCGGCCGGCTTCGAAGGGATGGCCGCGAAGGCGCCGCGCCCCGACTCCGGCCTGATGCGCGTCGCCGTTTCGCTCTCGAAGGAACACCCGATGGACGACGAACCCTTCGTCGTGGCCGTGCGGTTCGAGAATGGCGGGGACGCGCGGGTGGAGGTGGCGAAACTGGAGGAATCGGCCAGCCGCGGAGGCCTGCGGGCGGTCGGCGGAGCGGCCGTTCCCGTTTCGGTCAGTCCGGGAGGCGTGAAGGAGATCTACCGGTATCCGCTGACCCTCTCGGGCGGGGAGCCCTACGTCAAGCAGTTCGTCGTGAGCGACCCGAAGGGCGACTCGTGGAGGACTGGGATCCGGATCGTGCCCTGCGGAGATTGAACCGAGACTCGCGCTTTCCGTCAATTACCTCGAACGAGTTCTCGCGCCGGCGATCCGGGTTTCGATCTGTAGAAGC
>DATIBN010000109.1:0-3331 GCA_035457525.1 Thermoanaerobaculia bacterium | reverse complement strand
TCACGCGAACGACTGGCACACGGGCCCGGCGGTCTATCGCGTCGCCGCGGACAGTCGCGACGACCCCTTCTTCCGTTCGACCGCGACGCTGTACACGATTCACAACCTTCCCTACACGGGCCGGGGCGCCGGACGCGTCCTCGCGGAGTGGGACCTCCGCCCGAGCCCGCACCTCGCGCTCCTCCCCGAGTGGGCCCGCGATTCGATGCTCGGCATCGGGCTCGCCACCGCCGACGTGCTGACGACGGTCAGCCCCACGTACGCCCGGGAGATCCGGACACCGGAGGGGGGACACGGCCTGGACGGCGCGCTCTCGCTCCGCGGCGACCGACTCCACGGGGTGCTGAACGGCATCGACGTGGACTCCTGGAATCCGGCGACCGACGCCGCCATCTCTTCGCGCTTCGACGTCGGGGCGCTCGAACGGCGCGCCGCGAACCGGACGGCGCTGCGGGAGGAGGCGGGCCTCGAGGCCGACGATCGGGCGCTCGTGATCGGAATGGTTTCCCGCCTCGATTTCCAGAAGGGCTTCGACATTGCGCTGCCGGCGCTCTCGCGCTGGCTCGACTCCGGAGGGCAGCTCGTCCTCCTCGGCAGCGGCGACTCCGCGATCGAACGGGACGTCGCGACGCTCGAGATCGGCTGGCGAGGCCGGGCGAGCGTCCGGCTCCGATTCGATCCCCCTTACTCGCGCCGCATCTACGCCGGTGCCGACGCGATCTTGATCCCCTCGCGTTACGAGCCGTGCGGGCTGACGCAGATGATCGCCATGCGGTACGGCGCGGTTCCGATCGCCCGCCGGACCGGCGGGCTGGCCGACACGATCACGGACGTCGGGGATCCCGGCGGCACGGGAATCCTGTTCGATGGCTACGACCCGTCCTCGCTCGTTCACGCGCTCGACCGCGCCCTGTCGGTATACGCTGACGGGGACCGATGGCGGGAGCTGCAGCGCAACGGGATGACGAAGGACTTTTCGTGGGACAGGTCGGCCGCGCAGTACGAGGCGCTCTATCGGGAAGCGCTCGCCTACCGGCGCGACGCCACGGGACCGGCTGACGGAGGGGGCTGATGCCGGTCCGCACGAGAGCGGTCATCCTCGCGGGTGGAGAGGGGCAGCGCCTCGGGGTGCTCACCGACCGGCGCGCGAAGCCCGCGGTCCCGTTCGCCGGTAAGTACCGGATCATCGACTTCACGCTGTCGAACTGCGTCAACTCGGGGATCTTCGATCTGATGATCCTGACGCAATACCGCCCGCACTCCTTGATCGAGCACATCGCCGCCGGTCGTCCGTGGGACCTCGACCGCGGCTTCACCGGCGGCGTTCACGTCTATCAGCCCTACCGGGGCCGTCTCGACACCGACTGGTACCGTGGAACGGCCGACGCGATCTACCAGAACCTTTCGTTCGTCGAGCGCGGCAGTCCGGACCGCGTCCTCGTTCTCGCCGGCGACCACATCTACAAGATGAACTACGGCTCCCTGATCGCCTACCACTCCCAGACCCAGGCCGACGTGACGATCGGGACCCTGAACGTCTCGCGGGAAGAGGCGACGCGGATGGGCATCCTCGCGGTCGACGCCGAGTCGCGCGTCACGCAATTCGTCGAGAAGCCCGCCGATCCCCCGGGCACGCTCGCATCGATGGGGATCTACGTCTTCGACCTGAAAACGCTCGCGGACATCCTCACCGAAGACGCGAAGCGGCGGGACTCCTCCCACGACTTCGGAAAGGACATCATCCCGCGGATGGTGTCGGGCGGCATGCGCGTGTTCGCGTATCCCTTCGAGAACTACTGGGTCGACGTCGGAACGGTCGAGGCGTACTGGCAGACGCACATGGACCTCCTGAAACACCCGCCACGTCTGGACCTGAACGACCGAACGTGGGTCGTCCACACACAGTCGGAAGAGCGTCCGCCGGTCACGATCCAGGAGGGCGCCGTCGTCAAGGACAGCATGATCACGGACGGCTGCGTGATCTCGCCCGGAGCCCGGATCGAAAGGAGCGTCCTCTCCCCGGGCGTCTGGATCGGCCGGAACGCCGTCGTGCGGGAGTCGGTGGTCCTCACGGACTCGGTGATCGAGGAGGGAGCCCGCGTCGACCGGGCAATCCTCGACAAGGCCGTGCGCATCGGACGACGCGCGCGCGTCGGTCAGAGGTCGAAGCCGGGAGAGGGCCCCGGCATCACCACCATCGGGAAGAACGCTCAGATCCCGGACCGGATCACGGTCAAGCGTGGGGCCGTCATCGACGCCGACGCCACGCCCGAGTACTTCTCGGCGAACGCCCTGCGGCAGCGCCAGCGGGCGCGCAAGCAGCGGATGGCGGATGCGACGACCGGAGCGGTCCCGGCGCCGGCCTCGGCGCCTCCAGTGTCGCGTTAGCGCGTCGAGTAGACGAAACGGGTTAGCGCAAAAAAGAATGCGGGGTCAGGCTTTAGCCTGACCCCTCTTCATTCCTGTAGCCGAAAAGGCTCTAACCCGAGAACTTCGCCGTCAGGATCATCGGGTCCGTCGGGCGATCGTCGTCTTCGATGTCGTCGAGCTCGGCCACCTCGAGGATCGGGGTGATCCGGCGATTCAGGCGCGCCTGGACGCCCGGATCGCGCTCCGCCAGGAGTGCGAGGAAGGAGAGGCGCATCGGCTCGGTCCGCTCCTCCGTCTCGCGCCGCGCCGGCCGTTCGAAGCACACCCGGTCGAGCGTGTCCGGTGGAACGATCAGACGCTCACCGGGCTTCTCGACCACGATGGCCGGAATCGGCTCCGGAGTGAGGCGTTCGAGTTCGGGCTGGACGAAAACGCGTTCGGAGGTTCTGCGGTCGTTCATTGGTTTTCCCCTGGCTGCGGGAGGAAAGTGCAAGAGACGTTCCCCGGCACCCGGGGCACCAACTACGGCAAACAGGACACATCCGGGACTTCGCGCGCGTCGACCCTGACGAATTGAGTCAGCCGGGTCCGCAAAAAATGGCGGGTCAGCTGCCGATGTCCTCTCCCCAGAGCTCCGGGTTGGCGGCGATCCAGGCGCCGAGCGTCTCGATGCACTCGCGGGAAGCGAGGTCCACGACCTCCACCCCGTTCTCCCGCAGCCACTCGACGCCGCCGGCGAAGTTGACCGACTCGCCGACGATCACGCGGCCGATGCCGAACTGGCGGATCAGGCCGCTGCAGTACCAGCAGGGCGCGAGCGTCGTCGCCAGGGTCTTGTCGCGGTAGCCGCGGTGGCGGCCCGCCCGCCGGAAGGCATCCGTCTCGCCGTGCGCGGAAGGATCCCCGTCCTGCACGCGACGGTTGTGGCCCTTTCCCAGGAGGTTTCCCCGCGCGTCGAAGA
>DATIBN010000108.1:0-41776 GCA_035457525.1 Thermoanaerobaculia bacterium | reverse complement strand
AAAGTGCGGGCGATGCCGCGGCGCGTGATCTTCCCGGAGCGCTCCCCCACGATCGAGTGCTCCTTGAATCGGATCTCGCCGGCGGTCGGCCGGTAGACGCCGGTGATGACGTTGAACACGGTCGTCTTGCCCGCGCCGTTGGGACCGATCAGGCCATAGAGCTGTCCCGGCTCGAGCGACAGGTCGAGCTCGTTGACGGCGAGGAGGCCGCCGAAGCGCATCGTGACCCCCGAGAGCTCGAGGAGCGCCATCTACGCCGCCTGTCCCGGCACTGCCGGAGGCGCCGGTGTCTCCGCGGCCCGCCGCCGCCGGAAGAACGTCCAGAGCTCGCGGTGTCCCAGGATCCCTCCCGGCCGCACGATCATGATCACGACCAGGAGCAGCGAGAAGAGGACCATCCGGTACTGCGCGAACTCCCGGAGCCCTTCGGTCAACACGATGTAGAGGACGGCGCCCAGCACGGATCCGGTGATGGAACCCAGACCGCCGATCACGATCATGATGATGATCTCGAACGACTTGATGAATGTGAACGAGTTCGTGTGCAGGTACATCAGGTAGTGCGCGAACAGGCCGCCGGCGACTCCCGCCATCGCCGACGACACGACGAAGGAGAGGACTTTGTGCCGCGTCGTGTTCACGCCCATGGCCTCGGCGGCGATCTCGTCCTCGCGGATCGCGATGAGCGTCCGGCCGAAGGACGAGTTGACGATCCGGGTGACCATCGCCACCGTCGCCGCGGCGAAGAGATAGATCCAGAAAAAGTTCGCCAGCCGCGGCATTCCGCCCAGGCCGCGCGCTCCCCCCACCGCGTCGATGTTCAGGATGAAGACCCGGATGATCTCGCCGAAACCGAGCGTCACGATCGCGAGGTAGTCGCCCCGGAGGCGAAGAGATGGGACGCCCACCAGGAATCCGGCGATGGCGGCGGCGATCGCCCCGGCGGCGAGCACAACGAGGAGGAGGACGCTGTTCTGGACGGTATCGGGCGCGAACGAGAACGCCGAGCGGATGCTCTCGCCGAACGTGATCGAGAGAAACGCCGACACGTAGGCTCCGATCGCCATGAAGCCGGCGTGCCCGATCGAGAACTGGCCGGTAAAGCCGTTGATGAGGTTCAGGCTGACCGCGAGGATGATGTTGATGCCCGCGAGGTTCAGGATCTGCAGGAAGTACGGCGAGATCGAGACGCCGGGCACGAGCTTGCCCACGAGGAGCGCGTTCAGCAGGACGAGGACCGCGACGAGGATGACCGAGCGGACGAGCGCTCTCACACCTTCTCCTTGTGCGTCCGCCCGAGAATCCCCTGCGGGCGAAGGAGCAGGACGAGGATCAGGATCCCGAACGCGATCGCATCACGGTAGGTCGAGGAGAGGTAGCCGACGACCATGACCTCCGAGGTCCCGATCAGGAGGCCGCCGAGGACGGCTCCCGGCACGTTGCCGATGCCGCCGAGAACCGCCGCGATGAACGCCTTCAACCCGTAGATGATGCCCATGAGCGGGTCGATCTTCGGGATCTGCATCCCGATCAGGACGCCCGCCGCCGCCGCGAGCGCGGACCCGAGCCCGAACGTGATCGCGATGATCCGGTCGGTCGAGATCCCCATGAGCTTCGCCGCGTCCAGGTTGAACGACACGGCGCGCATCGCTTTTCCGGTCCGCGTCTTCAGGATGAAGAACCGCAGGAGAAGCATCAGGATGAAGGAGACCGCGATCACCGTGAGCTGCTCGCTCGTCAGCCGCACGCCGCCGACGATGAAGTCGGCGCGCGGCGCCAGAGAGGGGAAGAACTTGGGATCCGGGCCGAAGACGAGCTGGGCGCCGTTCTCGATGAAGAGCGAGACGCCGATCGCGGTGATCAGGAGCGTCAGCCGCGCCGCCCGGCGCACCGGGCGATAGGCGAACCGTTCGATGATCACGCCGAGGACGGCGCACACGAGCATCGCGCCGAGCATGACGACGAGCGCTCCGACGAGCGACGGCTCGTCCCCTTTGAGCTTGCGCGA
This sequence comes from Thermoanaerobaculia bacterium, assembly GCA_035457525.1. Lineage (GTDB taxonomy): Bacteria > Acidobacteriota > Thermoanaerobaculia > UBA5066 > Gp7-AA6 > Gp7-AA6. The sequence goes on along the minus strand of DATIBN010000108.1, from coordinate 39,768 downwards.
CAGGTAATAGCCGGCGTACGCGCCCACCATGTACACGTCGCCGTGGGCGAAGTTGATCAGGCGCAGAACGCCATAGACCATCGTGTAGCCGAGTGCGATCAGGGCGTAGATCGACCCGAGCGAGAGTCCGTTGACGAGCTGCTGGAAGAAAGTCGTCATGAAGCTGTCAGCTATCAGCTCTCAGCTGTCAGCTCCGGAACACCGGCGCCTTTCGCAGCCCGCTAGGTCCCGGTCGGCTTGACCGTCGTCACGTAGACGAACTTCCCGTTCTCGATCTTCAGGACGACGGCGGGCTTGACCGCGTTTCGATCCTTGTTGATCGTGATGGTCCCGGTAACCCCGGGGAAGTCCTTCGTCGCGGCCAGCGCGTCGCGTACCTTCTCGCCGTCCGTCGAGCCGGCGCGTGTCATCGCGTCCGCGAGGATCCGTGCTGCGTCGTAGCCCAGCGCCGCCAGCGCGTCGGGAACCTGGTTGTACTTCGCCTTGTAGTCGGCAACGAACTTCTGCACCGCCGGCGCCGGGTCGTCCACCGAGTAGTGGTTCGAGAAGTGACAGCCGTTCAGCGCCTCGCCGCCGATCTCCCACAGCCGGGGGGAGTCCCAGCCGTCGCCGCCGATGAGCGGAACCGTGATCCCGAGCTCGCGCGCCTGGCGCGCGATCGTGCCGACCTCGGTGTAGTAGCCCGGAACGTAGATCCCTTCGGGGTTGGCCGATTTGATCTGGGTGAGCTGCGCGCGGAAGTCCGAGTCGCCCTCGCTGTAGGACTGCTCCGCGACGATTTCGCCGCCGAAACCCTTGAACGTCTGGCGGAAGAACGTCTGGAGCCCGACGGAGTAGTCGTTGCGCACGTCCGAGAGGATCGCGACCTTCTTCAGGTGCAGGATCTCCCAGGCGATGCGCGCCCCGACCTCGGCCTGGAACGGGTCGATGAAGCACACGCGGAAGATGTAATCGCCGACCTGCGTCACGCGCGGGTTCGTCGAAGACGGGGAGATCATCGGGACGCCGTTGGCCTGGCAGATCGGCGCGGCCGCGAGCGAGCGCGACGACGACACTTCGCCGAGCATCGCGACAACGTGGTTCTGGTTGATGAGTTTCGTGACCGCGGTCGCGGCCTCTTCCGGCTTCGACTGGTCGTCCTCGACGATCACGCGGACTTTCTTGCCGAGGACTCCGCCGGCCGCGTTGATCTGCTCGTACGCCATCTGGATGGCGTTGTTCGTGGACTGGCCGAACGTCGCGGTCGTGCCGGTCAGGGAGCCGTACTCGCCGACGAGGATCTCGTCTCCCCCGCCGCGGCGACAGGCCGGGGCGAGGGTGGCCGCCAGAAGGAGTGCCAGGAGCACGCGCGATTTCATCGTCGAAAGCCTCCTCGTTCGGGGATGCCAGAAAGACTGTGTATTCTTTCCCGAGGCGGGAGCAATGTCAAAACCTCAATTCGGTCAGGGAGTTGAGATAAGATTGCGGCGGATGCGGATTCGTCGCCGGGCGGGCGAGCGCTTTGTCCCCCGAGCCGTCCGCAGCCGCCAACGGGGCGCGGGACGATCAAGTCGCGCGCCTCTGGAGAGCTGACCGCTGGATCCCGAAACAAGAACGTTGACGTCGGCCGCGCCCGAAGCGGGGGCCGACGTCCCCGAAGCCGCCCCGCCGAGAATCCGTCCCCGCAGCGAGCACCCGATCTCGCGCAGCCAGATCGACCCCGATGCTCTGAAGGTCCTCTACCGGCTGAAGACCGCGGGCTACAAGGCGTACCTCGTGGGCGGGAGCGTGCGGGACCTGCTGCTCGGCCGCAAGCCGAAAGACTTCGACATCGGGACGGACGCATCGCCGCAGGCCGTGCGGAAGCTCTTCCGCAACTGCCGGCTGATCGGCCGGCGATTCCGCCTCGCCCACATCCTCTTTCCGCAGGGCAAGGTCATCGAGGTCGCGACATTCCGGCGGCGGCCGGAGCCGCTCGATCCGGAGGCGCCGGAGCTCCTCATGACCTCGGACAACGTGTTCGGCACGGCCCGCGAGGACGCGCTCCGGCGCGACTTCACGATCAACGGCCTCTTCTACAACATCGCCGACTACTCCGTGATCGACTACGTCGGCGGCCTGGACGACCTGGACGCCGGCCTCATCCGGACGATCGGCGATCCGGACATCCGCTTCCGCGAAGACCCGGTGCGGATGATGCGCGGCGTCGAGTTCGCGAGCCGGCTCGGCTTCGCGATCACGCCCGACGCCTACGAGGCGATCCTGGACCACCGCAAGGAGATCGCGAAGTCGGCGCCCCCCCGGGTCACCGAGGAGCTCTCGCAGTCACTGCGGGGCGGACACGCTCTTCCCACGTTTCTCCTCCTGCGGGAGGTCGGTCTCTTGGACGTGCTGCTGCCGGAGCTCGCCGGCGTCCTCCGGGAGATCGACCCCGATCACCCCCAGGGCGCCGGGCACCTCTTCTGGGCGCTCCTCGACGTGCTCGACGCGGAAAGGCGACGCGGGCGCCCCTTCGAGGACGCCGTGCTGTTCTCGCTCTTCTTCCTGCCGGTCGTCCGGTCCTGCATCTCCGAGATGCGCCTCTCGGGCGATCCGGAGCCGGGACGGCTCGCGACCGTCATCGAAGACGTCGTGACGCCCGTCGCGATCCGCATGTTTCTCCCCAACGCGGTGTCGCATCGCATCAAAGGGGCGCTGGCCATCGTCGGCCGTCTTTCCCACCGCCCCGACAACCGCGTGGCGACCCGCCGCCTCGCGTTCCGCGAGGCGTTCCCGGTCGCGCTCGACCTCTTCGAGCTGAACGCGATGGCGACGGGGCGCGGGGAAGAACTGGTCAAGGAGTGGCGCGAAGTGGAGAAGAGGGCGAAGGGGGCCCGGGAACGATTCGCCGCGGAGAACCCCGCGCCGCCGCGCACCCGAAGGAGGCGACGCCGGGGCGGTCGGGGAAGAGCGGCTCCCTGACCGTCGCCTTGAACCCTCACCACCGTCATCCCGAGGAGCGCAGCGACGAGGGATCTCTTCCTCATCGAGGGAGAGATCCCTCGCTTCGCTCAGGATGACAGGGGAATGCGTCGCGACGGTAAGATCACCGCATGTTTCTCTCCCAGAACTTCCTCGGAATCCCGGAATCCGACAACACACTCGAGAAGAGCCGTGTCGTGGTCCTGCCGGTCCCCTACGAGCGCACGGTCTCCTATGGCGTCGGCACCCGCAATGGTCCGACCGCGATCCTGGAGGCCTCCCGCTACGTCGAGCTCTACGACGACGAGCTCGACGAGGAGCCGGCGAGCGTCGGCGTTCACACGCTTCCGCCCTGGCTTCCCGACCGCATGGAGCCGGAGGCGGCCGTCGAGGCGCTCGAGGGAGTGGTCTCCGAGCTGCTCGCGAAGCCGCGTTTCGTCCTGACCCTGGGGGGCGAGCACGCAATCGCGGCCGGCCCGATCCGCGCGCACCTCGCGCGGTATCCGAAGCTCTCCGTGCTCCATTTCGACGCGCACGGAGACCTGCGGGACGAGTACGAGGGGGACAAGTACTCCCACGCCTGCGCCGCGCGGCGGTTCGTCGAGCTCGGGATACCGACGGTCCACGTCGGAATCCGGTCGATCTCCCGGGAGGAGATCGATTACGCCCGCGAAAAGAACCTGCTCATCGTCTCCAACCGCCGCCTGCCCGACTTCGACTCCTGGATGCCGGAGGCCCTCGACCGTCTCACGGAAGACGTCTACGTGACCTTCGACGTGGACTTCTTCGACGGGTCTCTCGTGCCCGGCACCGGCACGCCGGAGCCCGGCGGCGGGAGCTGGGGGGACGCGCTCGAGATCCTGCGTCGGGTCGCGGCGGAGCGCCGGATCGTGGGTGCCGACGTGGTCGAGCACGCCCCGCTCCCCGGCAACCGGGCCCCGGATTTCCTGGTCGCCAAGCTCTGCTACAAGCTCCTCGGGTACGCGCTCTTCCCGAAAAAGGCGCGTTCCCTGGTGTCTGCCAAGGGCAAGTCCTTTTAAATCAAACGCCCAGGCCGGGCCGGTTTCCGAACATTCCGCCCGGACCTGCGTTTCTTAGGGCGAGAGGAGACGATTGAGCGCCGAAGAGAAAGCCCTGGTCGACCGCTGCCGGCAGGGGGACGACGACTCCTGGAGGGAGATGGTCGACCGCTTCGGCCAGAAGGTCTATTCCGTGGCGTACCACTTCACCCTGAACCGCGAGGACGCCGAGGAACTCTCCCAGGAGATCTTCCTGAAGACCTTCGAGAACCTGCACCGCTACGACGGCAGCTTCCCGCTGGTCGCGTGGCTCCTCTCGCTGGCCCGCAACCTCTGCATCGACCGCTACCGGCGACGCAAGCGGGAAAAATCGTTCCGCTTCGTGAGAGACGACGCGGTCATGCCGCTCCTGAAATCGGATGACGATCCCGCCGCCGAAGCGCTCAAGAAGGAGCGCACGAAGCTCCTCTTCTGGGCGCTCGCCGAGATCCCCGAGGATCTGGCCGAGATCCTCGTTCTGCGCGACCTCGACGGACTCGCCTACGACGAGATCGGAAAGGCGCTCGAGCTGCCCGACGGGACCGTCAAGTCGCGTCTCTTCCGGGCGCGGGCCGAGGTCGCGCGGAGGATCCGCGAACGCCACGAGCGGCGGGGGTCGGCCGGAACGTTCCAGACGCTCGCGATCGCGGCCGGAGGGGTGCTGTGAGCTGCGGCCAGCTCGAACAGCTCTTCATCGCCGGAGCTTCCCCGGACGACGCGCGACGCCACGTCCGGGACTGCGCGACGTGCCGTTCCATCGGCGCCGACGTCGATGCGTCGGAGGCGATGGCCGCGGGCCTCGCCGCGCCTCCGCTCTCCGCGTCTCTCCGGTCCACGCTCCTCGAGATCCCCCGGAAGACCGTCTCATGCGAGGGCGCGGAGCGGCTCCTGCCGATGGCGATCGAGGACGAGCTCTCCGACGACGAGAAGGTTCGTCTTTCGAGTCACCTCTCGCGATGCGCCGGATGTTCCGAGGCCGCGGCGACGCTCGCGGCCGCGCGCGACCTGGCGGAGCCCGTGGCGCCACCCTGGCTCGCGGGGCGCCTGGCGGTGAACCGCCCCGTGCGCGAGAAGGGATTCTGGCGGCTGCTGCTCGCGCCGAGGGCCGCGATCGCGCTCGCCTACGCCGCGGCGGTCGTCGTGATGCTCGCCGGCTTCAACCCGGCGGATCTCGCGCGGAAAGTCTCGACGAGCCAGCTCGGCGAGAACACGCGCGCCGCGGTCACGGTCGCGGAGAGCTCGCTGACGGATCGACTGGGCGCCGTGCAGGAGAAAGTCTCCCGCACGTTCCAGGTCTGGAAGGGACGCGCCGGCGGGTACGGACGCGCGGCGTTCTCGAACGCGGTCGCACTCATCTGGAAATCCTCCGGCTCGAAACAGCGCCCGGTCGAACCTCCACGGAACCGGGACGGCCGAGGTGCGTTAAGAGGGATGGAAACGACGACAACGACGACGGGCTGGCGCGCCTGAAGGCCGCCGAGAGGAGAAACGAAATGGAAGACAACCGCTACCAGGCTCCGGCGCCGCCGCCGCCACCCGCGGCACCCGCCGGCGAGGCGATGCCGCCGCCGCCCATGACCACCGCGACCGCGACGGGACCCATCGTGGTCGTCGAGAAGAAGTCTCCGGGACTCTCGGGTGTCCTTTCCGCGATCTTCCCCGGACTCGGACACCTGTACCTCGGTCTGTATCAGAGGGCGTTCAAGGTCGCCGGCGCGTTCGTCCTCTGCATCTGGCTGGTCAGCGTCGGGTTCATGGGAGGGCACATGGCGCCCCTGTTCGGTCTGGGAATCGCGTTCGTGTGGTTCTTCGGGATCATCGACGCCGTGCGCCAGGCGAAGGCGATCAACTCCGGGTACGTGGACGCGGGCGGCCTCGCCGCGTCCGAGCGAAACGTGCTGCGCCGCGCTCCGGAGTCCATGGCCGGCCTGACGTGGGGCGTGATCCTCGTCGGCATCGGCGCGCTCTGGCTGCTCGACCGTTACGTGGACCTCGATGCGTTCTGGGCCGCCGTCGAAGACTGGCTCGCCCCGACCGCGTTCATCGTGCTGGGTCTCATCCTGATCGTCACGTACGTGGCGAAGAAGCGGCGCCACAACGCGAACGAGGTGTGGCCTCCGCGGGACGCGGCGTAAGGACCCTCACCTCCTGCCATCCCGAGCGAAGCGAGGGATCTCTTCCTGCAAAGGGAGAGATTCCTCGTCGCTCCGCTCCTCGGAATGACAGCCGGATTCAGATCGTCGCGAGCTCCGCCAGGTACTCCACGAACGACTTCACGGCGCCGTCGAAGCCCTGGATCTTGGGGTTCGCGGACTCGATCACGTAGTACTCGTCGGGCGCGTGCGCTCCGCCGCCGTGGCCCAGCCCGAAATGAGCCGCCGGGAGCTTCAGCGGCTCGCCGGTGAAGACGTACCCGGGCCACGAGCCGGCGTTGCGCGGCCACATCAACGGCTCGATCCCGCCGCGCCGCAGGACCGACACCTGGGCGCGGATGACGCCGGAGCCGGCGGCGGTTTCCGTCGGGTCGTAGCCTCCGGTCATGGCGACCTCGACGTCCCCGAAACCCTGCTTCGCGAGGTGGCTCTTCAGCGCGGCGAGCGCCTCCGACGCTTTCATGTCCGGCACCAGCCGCAGGTCGAGCTTCGCCGCCGCCTTGTGCGGCAGGACGGTCTTGCCTCCCGGTCCCGTGTAACCGCCCACGATCCCCTCGATGTTGACGGTCGGCTGAGAGACGAGCCGCTCGAGCGACTCCACGAAACCGACATCGCGGATCCAGCGATCGACCCCCATCTGCTTTTTCATGACCGCTTCGTCGAAGCGCCGTGCACCCTCCGCGACCATCGCCTTCTCCGCGGCCGAAATCGGCCGCGCGCGGTCCGCGAGCCCCGCGATCGCGGGCTCCCCCTCCGAGTTGACGAGCGTGTGAAGCGCCTGCACGAGATGCCACACGGGACTGTCCACGCGGGCCTTGTTGCTCGAGTGGAGGTCCTTCGACGGGCCCCTTCCCCACTTCTCGCCGCTCGACGTCAGCTCGACTTCGATGACACCCTTCGCGCCGAGCGAGACCTGGACGACCCCGTCGGCTCCCTGCGACGCCGACGGCATGAAGATGCCGGTCGTCTTGGAGAGCGCGGCCTGGACCTCGGGCCGGCGGACGATCTGCGGGAAGTGGGGAGAGCCGATCTCCTCCTCCCCTTCCGCGACCAGGACGAGGTTCACCGGCGGCTTGCGGCCCGCGCCGCGGTAGGCGTGCAGGGCCGCGAGGAACGCGGCCTCCGGACCCTTCTGGTTCACGGCGCCGCGTCCGACGATCGACTTGCCGAAGCCGGGCTTGTCCACGAAAGCCGCGTCCCACGGCGGCGACGACCACTCCGCGGGATCGACCTGCTTCACGTCGTACATGAAGTACACGCCGAAAGTCCGGCGGGCGCCGGCATCGAGGAGGGCGAAAACTCCGGGCTGCCCGTCGGTCGGGACCTTCACGGCGCTCTGAAAACCCGCGTCGGAGAGGAGCCGGATCATGAGGTCGCAACCCTCCGACATTCCCTTGTTCTCGGCCGCGATCGACGGCTGACGGATCCACTCCTGCAGCCGCTTCACCGCTTCGTCGTGGCGTTTCTCGACCTCGGAGAGGACCGGGGCGAGCCCGGAAGGCTGTGACCGGCCGGCCTTCGGCAACGCGAGGGTTGCCGCGGAGACTCCCATGGCTTCGAGAAAAGTCCTTCTGTTCATTTGCCTCTCATCCTGACCCTCTCCCCGCAAGCGGGGAGAGGGAATCGCTGCCGCTCACCCATCGGTTGCTACCTCCTCTTGAAATACTTCTCCAGATCCTCGTCGGTCGTCAGCAGCACGACCGGTCTGCCGTGCGGGCACGTGAACCGGTCCGCGGTCTTCATCCAGTCGAAGAGGAGACGCCGGATCTCCTCGGGCGCGAGGTGATAGCGGATCGTGATCGCCGAGCGGCACGCGATCGTCGCCGCCAGGCGGTCGCGCCGCCGCCCGGAGTCCCAGTCGCCGGTCTCCGCGAGGCCGGTGAGCGCTTCGCGCAGCGTCTCCGCGGGCTCGCGGTCGGTCGCCTCCGCCGGCAGGGCCGCGATCGCGTACGACCTTCCGGACATCGGCTCGATCTCGAAACCCGCGGCGGAGAGGTCCTCGAATCGCGCGGCGAGCGTTTCGGCCTCCTCCGGAGACGCGTCGAACAGCACGCGCAGGAGCAGGCGCTGCGCGAGAACCCGGCCCGACGCGATGCGGTCGCGGATGCGTTCGTACAGGATCCGCTCGTGCGCCGCGTGCTGGTCGATGACGAGCAGGCCCTCGGTCCCCGACGCGACGATGAAGGATTCGCGGTGCTGCCCGATCGGGACGAGCGTCGGCGGCCTCTCGGCCGGGGCGGGCGGCGGCTCCGGCTTCGGGACCGGCGGTAGAACCACCGGGCTGCCCGGCGACGGCGTCGTCCCGGAAACGGACTCGACGCCGTAGCCTTCGCGCGGCTCCGCGAGCCGGGTCTCGCTCGGCACGGACCTCAGACGGCGCTCTTCCTTTCCGGCGAGGAGCGCGGATTGGACGGCGTGGTAGACGAGACGGAACGCCGTGCCCGGGTCGGCGAACTTCACCTGCGTCTTGGCGGGCGACACGTTGACATCGACGGCGCCGGGCCGCGCCGTCACGTAGAGGAAGACCGCGGGATGCCGGTCCGTCCGGATGACGTCGCGCGAAGCCTGGGAGATGGCGCGCGAGAGCGCGCGATCCTCGACCGGGCGCCCGTTGACGAACAGGTACTGGAACCTCCGGTTCGGAAAGGTGACCGAACCGCGCGTCGCGTAACCGACGACGGAGAGGTCCCCCGCGCGCGCTTCGAAGGACTCGAGCTCCCCGAGCGTCTCGCGCCCGAAGACCTGGAGGATCCGCGCCGCCCGATCGACCGCCGAGGGTGCATCGAGCGTTTCGCGTCCGCGGGAGCGGAGCGAAAACGCGACGGCCGGATTCGACAGCGCCGCGCGCGTGACCGCCGCGGCCGCCGCCCGCCCCTCCGCCTCGGCGGAGGCGAGGAACTTGCGGCGCGCCGGCGTGCGCGCGAAGAGATCCTCGACGACGACGTCGGTCCCCCGCGGCCGCGCCGCCGGCTCCTCGTCGGCCGGGCCCCCGTAGTCCACGGAGAGCCGCACGGCCTCGGGGGACGACCCGTCCGAGGTGGTCAGCGTCAGCTTCGAGACCGATGCGATCGAGGGGAGCGCCTCCCCCCGGAAGCCGAAGCTCGCGACGCCGGCGAGGTCGGCGTCGGAGGAGATCTTCGAGGTGGCGTGCCGCTCGACGGCGAGGCGCGCGTCCTCCGCGGACATCCCGCAGCCGTCGTCGCGGACGAGGATTCGCGCGATGCCGCCGCCGTCCACCTCGACGTCGATGCGCGTCGCGCCCGCGTCGAGCGCGTTCTCGACGAGCTCTTTGACGACGGACGCGGGGCGCTCGACGACCTCACCTGCGGCGATGCGGTCGATGACCTCGCTCGCGAGCCGGTGGATCTTGGGCACGTCGAGGGAGTTTATGCCGCGAGGCGAAGGCGCGTTACCGCGCCGCGGGGTAGACGACCTTCCCGCCGACCACGGTCGCGTCGACTTTGACCGTATCCAGCTCGCGCTTCGGGATCGCGAGCGGGTCGCGCGAGAGGACGACGAAATCGGCCAGCTTCCCCTCGGTCAGCGTCCCCTTTTCCCTCTCCTCGAATGCCGCCCAGGCCGCGCTCGACGTGTAGGCGCGGAGGGCGTCGGCGATTGCGATCTTCTGTTCGGGGATCCATCCCTCCGGGTTCTTCCCGTCGAGGGTGCGTCGGTTCACGGCCGCGTCGATCCCGGTGAGCGGCGAGAGCGGCGCGACGTCCCAGTCGGACCCGAAGACGAGAGTCGCCCCGCTCTTCAGAAGCGAGCGGAATGCGTAGGTGGTCCGACAGCGCTCGAGCCCGATCCGCTTCTCCGCCCAGCGTCCGTCGTCGACCGCGTGATAGGGCTGCATCGAGGCCACGACTCCCAGCCGCGCGAACCGCGGGACGTCGCCGGGGCGCAGGTGCTGGGCATGCTCGATGCGGAAGCGTCGGTCCTTCGGGCCGTTCTTCTTGGCCACCCGCTCGAAGATCCCGAGGAGCTCCGCGTTGGCCCGATCGCCGATCGCGTGGACCTCGACCTGGAGACCGGCCGCGTCGGCGGCCGCGACGCGCGCCTCGAGCTTCGAGAGCGGGATCGCTTCGGCCGCGTACACCCCGCTCGATTTCGCGTCGTCCGCGTAGGGCTGGTCGAAGAGCGCCGTGCCCGATCCGAGCGAGCCGTCCATGAACCCCTTCACTCCGCCGATCGAGAGCCACTCGTCTTTCATCATGGACTTGCGGCGGTCCCGCGCCTTTTCCCACTCCGTGAGCGAGGGGCGGTAGCTCACGCGCACGGTCAGCCGGCCGTCCCGGCGCAGCTTCTCCCAGCCGTCGAGGTCGAGCGCGTTGCCGGGCAGGTCCTGCACCGAGGTCACGCCGTTCTCCGCGGCGTGGCGGATCGCGGCCGTGAGCGCCTCCTCGATCTCGGCGAGGGTGCGCGGCGGACGCACCGCGGAGACGAGGTCCATCGCCGCGTCCTTCAGCACGCCCGTCGGCTCGCCCGATGCGTCTCGGACGATGACGCCTCCGGGAGGGTCCGGCGTTTCGCGGGAGATCTTCGCGAGCGCGAGCGCCCGCGAGTTGCAGACCATCATGTGCCCATCGGTCCGCGACAGGCACGTCGGGTGGTCGCCCGTTGCGGGATCGAGCAGGGCGCGCGTCGGAAGGACCGGGTTCGCCCACACCTGGTGATCCCACGCTCCGTCGGTCAACCACAGGCCGGGCGGGCGCGTCCTCGCGAACTCCCCGAGTCGGGCCGTGAAGTCGGCGGGATCCTTCGTGTGCCGCAGGTCGACGGCGAGCAGGTTGAACCCGCCCATCGACATGTGGGTATGCGCGTCGATGAATCCCGGAACGACGCGGCGGCTCCTCCCGTCCAGAACGACGGTCTTCGGGCCGCGGAGCGCCTCGACCTCGGCGTTCGTGCCGGCGAGGACGATGCGGCCGCCGCGCGCCGCGAGCGCCGTGATCTCGGGCTGGCTCGGGTCGCCCGTCCAGATCCGGGCGGAGACGAGGACGAGATCCGCGGGCGGGGCAGCCGGCGCGAGCGCCACGAGCACCAGGAAGAAGAGGCTCACGCGGTCGAGGACACGCCTCCGCCCGAGAGCGCGGCGTGCGCCGCCGCCAGGCGCGCGACGGCCACGCGGAACGGGGAGCAGGAGACGTAGTCGAGGCCGACGGAGTGGAAGAAGTGGATCGAGCGCGGGTCGCCGCCGTGCTCGCCGCAGACGCCGAGCTTCAGATCGTGGCGCGCCTCCCGGCCGCGCTTGACCGCCAGCGAGACGAGCTCGCCCACGCCCTCCTGGTCGATCGTCGCGAACGGGTCGTCCGGGAGGATGCCGGTCTCGATGTACGTCGGGAGGAAGGACGCCGCATCATCGCGCGAGTAGCCGAAGGTCATCTGGGTCAGGTCGTTGGTTCCGAATGAGAAGAAATCGCAGTTCGCCGCGGCGATCTCCGCCGCGCGCAGGGCGGCGCGCGGGATCTCGATCATCGTGCCGACCCGGTAGGAGATGTCGAGGCCGGTCTCCGAAGACACGCGCCGCGCGGTCTCATCGGTGAGAGCCCGCAGGCGTTCGAACTCGGCCTTCGTCCCGATGAGCGGGATCATGACCTCGGGATTCGGGTTCTGTCCGGCGCGGCGCGCCTCCGCCGCCGCCTCGAAGATGGCGCGCACCTGGATCTCGTAGATCTCGGGGAACGTGATCCCCAGGCGGCATCCGCGGTGGCCCAGCATCGGGTTCATCTCCGAGAGCGCGCGGACGCGCTCGCGGAGCTTCTCCGGCGGGATCCCGAGCTCACCGGCCGTCTCGGCGACGGCGTCTTCCTCGTGCGGCAGGAACTCGTGCAGCGGAGGGTCGAGGAGCCGGATCGTGACGGGGCGCTCCCCCATCTCCCGGAAAATCCCCACGAAGTCTTCGCGCTGCATCGGGAGGAGCTTGGCGAGGGCCGTGCGGCGGTCCGCCTCGTTCTCCGCCACGATCATTTCCCGGACGGCGACGATGCGGTTCTCGCCGAAGAACATGTGCTCCGTGCGGCAGAGCCCGATGCCCTGGGCGCCGAAGAGCCGCGCCACGCGCGCGTCCGTCGGCGTGTCGGCGTTCGCTCGGACGCCGAGCTTTCGAGCCCGATCGGCCCGCTCGAGGAGGCGCGTGAAGGCCCCGAAGAGCGGCGACTTCCCGGCCGGAAGGGATCCGTCGATCAGCACCTGCAGGATCTCGGACGGCTGCGTCGGGAGCTTGCCGAGCATGACCTCGCCGGACGTCCCGTCGACCGAGAGGAAGTCGCCCTCCTTCGCCGAGAGGTTCCTCGCGCGGAGCTCGCGCTTCGAGTCGTCGACCGAGATCTCGTGCGCTCCGACGACGCACGTCTTTCCCATTCCGCGGGCGACCACGGCGGCGTGGGATGTCGCGCCCCCCCTCGTGGTGAGGATTCCGACGGCCGCGTTCATGCCCGCGATGTCCTCGGGCGACGTTTCGACGCGGACGAGGACGACCGGGTCGCCCGTCCGCGCCATCTCGACCGCGCGGTCGGCGGTGAACGCGATCCGGCCCGAAGCGGCGCCGGGTCCGGCGGGCAGCCCCTTCGCGAGGAGCCGGCCCCCCTGGACCGCGGCTTCCTTTTCCTTCGTCGGGAAGATCGGCGCGAGAAGCTGCACGAGCTGCTCCGGCTCGACGCGGGTCACCGACTCCTTCTCCGAGATCAGGCCCTCCGCCGCCATTTCGTCGGCGATGCGGACGGCGGCAAAGCCGGTGCGCTTGCCGTTGCGCGTCTGCAGGAGGTAGAGCTTCCCCTCCTCGATCGTGAACTCGAGGTCCTGCATGTCGCGGAACGCTTTCTCCAGGAGGTCGCGCACGCGCAGGAGCCCGGCGTACGGTTCGGGCATCGTTTCCTCGAGCGACGTTCCGGATCCGTCGGCGACGAGCGGCCGCGGCGTCCGGATGCCAGCGACGACGTCCTCCCCCTGGGCGTTGGGCAGGAACTCTCCGTAGAACCGCTTCTCGCCGGTCGCGGGATCGCGCGTGAAGGCCACGCCGGTCGCCGAGCGCTCGCCCCGGTTGCCGAAGACCATCGCCTGCACGTTGACGGCGGTTCCCCAGTCCTCGGGAATGTGGTGCAGCCGGCGGTACTCCTTCGCGCGCTTGTTGTTCCAGGACCGGAACACCGCGCCGATCGCTCCCCAGAGCTGCTCGCGCGGGTCGTCCGGGAAGGGAGCGCCGCTTCGCTGCCGGACGAGGTCCTCGAACCGGTCCACCACCCACCGCAGGTCGGGGGCGTCGAGGTCCGCGTCCGACTTTGCTCCGCGCTCCTCCTTCCTGCGCGTCAGGATCTCCTCGAACTCGTGGCGCGGGATCTCGAGGACGATGTCCGAGTACATCTGGAGGAACCGCCGGCGGCAGTCGAGCGCGAACCGTTCGCCCGACGCCTTCGCGAGACCCTCGAGCGCGCGCGACGTCAGGCCGAGGTTCAGGATCGTGTCCATCATTCCGGGCATCGACGACCGCGCCCCCGACCGTACCGACACGAGCAGCGGATTCGCGGGGTCTCCGAACTTCCGGCCCGTGGATTCCTCGACGCGGGCGAGCGCGTCCTCGACCTCGGGCTTCAGGGCATCGAGGTCGCCCGTGCGCAGGAAGTCGAGGCAGACCGAGGTGTCGATCGTGAATCCCGGCGGGACGGGGATGCCGAGCGCCGTCATCTCGGCGAGCCCGGCGCCTTTGCCGCCCAGGCGCTCCTTGCCGAGACCGGCTCCCTCAGCCACACCGTTGGCAAAGGAGAAAACGCGTTTCTTGGTCGCTGTCGTTTCCGTCATCAGCGCGGGCTCTGTCGCGCGGGCGGACGCGTCCCCCCTCGGCAAATCACCGCTCATGGCCGTCCGCCCGCGAAGAGAGGATGAGAGGCATTCCGGCTTCGCACCATATTCATTTCTCCACGACTATCTCAGAAAAGTCCGCGATTCTCGTGAACTCGCGCTGGATCGCCGCCAAGAGCGCGTGCCGGTTCCGCCGGACGTCCTCCTCGGGAGCGTTCACGAGCACCTCCACGAAAAACCGGTCGAGCGACGGCGCGATCGACGCGATCGCCTCGAGCGCCTCGGGGTAGCGCCGCTCGCCGACGAGTTCCTGGAGCAGGGCCTTCGTTTGGAGGAAGTCCGAGGCGAGCGCCCGTTCCGCGTCTTCCCGGTAGAGCCTGGGAGACGGTTCCGTCACGGTCGCTCCCTCCAGGATGTTCCGGATCCGCTTGAACGCGAGGACGAGCGAGCGAAAATCGAGGCGCCGCCGCGCGTCCGTCAGGGCGGCCGCCCGCTCCGCGGCGTCGGCGAAGTTCCAGGCGCCCCCCTTCAACACGGCGGACGCCTCGTCGTAGGACGAGCCGGCGCGCTCGATCGCGTTGCGCAGCCTCTCGGCGAAAAAAGTCTCGAGCTCCCCGAGCGCGCGGTCCGGCGGCAGGCCGGGCAGGTCGGCGGGATGGAGCGAGATCGCCTTGCGGGCGATCTCCGACCAGTCGATGCGCCACCTCCGCGAGGTCGCGATCGCGACGACGCCCGCCGCCGCGCGGCGCAGGCCGTACGGATCCTTCGACCCGGTCGGGAGCATCCCCACGCGAAAGAGGCCCGCGAGCGTGTCGAACCGGTCGGCCAGTGAGAGGACTGCGCCCGTGTCCTCGCGCGGCGGATCGTCGTCCTGGCCCTGCGGTCGATACTGGTCGTAGATGGCCTTCCAGACGGGCTCCGGCAAGCCCTCCTTCCGCGCGTAGATGCCCCCCATGATCCCCTGCAGGTCCGTGAACTCGCGCACCATGCGGCTCGTCAGGTCGGCCTTGGAAAGCCGGGCGGCGGTCCGGGCGTAGGAGACGAGGTCGCTCCGACCGACCGCATCGGCGATCGCGGCCGCCAGGGTCTCGAGGCGCGACGTCTTGCCGGCGTAGCTGCCGAGCCGGTCCTGGAAGTTCAGCCTCTCGAGCTCCGGAAGGCGCGACTCGAGCGGCTCGCGCGAATCCTCCTGGAAGAAGAAGAGGGCGTCGGCGAGCCGCGCGTTCAGGACCCACTCGTTCCCCTTCGCAATGAACCCGCGCCGGTCGAGGGCGTTGTCCATCACCGCGATGAAGTGCGGCAGGAGCCCGTCGGGGCCGCGCACCGGGAGGAACTTCTGGTGCACGCGCATCGCGGTCGTGGTGATCTCCTCGGGCAGCTCCAGGAAGGCGGGGTCGAACGATCCGCGGACGAGGCCGGGCCACTCGACGAGGTCCGCGAGCACGGCCGCGAGGTCGGCGTCGGCGTCGATCTTTCCGCCGACCTGTGCGGCGAGGCGGCGCGCCGATTCCAGGATCGCCGACCGCCGCAGCCCGCCGTCCGGCTCGACCCACGCGCCGCGCAGCTTCTGGAAGTAGTCAGCGGCCGCGGTGACCGGGATCTCGCCGTCGGAGAGGACGCGGTGGCCGACGGTCGAGCCGCCGGCCGCGGTTCCCATCACCTCCATCGGCACCACGCGCCCCGCGTACAGGGCGAGCACCCCGCGCACCGGCCGGACGAACGATCGCTCTCCCGCTCCCCAGCGCATCGTCTTACCGAACGGAAGCGCCGCGACGACCTTCGGGACGACGTCGGCGAGCACGTCGGCGGCCGCGCGGCCCGCGACCGTGCGCCGCACCGCGACGGTCTTTCCGCGCGGCGAGTCGACGACGGCGAGGTCGGCGACGTCCACCTTCTGGGCCTTCGCGAAACCCTCGGCGGCGCGGGTCGGCCGGCCGGCCGGATCGAAAGCAGCGGACGCGGGCGGCCCGAGGACCTCGGTCTCGCGGTCCGGCTGGCGGTCGGGGACGCTTCGAGCCCACACGACGAGCCGCCGCGGCGTCGCGAACGACTCCACGGATTCGGCGGCCAGGCCCTCCTCGGAAAGCGCGTCGCCGATCCCGCGGGCGAGATCCTCTCTCGCTCCCGGCAGCGCCGCCGCCGGGATCTCCTCCGTCCGGATCTCGAAAAGGAAGTCGTCGCGTTTCATGAGAGAGGCAACGGCGGGCCCTCGCCCGCGAACCTTAGCAGGGTGGTCGTGTCAGACGGCGGCCGCGGGCTCGGGCTCCGTCATCGGGGCCGGGACCCCTTCGCGGGACGCCAGGTACGCCCGCGCGCACGCGCAGGCGAGGTCGCGGACCCGCCGGATCAGGCCGACGCGCTCGGTCGCCGAGACCGCCCCCCGCGCGTCGAGGACGTTGAACTGGTGCGAGCAGACGAGCGTCGCCTCGTAGGCCGGAATCACGAGGCCCGCCGCGAGCGCGCGCCGCGCCTCGGCCTCCGAACGATCGAGGAGCAGCGCGGCGAGCTCGGTGTCCGCGGTCTCGAAGTAATACTTCGACAGCTCCTCCTCCTCGACGCGACGCACTTCCCCGTAGCGCAGCGAGTCGGTCCAGGGCACGTCGTAGATCGAGTCCACCTTGTTCAGGAACATCGCGATGCGCTCGAGCCCGTAGGTGATCTCCGCCGAGATCGGCGCGAGGTCGATGCCCCCGGCCTGCTGGAAGTACGTGAACTGCGTGATCTCCATGCCGTCCATCACGACCTGCCAGCCGACGCCCCAGGCGCCGAGCGTGGGCGACTCCCAGTTGTCCTCCTCGAAGCGGATGTCGTGCTCGGCGGCCACGATTCCCAGGCGCTCCAGGCTCTTCAGGTAGAGATGCTGCACGTCGTCGGGAGAGGGCTTCAACACGACCTGGAGCTGGAGGTGTTTCGCGAGCCGGAACGGGTTCTGACCGTATCGCCCGTCGGCCGGGCGCCGGGACGGCTGGACGTACGCGCACCGCCAGGGCTCGCGTCCGAGCACGCGCAGGAAGGTCGCCGGGTGCATCGTCCCGGCGCCGACCGGGAGGTCGTAAGGCTGCTCGATGAGACAGCCTTCCGACTCCCAGAACGCGCACAGCTCCCCGATGAGCCTCTGGAGGGTCAGCATTGTCGAAATTTTACTCCACGCGCACGGAATGACCCGCCCGCTCGAGCGCGCGGACCGCGGCGGAGAGCTTCTCCTCGCGCACCAGGACGTAGTCGGTGTCGAAGGTGGAGATCGCGAGGATCGGGATGCGCGCGCGGGCGAGCGGGAGCGCGAGCGACGCGAGCACTCCGGTGGCTTCGAAAGGAAGCGGCCCGGAGACCTCGAGGCACCGGAAGCCCTTTTCGCGCCGGCCGCCGCGGGGCGCGAGATCCTGCCGGCAGACGATCGAGAGCTCTTTTTCGGTGCGGGTGATCGAGTGAAACCCGGTCAGGCGACCGGGCGCCGTCGCCCGCGCGCCGAGCCGGACGACGGCATAGAGACCCGGCATCACGACGAGCTCGAGCCTGGGGCCGCTCACGAGCTCCCCATCACCTCCGCCAGGACCCTCTGCGACTTGAGCTCGTGCCCGAGGAAGCTCCGCCGTGCGCGGCGGGCGACCGAAACGAGCTCGCCGACCGCGCGCGGCGCTCCTTCCGGATCGAGCGGGCGCGAAAGGAAGGCGGAGAGCGTCGCTGCCGCCTCCGGCGAGAGCCGCAGGACCTCGCCGCGCCGGCACTCGGACCCGACGAACCCCGGCCGGCTCTCGTCGAACAGGAGGGCCTCTCGGGCGGAGAGCGGGCGGCCGCAGCCGGCGCACTCGGCGGGTGAGGGAAAGAGGCCCGAGAGCTTCAGGACCCAGACGTCGAAGTAGGCGGCGACGGCGTTCGCCGGCGCCCCCGCGAAGAGGGAGTCCATCGCATGCCGCGCCAGACGGTAGAACGGCTCGGCCGGGTCCGAGTCGGAGACGAACGTCTCCAGGCTCTCGGCGAGTGCGGACAGAAGCAGCGCCCGCTCGAGGTCCTTCGAGAGGGAAAACGAAGGCCGCACCGGATCGATGGAGTCGATCGAGACAAGCTCCCGCCCCTCGCGCTCGAAGAAGACGACGCGCGCCTCGGTCATCGGCTCGAGCGCTCCGGTGAAGGCGCTCCGGGCGCCCCGCGCCCGTTTCGCGACGCCGCGGCGGCGTCCCGTGTCGCGGGTCAGGAAGGAGACGATCCGATCCCTCTCCTTCAGCGGATGGGTTCCGAGAATGAATGCGTCCGCGCCGACGAGTCCCACCCCTCCGATTATGATAGCCGCAGCAGCCCCGTCGCCTCCGAATGAAATAAGGCGAAAGAGCGATTTCTCCGAATTTGATATGAATCCCGACCCGTCCCGCCGTTCGGTCGTCGCCCTGGGGTGGGTGTCCTTCCTGACCGACGTGTCCTCCGAAATGATCTACCCGCTGCTGCCGGCCTTCCTGACGAAGACCCTCGGAGCCGGACCCGCCGCGGTCGGGCTCATCGAGGGCGTGGCCGAGACGACCGCGTCTCTCGCGAAGGTCGGATCGGGGGCCTGGTCGGACCGGGTGCGGCGGAGAAAGCCGCTCGTGGTGCTCGGCTACGCGATCGCGGCGATCGCGCGACCGCTCGTCGCCGTCGCGAACGCCTGGACGCAGGTGCTCGCGATCCGTTTCACCGACCGCGTGGGAAAGGGTATCCGCACGTCGCCGCGGGACGCGCTCCTCGCCGACCTCGTCCCCCGCGAGCGCCGCGGGCGCGCCTTCGGCCTCCAGCGGGCGATGGACAACGCGGGCGGGTTCGTGGGCCCCCTCGTCGCCGCGTTCCTCCTGAAGATCGCGCTCGTGGACGAGCGGAGCGTGTTCCTCCTCGCGGCGGTGCCCGGCGTCGCTGCGGTGGTCCTGCTCCTCCTCGCCGTTCCGAACACGGCGCGGCCCCTGACTCCAACCGCGTCGCCGCGCGCGGAGACCGGGAGCAGCAGAGCGCCTCTGCCGCGCGCCTTCTGGACGGTCGTTCTCATCTTCGGCTTCTTCACGCTGGCGAACTCGACCGACGCCTTCCTGCTCCTCCGCGCGCAGCAGGCGGGCGTCGAGACGTGGCAGCTCCCGCTCTTCTGGTCGTTCTTCCAGGGAGTGAAGGCGGTGACCGGCGTTCCGGGAGGCGCCCTGGCCGACCGCCTGGGGCGCGTGCCGGCAATCGCGCTCGGCTGGCTCGTGTACGCGCTCGCGTACACGGGCCTGGCGTTCGTGGCGAGCCCCCTCGGGGCCTGGGGACTCGTCGCCTTCTACGCGCTCTTCTACGGTCTGACCGAGGGAGCCGAGCGCGCGCTCGTCGCCGATCTCGTGCCCGAGAGCCTCCGGGGACGCGCCTACGGCGTCTTTCATGCGGCGATCGGCATCGCGGCCCTTCCGGCGTCGGTTCTCTTCGGCTTTCTCTGGCAGCGGTTCGGAGCGCGCGCCGCCTTCTCCACGGGGGCGGTGGTCGCGCTCGTGTCGGCCCTTCTCCTCTGGACCGCGACGTCGTCGATCCGGAGGCGCCGGCTGGAAGGGATGCGTCCGTGAAGAAGAGGAAAAAGAAGAGGCCGAAGCGTCCGGCCCGAGCCGTCCCGGCGCGTCCGATGGCGCGCCTCCCGCTGCCGAAGAAGGGGGAGAAGCGCCACGGCGACGCGAAGAAATACGAGCGCGCGCGGGAGAAGGAGCGGCTCCGGCGCGACCTCCCCGGCTGATACCATCACGGGTCGCATGGGACCTGTCTGGAGGCTCATCCGGGGGCAGAAGGACATCTGCCACCGCTGCGGCAAGGAAATCGTGGACTTCCCCGCGGTCGGTCGCGTCGTCGATTTCCAGTTCCACCCCGAGCAGAAGTACTGCTGGGAGTGCTACCGGTATCTCCAGCCCTTCGTCGACGAGCTCGGATCGGACAGCCCCTACCAGCCGGTGACGAAGCCGGCCATCCCGTGACGGACGCCGCCTCGCGGCTCACGGCGGCGCTCGCCGGCTCCGACCTGCGGCCGATCGCCGACAAGGTGCTCGCGGGCGAGCGGCTCTCGTTCGACGACGGGGTACGGTTGTCGAACACGCGCGACTTCCTCGGGCTCGGACGACTCGCCAACCACGTGCGCGAGGAGCGCCACGGCAACGCCGCGTTCTACAACGTCAACCGGTACCTGAACCCGACGAACCTCTGCTGGGTGGACTGCGCGCTCTGCGCCTGGGCGAAAAAGGTCAACGAGCCGGGGGGCTACGAGCTCGCGATCGACGAGTGCGTGGAGGAGGCGGGACGCGGCTACAGCGAGGCGGTGACGGAGTTCCACATCGTCGGCGGACTCCACCCGACGTGGCCCTACGAGTACTACACGGGCCTCCTGCGTGCGCTGAAGGAGCGCTTCCCCTCGGTTCACCTCAAGGCCTTCACGATGGTGGAGCTCGACTGGATCGCCCACGTCGGCGGAAAAACGGTCGAAGAGGCGATCCGCGACCTGAAGGCCGCGGGGATGGAGTCGTGCCCGGGCGGCGGCGCCGAGATCTTCGAGAGGCGGGTCCGCGACGTGATCTGCCGCAACAAGATCTCGGGGGAACGGTGGCTCGAGATCGCGCGCGAGTGCCACCGGCAGGGCATCCGGACGAACGCTACGATGCTCTACGGACACGTCGAGACGGTCGAGGACCGCGTCGACCACCTCCTCCGCCTGCGCGAGCTGCAGGACGAGACGGGCGGGTTCACGGGCCTCATCCCCCTCGCCTTCCACCCGGAGAACACGCCGCTCGCCCACCTGCCGGCCACGTCGGGCCAGCTCGACCTGCGCGTGATCGCCGTGTCGCGGCTCCTCCTCGACAACTTCCCCCACGTCAAGGCGTACTGGGTCCAGATCGGGACGAAGCTCGCGCAGATCGCGCTCTTCTTCGGAGCGGACGACCTGGTCGGGACGGTCGTGGACGAGACCATCACCCACGCGGCCGGCGCGGCGACCGCGTCCGGGATGACGCGCCCCGAGTTCGAGCGGATGATCCGCGAATCCGGCCGCGATCCCTTCGAGCGGGACGCCGACTACCGGCGGGTCGTGCGCGACGCGGACGGCCGGGTCCCGCCGGCTCCCGGACCGGCCGAGCCCGTCCCCCTCTCCGCTTGAGCCGGGTCGCCCTCCTCCTCGCGAGCGTCCTGGCCGCGGCCTGCGTGACGTCGGGCTATCGGACCAAGCCGCGGGTCGCGGTCGTCGAAGGGGACGCGGTCGTCCAGATGGCGGACTCCGGCAGTTTCCGCTCCGACACGAATCCCCGGTGGTCGGGCGCGACTCAACAGACGGACCCGCCCCGCGGACGCGAGCGCCTGCTCGGCTTCGAGATCCACGGTGTCCGGATCGCGTACCCCATTGGCCTCCTCGATCGTTCGGAGGTCATCAACGACGAGATCGCCGGGGAGAAGTGGGTGGCCGCGCGTTGCGCGCTGGCGCACGTCGCCGCCGTCTACGACCGATCCGTGGACGGCCGGGCGCTGACGTTCGAGAACTCGGGCGCGCTCTGGCGCGACACGCTCGTTCTCCGCGACCGCGAGACGGGGACGTACTGGACCGCCGCGACGGGAGTGGCGCTCGCCGGGCCGCTCGCCGGACGCCGGCTCCGTCCGCTCCCCGCGACGTACACGACGGCAGGAGCATGGCGGCGGGCGTTCCCGGAATCGCGCTGGGTGGACCTCGGGTTGCCGACGTCGGTGCCTTTTCTGATGAAGGTCTACGGCGCGTCGCCGTGGCAGGGCGTCTCCCGGGAGGAGACCGCCGACCGCCGCCACTCTCCGAAGAAGGAGCTCCTGTCGGTCGCGGTCGGCCGGGAGGCGCTCGCGTTCACGGAAGACGAGATCCGCCGGAGGGGCGCGGCCGGCGCACAGGTCGGGGGCCGGCAGGTCCAGGTCGAGTGGAATCCGCTGGTCGATGCCGCTCGCGCCTGGGTCGTGGACTCCGGGGAAAGCCGCGAGGTGCCGGTCGTGCCGATGTACTGGTTCGCTCTCGACCGGCACTTCGACGCCGTGCACCTGCTGGCGGGGCCGGAGCGGGGCAACGAGCCGGCGCGTTAGCGCCGGCGCCGCGCGTCCGCGCGTTCAGTTCTGGAAGATGTATGGCCCCGACGTCGCCGTGTTGCCGGCCGCGTCGGTCGAGCTGACGGTGAAGGCGTAGGAGCTCTTCTTCACCCGGAAGAACATCCGGTGGGTCGTCACGAGATTCGCGTCCGAGAACGTGTCCGAGATCCCGGCCGTGAACCTCGTGACGCTGTTCGCCGGCTCGTTCGTCGTCCAGGTGACCTCGAATCCCTTCGAGACCCGGCGGGAGACGACGTCCGAGATGACGGGCGCGGTCGTGTCGACGCCGCCCGCCTCGAGAAGGTCGAGGGCGGCCCGGGCGCGGACGAGGCCCCAGCCGGAGGAGTTGTCGCGGCCCGGGTCGCCGAGGTCCTCGGCCGTGGTTTCGAGCGCGCTGCGGACCTGCGCGTTCGTCCACTCCGGGTTGCGGCTCCACACGAGCGCGGCGACGGCCGCGACGTGGGGAGTCGCCATCGAGGTCCCGCTCCAGGACTCATAGCCGTTGGCAGGCTTCTCGACCGCGCTGACGACCGAGGCGGAAAATCCGAGCCGGGCGGCGAGCGTCTGCCCGTCCGCCTGCGAGATCCCGATCGCCGGAAGGACGCTGGACCTATCGTTCCCGAGGGTTCCGTTGAAGTTGCCCGCGGCGTTGTTGAAAATGACGGCCGCGACGCCCCCGGCCGTCTGGACGTTCTGCACCTTCAGGAGGAACGTGATGATGCCGCGTTCGCAGAGGACGACCTTTCCGCTCCAGGAAGCGTCCACGGCGTCGCAGAGGCCGCCGCTCACGAGCGCGCCCGAAATGCCGCCCGCGGGGGTACGCGCGGCGTTCTCGATCCACGTCCCCGAGTAGGTCGCTCCGCCGATCGAGACGGAGTTCGTCTCGCGGAACGGCACCGTCGACGGAATCGCGACTCCGGGAGCCACGAGATCGACCTGGTCGTTCTTCTGGGAAAAAGCCGCGACTGCCTTCGCGGCGTCCACGGCGCCCACCGAGACGACCGACGCGTAGGAGCCGGGATACGAGTAGTCCGTGTTGCCGTCGTTACCGGCCGCGGCGACCGTCAGGATCCCCGCGTTCCAGGTGCCGTTGAAGGCGGCTTCTTCGAGTGTGCTCGACTCCTCGCCCCCGAGGCTCATGCTGATGACGTTGGCGCGGTTGCCCCGGCACTCCTGCACGGCGCGGATCAGGTCCGACGAGTACGCCCAATCGCAGTCGTCGCCGAAGACTTTCACGATGTGAAGGTTGATGTGCTGGTTGGGGAGGACGCCCGCGACCCCCACCGCATTGTCGATGGCCGCGATCACCCCCGCGACGTGCGATCCATGCCCGCAGAAGTCGTGGAAAGGGTCCCCTGTCGCCTCGTCGAAGCTCGCCGTCACGCCGCCGTCCGGAAGGTCCTCGTGGCCGGGCCAGTAACCCGAGTCGATGATGCAGATCCGCCGGTTCGCGGCGGCGTCGTCGCTCACCTGGTCCCCCTGGACCATCGCGACCCCGTAGGACACCGACTGGGCCATCGGGTAGCGCGGGACGTCCTTCTCGATCGCGGCCACGTCGGGATCCCGCGACAGGGATACGAGCTCTTCTTCGGTGAGCCAGGCCGCGACCAATTCGAGATCGGAGAGGTCGTGAACCGGATCTCCACCGATCCGGCGCACGGCCGACGCGTGCGCGCCGCGGCCGCGGAACTTGATCATGTATCGGTGCGAAACCCCGCTCGTCTCGGAGCCGCGCGAGACGCCGCTCCCCTCGCCCGCCGCGGAGACCGCGCCGGCCAGGAAGGAGACGAGACCGAGAAGCACGGCGGCGCCGGAAAAGCGCTTCACGCGGTCCCGGGATGTGGGGAAATAGTCCATGTCCGGAAGAGCGAAAGAATGACGGCGGAAGACAGCGCAGTCAAGAGCCGATTTGACTCACAAGACGTCGGCCCATCGCGGCGACGTTGCAAAAGCCGCCTGTATGAGGCCCGCATGCGAGTAAGCCTGAGGGAAGTTGCCCCACATGCGGAGGTTCGAGGTCTCGTAATCCTCGGAGAGCAGACCCAGCGGTGAGAGCGCGGAATGGACGTGATTCATGACTGCCCGGCTTTCTTCCACCCGCCCGATGGCCGCCAGCGCTTCCACGAGCCAGAAGGTGCAGATGATGAACGCGACCGTGGGCCGGCCGAAGCCATCGTCGAGGCGATATCGAAACAACCAGCCATCCTGGGAGAGACGCTTCCAGAGCACGTCGATGGTGTCGCGCAGGCGGGGGTCCTCCGCCGGCAGCAGGCGGAGAGTGGCCATCTGGAGAAGGGCCGCGTCGAGACTTTCTCCCCCGTACGTGCCGACGAACGCACCGAGCTCGGCGTTCCAGGCCTTCGCGAGGATTTCTTCGCGGATCCGAGCGGCGGAGGCTCGAAATACCTCGCGCGTGCCCGAATCGTTGGTGCCCCACTGAATCCGCGACATGCGATCCGCGGCCGCCCAGCTCATCACGCTCGAAAACGTCTGCGGCATCCACTCGATACGGTACTCCCAGATCCCCGCGTCCGGCGTTCCGGCGACCGCGATCGCCCGCTTCGCCAGTCGATCCAGCAGGTCGAACGCGGCCTCGGATCTTTCCGCGGTGAACCGTTCGTCGAGAAAAATCGGCGCGAGCGCCATCACCATCTCTCCGAAGATGTCGTTCTGCACGTGGAGTGCGGCGCCGTTCCCGACGCGGACCGGCCCCTCCCCGCCGTAACCGGGCCAGTCTTCGAGGATCTGTTCTTCCAGGTCGGAGGTCCCGTCCACGCGATAGAGAGGTGAGAGCTCCAGCCCGGGCGCTCCACCCGCGATGTTGAGCAGGTACTGGGTGAAACTCTCCCGTTCCTCGAAGTGGCCGAGCCTCCGAAAGGCGCCGAGGACGTAGTACGCGTCGCGCAACCAGCAATAGCGGTAATCCCAAGTTCGACCGCTTCCCGGCGCCTCGGGGATCGACGTCGTCGTTGCCGCCACGATGGCGCCGGTGTCCTCGAAGCAATGGAGCTTGAGCGCAAGGGCCGAGCGAATGACCTCCCGCTGATAGAGGGGCGGGATGTTGCAGTGTTTGACCCATCGCTGCCAGTAGCGCACGGTCTCCCCGAGGAACCGCTCGCACAGGGCGGGCAGATCCTCTTCGATCGGCGGCCCCCACGTCAGGGCAAGATGGCGGCGGTCCGTCAGGGCGAAGGGCTTTCCTTCCAGGTACGAGAGGGGAACGTCGGTCGTCAGGCGAACCGGAGCGGCGAAATCGTCGAATCGGACGTGGTTCGAGCCGTGGAGAGGGGCGGGACGGGACTTCGACCACCCGATTCGCGGATCACACTCCACCCGAACGTGAGGTGTTCCCTCAATCGGCTCGACGACGCGCAGGAGCTGGGTCGGATGAAAGACCCTTCCGTACTGCAGGAATCGCGGGGCGAAGTCGAGGACCCGGAACGCGCCGTCGGGGGTCCGGAACGTCGTCTCGAGAACGTTCGTGTTCTCGAGGTATCGCTGCTCACCAGCACTGCCTTCGGGCGGTCGCACCCCGAAACGGCCGCCACTGGCGTGGTCGAGCAGCGCCGAAAAGATCGGCTCCGAGTCGAAGCGCGGCAGGCAGCACCACACGACGTCGCCGGTGCGCTCGACGAGCGCCGAGAACTGGCAGTTTCCGATGAGCCCGAGATCTTCCAGGCGCACGAGGGGAAGGTAGCAGACTCGGTGGTCCTCCATGGAAGTTTGTGTTTCAATCGCCACGGATGCTTCAGGCCTGGCGCTTCCTGGTGGTTCTCATCCTGGGTCTCGCCCTCGTGACGCTCCTGGCTTCGTTCGTGGTCCGCGAAACCACCCGCGACTGGTTCGAGCGGGACGTGAGCCTGCGTGCGCAGCTCGCGGTGAACGGAGCGCGACAGGCGCTGATCTCCCACTGGCGCAAGGAAACGCGGGGAGATCTGCGCGACCTTCTCTCCGAGATCACGCACGACGAGCGCATCATGGCCGCAGCCGCGTGCTCCGCAGACCTCACGTTCCTCACTCGGACCCAGGATTACCCCACGGCGTTCGACTGCCGGGAGCTTGGAAAGAACGTCCTGCCCCGCTCGGGTGAGACGGCGGGGAAGTGGCGTCTCTGGCAGAGCGTCGTCTCCCTCCCGGGCGGGAGAGCGCACTTGAGCGCGGTTCCCGTCTACGACCACGAGCAGCCGATCGGATTCGTCGTTCTCGTCCACGATCTCTCGTTCGTCGAACGGCGGGAAGCCAAGACCGAGCGATTCCTTCTGATTGCCTTCGGCTTTCTCGCCGCAGCCGCCGCCGCAGTGACGATCGTCGCCGCGCGGATCTCGTGGCGCGGCTGGAGCCGCGAGCTGCGAGCCTCTCTGCAGGGTCGGACGCAGCGGCCCGAGTTCCAACCCATCCTCCGGGACGTGCGGGACCTGGTGGACCGGATGGTCGCCGAAAAAGAGGCCGACCGGGAAGGGGGCGACTGGACTCCGCAGCGGCTCAAGCAGACGTTGAACCGGTACCTCCATGGCGAAAGGGTGATCATCGTCGCCAACCGCGAGCCGTACATCCACGAGCGGACCGCCGACGGAGAGGTCAAGGTCGTTCATCCGGCGAGCGGACTCGTGACCGCGCTCGAGCCGGTCATGCGGGCCTGCTCCGGGATCTGGATCGCCCACGGCAGCGGGTCTGCGGACCGGGATACCGTCGACCACGAGGGACACGTGCGGGTTCCGCCGGGCGAAGAGTCCTACCTCATCCGCCGGATCTGGCTGTCGCCGGAGGAGGAGAAGGGGTACTACTACGGCTTCGCGAACGAGGGGCTCTGGCCCCTCTGCCACATCGCGGACGCCCGCCCGACGTTCCGCGCCGAAGATTGGAGTCACTACCAGGCGGTCAACATGAAGTTCGCGGACGCGCTCTGCGAGGAGGTCGACAGCGAAGACCCGATCGTGCTCGTCGAGGACTACCACCTCGCGCTCGCGCCGCGCCTCATCCGCGAACGGCTGCCGCGGGCTACCATCATCACCTTCTGGCACATCCCCTGGCCCAACGCGGAGCGGCTCGGAATCTGTCCGTGGCGCAACGAGCTGCTCGAGGGGATGCTCGGCGCCAGCATCGTGGGCTTTCATACCCAGTTCCACTGCAACAACTTCGTGGATTCGGTGGAACGGTTCCTGGAAGCGCGCACCGACCGGGAACAGAACGCGGTCGTGCAGCACGGCCGGAGCACGCTCGTCCGCCCTTACCCCATCTCGCTCGAATGGCCCACGCGCTGGGCGAAGACCGCACCGTCCGGCCCCGAATCGCGAAGGAGCGTCTTCGAGGAGCTCGGTCTGCCGCCCGATGCCCTTCTCGGCATCGGGGTCGACCGCCTCGACTACACCAAGGGCATCGAGGAGAGGATGCTCGCGGTCGAACGCCTGCTGGAGCGGTTCCCGTCGTTCCTCGGCCGCTTCACCTTCGTCCAGCTCGCCGCGCCCAGCCGCACGGCGATCCCGCGCTATCAGGAGCTGAACGACCGGGTCGAGCGGCTCGTGGCGCGCATCAACGAGCGCTTCGGTCGCGACGGCTACCGGCCGATCATCCTGCGCCGCGCTCACCACGAGCCGCCGACCGTGTTCCGGTACTACCGGGCGGCTGACGTCTGCTTCGTGAGCAGCCTTCACGACGGCATGAATCTCGTCGCCAAGGAGTTCGTGGCGGCCCGTGAGGACGAACGCGGAGTGCTGGTCCTCTCCCAGTTCACCGGCGCCGCGCGCGAATTGACGGAGGCGCTCATCGTCAATCCTTACGACCTGGAAGAGGCGAGCTCCGCCCTCGCGGCCGCCCTCAACATGTCGACCCGCGAGCAGCACGACCGGATGGTCTCGATGCGTGCGTTCCTTTCGGAGTTCAACGTCTATCGATGGGCGGGCCGGATGCTCGTCGACGCCGCGAGGCTTCGGAGCCGCGACCGCTTGACGGGCCGGCTTCGGGATCCACTCCTCACGGTCGCCGAAGCCGGCGGGTGAGCGGGGACATCCTCCGGCCGGTCAACCGGCGCGTGCTCGCGGAGTTCGCCGCCTCGAACGTTCTCCTCGCGTTCGACTTCGACGGGACGCTCGCGCCCATCGTGGCGGAACCGTCCCAGGCGAGGATGCGTTCCGAGACTTTGCGACTGCTGACGGAGGCGGCGAGCCTCTATCCCTGCATCGTGGTTTCGGGTCGGGCCCAATCCGATCTCGTCGGGAGGCTCGATGGCGTCCCCGTGCGCGGAGTCGTCGGCAACCACGGGGTCGAACCGTGGCAAGCGTCTCGAGCGCTCTCCGATGAGGTGCGACGATGGCATCCTCAGCTCGAGCGGAAGCTCCGGGGCCTGCCGGGAGTCACGATCGAGGACAAGTCCTTTTCGGTTTCCGTTCATTACCGGCAGGCGCGGGACAAGGAAAAGGCGCGGGAGCAGATCCTCGATGCGGCTGCCGCGCTGGGCGACGTCCGGGTCATCGGCGGCATCGAGGTCGTCAACATCCTTCCGCCCGGAGCTCCCGACAAGGGTACGGCCCTCGTGAGCGAGCGGGAGCGACTCGGGTGCGAGAGCGCGATCTACGTCGGGGACGACGAAACCGACGAAGACGTCTTTGCTCTGGAGGATCCGGACCGTATCCTCGGTATCCGGGTCGGCCCCACCCCGGCCTCCGCGGCGGAATATTCGATCGTCAGCCAGGTCGAGATCGACGCGCTGCTCCGCGTTCTCGTCGAACTCCGTCGCAGCAAGAAGACGGAGGTTTCACGGTGATGCGGGTTGCTGCGTCCAGATCTCGGGCGGGATGATCCCCGCAGCCGCGTCGGCCTCCCGGGTCGCCTCGTCGAGCGCTTTCGCGATCCGCGACTGCGCGGCCGCTTCGCTCTCGTCCGCCCCGATGGGAAAGGGCTCCCCGTACAGGACGACGTTCCTCGAGAACGGCATCGGCAGGAGATAGCGGTCCCAGGAGCGGAGGAATCGCGGCCGCCGGCTCGACGAGGTGATCGGAAGAATCCATCCCCCCGTCATCCGCGCCAGCTGAATGATCCCCGGCTGCACTTCGCGCGGCGGTCCGGTGGGCCCGTCCACCGTCAGCGCTCCGGACCGGCCGGAACGGATGCGGCGGACCATCTCGCGCAGCGCCTCGGAACCCCCGCGGGTCGTCGAGCCGCGCACGACCGAGTAGCCGTTCCTCTCGAGCCAGCCGGCGATGATCTCGCCGTCCTCCGAGCGCGACGCCATCGTCACGATCCCCTCGCCCCGGTGCGCCTGAATCGAGAGGAAC
The DNA here is from genome assembly GCA_035457525.1 of Thermoanaerobaculia bacterium. GTDB lineage: Bacteria > Acidobacteriota > Thermoanaerobaculia > UBA5066 > Gp7-AA6 > Gp7-AA6. The sequence goes on along the minus strand of DATIBN010000108.1, from coordinate 10,494 downwards.
ATCCGCCCGTGCCACAGCGCGAAGAGGATCGGCACGCCGCGCGCTTTCAAGCCCAGATACCGGTCGAAGTGCACCCGCTCGACCCGGAGGGTGGCGCGGTGGAAGAAGAGAAGGGCCCCGGCGAGACGGGAGAGTATCCGCGGTGCAGCCAAGGGGCCTACGGCCGGGCGGGGGGCGCGGCGAAGTGCGCGCCGACTTTCTCGTAGATCCGCGGGATCACGTCGGGCACCGTCTTGACGCCCTTCGTGAAAGCCGCGACCACGAAGTCCGCGCCGTTCGGCAGCACGACGCGGCCGACCAGGTGGTGGACGTCGTACGCGTCTCCGGACTTCGACCAGAAACGGCTGCCGGGCGGGAGCGTCTTCCCCGCGAGCCGCGCGTCCTCGAGCTCCAGGTCGTCGAAGGGCTTGTCCGGCGTGACGTCGCGCGAGAGAAGCCCCAACATCTCCGCAGTACCGGCGGGACTCGCAATCTCGCCGCGCACGATCTCCTTGAAGAGCCGCGCCACCCCGTCCGTCGTCATCCGATTGCGGTTCCGGCCGCCGTCGCGGAAGACCTGCTCCCGGCCGTACGCGTCCTCGCAGAACGTCTTCTGGTTCGCGTTCAAATCCCGGTACCCGCGCGCGATAAAGAACCGGTTGACGGCGTTGCGCTTCTCCGTCCACTTCCTCCACTTCCCCGGGCTCGCGATCTCGGGACCCGAAGTCGTATCGGTGATCGCGTCGACCACGAAACCGGTCGCGTCGTTCGAGGAGACGGTGATCATGTCGCGCACCGCGCGCGCCAGCTCCGGCGTATCTTTCAGGCGCCCGGCATCCTTCCGCGACTCGTAGTACGCGAGGTAGAAGGCTTTGACGACCGATGCCGGGTAATAAGAAACGTCGCCCCGGTACGAGCCTTCCTCGGGTCCGAGCGCCTCCGGCGCGAGATCCACGATCGAGATCGAGAGACCCTCCGACGTCAGACCCTTCGATGCGAACTCCGCGACGACGTCGGTCGCGATACGGGACGCGAGCGCGTCGAGCTCGGACGAATGCCGGATGGGCGCCGCTGCCGCGGCCGGGAGCGAGAGCGAGAGGAGGAGAGTCGAAAGGGCTGAGGCGATCCGTTTCAGAATCGCACTCCGGCCGAATCCGGTGGCGGGTGCAGGCCCGCAGGGCCTGTCCCCGCGAAGGACTGTGGCGGGTGCAGGCCCGCAGGGCCTGTCCCCGCAGCTTTCTTAAATCGCCGCCTCTTCCGAACGATGAGGAAGGCGACCGTGCCGACCGCCGTCCACGGGGCCGCGATCATCAGGAGGATCGAGTAGTAGAACCCGCGGGCGAGCGAAGCCGATCCGCCCGGCGTGTCCGCCTCCGCGTCCTTGCACAGCGGGCAGGCGGCGGCGAGCGCCGGCACGAGGAGCGCGGCGAGGAGGAGGACCAGGACGACTCGCGCGGCCGGACCCATACCCGCGATGCTAGCGAATCGGCGCGCGAGCGTAAAGGTGATACAGCATGACGTACACGACGACTCCCGTGATCGACACGTAGAGCCAGATCGGAAAGGTCCATCTCGCGATCCGGCGGTGCCGGTCGTCTCGACGCTTGAGGCCGAGGTAGAGCGTCCGCAGAGCCAGAGGCAGGACCGCCATCGCCAGAACGGTGTGGGTGCCGAGGATCGAGAAGTACACCGTCCGCGCGGCCCCGGTGCCCGCGAAGCGGACCGATCCGACCCGGTAGTGATACAGGAGGTAGGAAGCGAGAAAGACCGCCGAGGTGCTCGCGGCGGCCAGCATCCACCGCCGGTGTCTCTCGACCTGTTGACTCCGGATCGCCCGATACGCGACGAGCAGGAAGACGGCGCTCAGAGCGTTGAGCGTCGCGTTGACGGTCGGGTGAAGGAGCTCCGTCCCGTTTTCCGTTTCCCGTTTCCCGTTTCCCGGCTCAGAACAAATAGATGATCGTGAAGAGAATGATCCAGACGAGATCGACGAAGTGCCAGTAGAGGCCGATCGTCTCGACGCCCTGGTGGTGGGCCGGCGTGTACTTGCCGAGGAACGCCTTTCCCGTCACGAACGCCATGCAGACCACGCCGCAGAACACGTGGAACCCGTGAAAGCCGGTCGTCGTGTAGAAGACCGACCCGAAGAGCGAGACGTGCGGGTTGAATCCGGCGTGGAGCAGGTGCCGGTACTCGTACACCTGGACGGAGAGGAAGAACGCGCCGAAAAGCAGGGTCATGGAGAGAAAGAGCTTCAGCTTTCTCACGTCGCCGTTCCGGATGGATTCGAGCGCCTTGACCATCGTCACCGACGAGCAGATCAGGATGAACGTGTTGAGAGCGGTGAGCCAGATGTTCAGCGTGTCGCCCGGGTGAGGCCAGGACGGGCTCGCAAACCGCAGCACGATGTACGACCCGATCAACCCCGTGAAGAACATGACCTCCGAGCAGAGGAAGACCCACATCCCCATCTTGTCGTGGGGGATTCCCGTGGCCGACGGGGGTTCGAGAGCGTGCTCGTGGGCGATCGCGTGGTCTGTCATCACGTCCTCACGGTCTCGGGAGAACGTGCTCGCCGATCCCGACCGAGACGAGGATCGCTCCGAGGATCAGGGTCGAGCCGACGATGATGCCGAGCGACTTGCGCTCGAACTTCAGGTGCATGAAGTAGAGGGCGACGAGAAGCGCCTTGAAACCGGCGAGCGCGACGAGTCCGCCGATCAAGACCGCACGCGGAACTTTCAGGAACGAGTAGCCGACCTCCAGCACCGTCACCGTCAGCAGGATCCAGAAGATCGCGAGGTAGTTGGGGTGCTTGTGTTCCGACATCCTTCCCTCCCCGTTACGGCTGCGCGCGCGAAATGATGAAGAGGATCGATCCGAAGAAGAGGAACGCCGCGAAGAGGACGAGCAGCACGAGGATCTTCCGGTTGCTCGCGGGGCCGACGGCAGCGTTCATCGGTCGAGCACCATGAGGCCGAGCACGGCCGGCAGGTAGAGCACCGACGCGAAGAAGACCCAGCGGGCCGCCCGGACCGACCGGGCGAGCGCGAAGGCGATCGTGCACCCGACGAAGAGCGCCCCGAGAACCACGGCGCCCCAGAGGTAGAGGGTCCCGGCCGACGCAAACGCCCCGGCCGTGAGCGTCACCGGAACGAGCGCCGCCGCATAGGCCACGCTCTGCCGCGCGGTCGACGCGCCGTCGGGATCCGTGACCGGGAGCATCGGGAAGCCGGCGCGGGCGTAGTCCTCGCGGTAGATCCACGCGATCGACAGGAAGTGAGGGAGCTGCCAGAGGAAGAGGACGCCGAAGAGCGCCCAGGCTTCGCGGTCGAGCGACCCGCGCGCGGCGGCCCATCCCATCATGGGCGGGATCGCGCCCGGGACGGCGCCCACGAGCGTGCACAGCGAGGTCACCCTCTTCAGGGGCGTGTAGGCGAGCACGTAGCTCGAGAGCGACACGAGGGCGAGCAGGGCCGTCAGCCGGTTGACCGCTCCGGCGAGGAGGACGAGCCCGACGGCGGCGATTGCGAGGCCGAAGACGAGCGCGTCGGCCGGCACGAGCCGGCCGGTGGGGAGCGGCCGCGAAGCGGTGCGCGCCATCCGGGCGTCCGCGTCGCGCTCCGACCACTGGTTCAGGGCCGAGGCGCCGCCGGAAACGAGCGCGGTCCCGAGGATGAGCGCCACGAAGACTCCCGGGTGGAAGTTCCCACCCACCCCGAGCGCGTATCCGACGGCCGTCGTGACGAGCACGAGGAACGTGATGCGCGGCTTCGTCAGCTCGATGAAATCGGACACGCGGGCGGGGGCGGAGACTATTGCCGTTTCGACTGCTTGCATGCCGCGAAGTTCCTGTTAGCGAGGACCGAAGCCCTCGTTTGAAAATTTCCGGCCGCCGTTCGCGCAGCGAACGCCGCGGCCCAAGTCTTCGGCTACCTGCACGTCATGCTTTCCATGCGAGCAGCTTCGCGCCGGCGCCCGGCGAGGGGACCGCGACGAAGCGTCTCCGCGAGAGCGATCCGACGGCGACGGCGACGACCGTGCCGAGGAGCAGAGCCCCCGTCGCCACGTGGGCCGTGGTCACGGCCACGTTCTTGCGCGAGAGGACCGTCACGGCGCCGAGCGCGACCTGCGCGACCACGATCAACGCGAGCGCCAGGGCCGCTCTCGTGAGCCCGGCGCGGCGGGTCCGGAACGCCGAAGCCGCGGTCACGAGGACGAGGACCGCGACGACGATGCCCCAGGCGCGATGGGCGAATGCGATGGCGACGGGGAAGGAATCGAGCGGCGGAATCACGCGGCCGAGCGAGAGCGGAAAATCCGGAATCGCGAGGCCGGCCTTCGTGTGCCGCAGGACCGCGCCGAGGAGGAGCTGCAGGAACACGGCCGAAGCGGTGAACGCCGCGAGGCGGGTGACCGGCTCGGTGTCCCGTCCCCGCTCCCAGCGCGGCGACGTCACGACGGCGATCGTCACGAGGAGACAGAAGAACGTCTGCGCAAGGCAGGCGTGCGCGACCGAGACGCCCGTGGGAAGGAGGAGGAGCACGGTCAAACCGCCGAGCACCCCCTGCGCGACCACGGCGCCGAGCGCGAGCCATCCGAGGCGGCGGACCCACCGCCGGGGCTCACGCCGCGAGAGCCACACGGCGAGCACGATCGTCAGGATGCCCACGGCCGTGGCGACCATCCGATGCCCGTGCTCGTAGCGGACTCCCCCCACCATCGGGGGCATGAGCTGGCCGTAGGAAAGCGGCCAGTCGGGCACGGAGAGGCCGGACTCCGTCGACGTGACGAGTCCGCCGGCGAAGATGAGAGCGAGCGTGGCGAGGACCGTGACCACGGCGAACCGGTGGAGCGGAAGGGATCTTCCCCCTCTCCCGGCGGGAGAGGGCCGGGGTGGGGGCGTGACCCCTGTCGAGATTCGGCCCGGATCAGCCATGCGCCGCGGGCCTCCCCGAGGGCGGCTCGTTCTGGGGCCAGTGGTCGTCGGCGCCGCGCTCGGGGGCGCTGTACTCGTACGGTCCGCGGTACACGGCCGGGATGTCGTGGAAGTTCTCGTGCGGCGGAGGGGAGGCCGTCTGCCACTCGAGCGTGTTCGCCCGCCAGGGATTCGGTCCGGCCGGTTTCCCGCGCCGCATCGACAGGAAGAAGTTCAGGACGAGGATGATCTGAGCCAGGCCGAGCACGAAGAGAGAGATCGTCATGAACTGGTTCATGGGCTGGAGGCCCTTCAGGTGCGCGTACTGCGTGTAGTCGTAGATGCGCCGCTGCATGCCCCGCATGCCGAGGAAGTGCATCGGGAAGAAAACGCAGTTGAACGCGACGAAGGTGATGGCCCAGTGCACCTTTCCCCAGAACTCGCTCATGCAGCGGCCGAACATCTTCGGGTACCAGAAGTACAGGCCCGCGAACGCCCCGAAGAGCGACCCTCCGAAGAGAACGTAGTGGATGTGTCCCACGATGAAGTAGGTGTCGTGGATGTAGATGTCGACCGGCGTCGACGCCATGAAGATTCCGGAGAGGCCGCCGATGACGAACATCGAAACGAACGCGAGAGCGTTCAACATGGGAGTCGTGAACCGGATGTTCCCGCCCCAGAGCGTTCCGAGCCAGTTGAATGTCTTGATCGCGGAGGGGACCGCGATGACCATCGTCGAGATCATGAAGGTCGTGCCCAGGATCGGGTTCATGCCGCTCTGGAACATGTGGTGCCCCCACACGATCCAGCCGAGGCCCGCGATTCCCATGATCGAGTACGCCATCGCGCGGTAGCCGAAGATCGGCTTCCGGGAGAACACGGGGAGGATCTCCGACGTGATCCCCATGGCGGGCAGGATCATGATGTAGACCTCGGGGTGCCCGAAGAACCAGAAGAGGTGCTGCCACAGGAGCGGCTGCCCCCCGCCCGCGTTCGTGAGCGGCTGCCCCGAGATGATCAGGCCCTTCGGCAGGAAGAACGTCGTCCCGAGCACCCGGTCGAAGAGCAGCATGATCATCGCGCCCGAGAGGACCGGCAGCGCGAGCAGTAGAAGGACGGCCGTGATGAAGAGCGCCCAGACCGTCAGCGGCAGCCGGAAGAAGGTCATTCCCGGCGCGCGCAGGTTGATGACCGTGGTGATGAAGTTGACCGCGGTCAGGAGAGACGAGATCCCCAGGACGAGCAGCGAGATCAGCCAGAGCGTCTGACCCTTCGGCATCACGGCCGACAGGGGCGCGTAGGAAGTCCACCCTCCCTGGGCCGCGCCCCCCGTCACGAAGAACGACCAGATGATGAGGATCGCGCCGGGCACCGCCGTCCAGAACGAGAGCATGTTGAGGGTTGGGAACGCCATGTCGCGGGCGCCGATCTGGAGCGGGACGACGAAGTTGCCGAACGCTCCGATCAGGATCGGCATGATCGCGAAAAAGATCATGATCGTCGCGTGCATGGTGAACATCGAGTTGTAGAACTCGGGCAGCATCACTCCGTTCGGCATCCCTTCCGGAGCGAGCTTGCCCATGAACCCGATCGGCCGGCCGGGCCACGCAAGCTGCCAGCGGACGAGCGTCGCGAGCAGTCCGCCGATGACCAGCATGAAGAGGGCGTAGAAGAGGTACTGCTTTCCGATCACCTTGTGATCGAGGGAGAAGATGTACTTGCGCCAGAACGAGGTCGGTTCCGGATGGACGCCGGGCGGGAGCTCTCGTGCAACGGCGGTCGAACTCATGAGGCTGCCTCCCTGGCGGTTTCCGCCAGCCACCGCTCGAACTCTTCGGGGGTTTCCACCGTGACGAACCCTTTCATCCGGTAGTGGCCGAGGCCGCACAGCTCGGCGCACGCAATCTCCCAGTTGCCCACCCGCGTGGCCTCGAACCAGATGCGGGTCGTCATCCCCGGAACGGCGTCCTGCTTCACCCGGAACTCCGGAAGGAAGAACGAGTGGATCACGTCCTTGGAGTGGAGCGTCACGATCACGGGACGTCCGACCGGCATGTGGAGCTGGTTCAAGCTGACGATGTCATCGGGCGTCTCGAGCTTGCCGTCGGGTCCCGGGTAGCGGATGTTCCACGCGAACTGTTCCGCGGTGATCTCGACGTTCATCGCCTGCTGGGGCATGTTCTGCTTGATCTCGGCCCAACTCCTCCGGGACAGGAGGGCGAGCACGACGCAGATGATCGCCGGCACGATCGTCCAGATGACCTCGAGCCGGTTCGACCCGTGCGTGTACCGGGCGGTCCTCCCCTCCCGATGGCGATAACGGAAGAGGAAGTACAGCAGCAGCAGCTCGACGACCACGAAGATGACCCCGGTGATCCAGAGGATCAGCCGGAAGAGGTCGTCGATCTGGCCGCCGTAGGTGGAGACGTTTTCCGGCAGCTTCAACCAGAAGGGCAGCGCCGACGCGAGCGAGGGGGCCGCCGCTCCGACGAGCGCGGCGAGCCCGATTCGGATTCCCCGGCTCGGCGGCGGGACGCTCACGCTAACCCTTGAAGGCGAAGTCGACCGTCTTGGACTCCGATCCGGAGACCGACACGTTCTGCGTCTGAGCGCCGTACTTCTCGTGCCACGCCTCGATGACGTAGTTACCCGGCGGAAGATTCTTGATCTCGAACGTCCCCTGGTCGCTCGTCACCGCGAAGAACGGGTGGTTGACGACGCCGGCGTACGCGCCCATCCACTTGTGGACGTCGCACTTGAAGTGGACGGGCACCTCGGCCACGTCGAACTTCTTGACCGTCTCCATGCCCTTGAACGGCTGCCCGATGTTGAACTCGGGATTCTTCTTCGGGAGCGCGTGGATGTTGTGCAGGGTGCCGTCGCTGTTCAGGATCTTCAGCGACTGGCCGGCCTGGATCCCGAAGACGTGGGGGTGGTACTGGCAACCCTCCTGGTCGATCGTCACCGGGGTCGCCGGCGGCGGATACGAGCCGGACACGCCTTCCTTGACGTAGACGAAGACCCACTGCAGCGTGTTGTTCGGGTTGACCACGACCTCCTGCGAGTAGACCGGCTGGGCGTGGGCGGACTTGCAGAAGGCGTCCGCGTCCATCTTGATCTTCTCGAGCGTCGGAGCGGTGCCTTCGAAGGCGACCTTCCCCGTGACCGTGGCGCTGCCCGCGGCGGGAGCGGCGGCGGGAGCGCCCGCGGCCGGCGCCGCGGCGGCGGGAGTTTCTTCTTCTTCGAGCAGAGCGTCCTCGTCCTTCCCTCCGCCGCACGCGGCGAACGAAAGCGGAACGAGAAGAGCGAGGAGCAGAACGAGAAAGCGCTTCGGCATTGGTACTCCTTCGAGCGATTAGAACATCAAGGCGCCGCGAGCAAAGAGGGGTCAGGATAAATCCTGACCCCGCAAAGATCTGAATCCTGACCCCGCAAAGATCTCAGGATCTGTCCCCAAAAGCCGGGCGGATCATAAGGAACGACGGAACGCATTTCAAGCGAACCCACTGCCCGACGCGGAGCGCGACCGCGGCGAGGGAGCAGGCGAGCGGTCGAGCCGGGTCTGGCGAGCCGCTCGCCGGTGCGTCAGCAGCTCCCGGAGCGAACGAGCGCGACGAGTGTTATCTTGCCGGGCGCGTGGGATCTGCGCGAATCGAGGCGGTCGGCCTCTCGAAGTCTTTCTCGGGGCCGCCGCTCTTCGCCGACGTGTCGTTCGCGCTCGAGCGCGGCGTGCTCGCCGTGACCGGACCCAACGGCACCGGCAAGACGACCCTGCTCAAGATACTTGCCGCATTGAGCCGTCCCACGTCGGGGACAGTGCGCGTCGAGGTGGACGGACGCGAGCTCTCGATCGACGAGCGCCGGTCGGGGGTCGGCTGGTCGGGGCCGGACCTCTTCTTCTATCCGGAGCTCACGGCTCTGGAAAACCTGGCCTTCTTCCGGCGGGCGGCTGGCTTCACGCCGGAAAGCGCCGACCTGGAGGCGCGCCTGGACGCGGTCGGGCTTTCCGGGGCGCGCGGGGTCGTCGAGCACTTCTCGACCGGCATGAAGCAGAGGCTTCGCATCGCTTTCGCCCTTCTTCTGGACCCCCCTGTCGTCCTCCTGGACGAGCCGCTCTCCGGGCTGGACGCCCAGGGACGCGGCGCCGTCGCGCGCTTTGTCGCCGACGCCGGCCAGCGCGGTCCCGTCGTCCTCGCCGCGACGGACCTGACCGAGCTGCCGCCACCGGACCAGGTGCTCGAGATCCGAAGACGAGTGAACGGTGAACCGTGAACGTTAGAGATGGCCGGCTCGGATTCGTGGCGCGCGCCCTCGCGGTGTGCGGCAAGGATGCGGCGCAGGAGCTGCGGCGGCGCGTGGCGATCGCGTCGGTCTTCTTCTTCGCGGCCACGGCGATCGCGCTCGTCTCCTACGCGGTCGGGCCGTTCGGGCTTCCGCAGGAGGCCCGCGCCGGCCTGGACGCCGCCCTCCTCTGGATCCTCCTCTTCTTCTCGGCGGCGACGGGCCTCCCGAGGGCGTTCGTCCGGGAAGAGGAGACGGGCACGGGGCTCGCGCTGCGAAAGCTCGCTCCCGGGGTCGTCGTCCTCGCCGGCAAGTCCCTCTTCAACTTCGTCCTGTTCCTGGCGATCGCCACCCTTTCCGTGCCCGCGTTTGCCGTCCTGCTCGAATGGCACATCGGTTCCCTTCCCGCGCTCGCCGCCGTGATCTTCCTCGGCGGCTGGGGCCTGTCGATCGTCTCCACGTTCCTTTCCGCGCTCGTCGCGCGCGCCGGGCAACGCAACGTGCTCTTCGTCGTCGTGTCGTTCCCGCTCCTCGTCCCGCTCCTCCTCCCGGCGATCGCGGCAACGATGGAGGCCTCGCAGGGGACGCTCGCCGTCACCCCCCTGAGGGTTCTCATCGCATACGACGGCGCGGCGACTTCGGCGGCCTACCTGCTGGCTTCCGCGGCGTGGGAGGATTGACCTGTGAAAGTCGCGGGGACAGGTTCCACGAACCTGCACCCGCCGCAGTTAATCGCGGGGACAGGCTCTGCGAGCCTGCACCCGCCACAGTCCATCGCGGGGACAGGTTCCACGAACCTGCACCCGCCGCAGTCCGGAGACGATGAGTAAGGACCGATGAAAATATTGAAGCTGCTCCTTCTCCCCTACATGGCCGCGATCATCGCGGGCGCGTACCTCTGGGTCGAGCCGGCGAAAGGGTTCATCGGCGAGTCGTCGCGGATCGTCTTCTTTCACGTGCCGTGCGCGTGGACCGCGGCCCTCGCGTTTCTCGTCGCCGCGGCTTACTCGCTCGCCTACCTCGTCCGGCGCAACCCGCGGCACGACCAGGTCGCGGAGGCATCCGTCCGGCTCGGTCTGCTCTTCGCGATCCTGACGCTCGTCACGGGATCGCTCTTCGCGAAGATCATGTGGGGGTCCTACTGGAACTGGGACCCGCGCGAGTCCTCGTACCTGCTGCTCGTCTTCCTCTACGGCGCCTATCTCTTCCTGCGCGCCGCGATCGACGATCCCGAACGCCGGGCCCGCATCGGCGCAGCCTATGCGCTCTTCGCCGCGGTCCTGATGCCGTTTCTCGTCTTCGTCGCGCCGCGGATC
>DATIBN010000107.1:0-4466 GCA_035457525.1 Thermoanaerobaculia bacterium | reverse complement strand
AGGGAAGGGTCCCGGAATCGGGCAGAGCGAGGGGAGGGACCGGGAACTCGTGCTCGCCGTAGACGTGAAGCGGCGATCGGCTGGTCACGACGACCCTCACGCCCGGTCCGGCCGCGACCAGGTCGGCCACGGTCGGGGCCGCCGCGAGGAGCTGCTCGAAGTTGTCGAGGACGAGGAGCGTGGGCTTGCGCCCGGCCGAGGCGAGGTGCTCCTTGAGCGCCTCGTCGAGAGTCTGGCCGCCGGTCTCCCGCACTCCGATCGCGCGGCAGATCTCGGCGACCATCTGGTCGGCGCTGCGCGCGGATTCGAGCGGCACGAACGACACGCCGCCCGGGAAGCGCCCCGACAGCTCCTCGGCGACCTGCAGCGCGAGCCGCGTCTTTCCGATGCCGCCGAAGCCCGTCAGGCTGACGATGCGGACGTCGGGCCGCTCGAGCAGCTCCTTCAACGCCGCCCGCTCCCTCTCCCGGCCGACGAAGCGGGTTCGCGGAACCGGCAGGTTCGCCGGCCGCGTGCCGCGGGTCTCGACCGGAGCGTCGAGCAGGTGCTCCCGGATCGCCGCGAGGTCCCGGGCGAGATCCCGCGTCGAGGCGTAGCGCTCGTCGGGTTCCTTCGACAGACAGCGCTCGACGACCCAGCAGAAGGGCGCCGGCAGCCCGGCGTTGCGCTCGGCGATCGGTTCGGGACTCTCCACGAGGATCGCGGCCAGCGTCTGCACCGGGGATTCGCGGCGGAAGGCCCGCGTGCCGGTCGCGAGCTCGTAGAGAACGGCTCCCAGGGAAAACTGATCCGATCGGAAGTCGACCGGCCGGCCCGACGCCTGTTCGGGCGACATGTAGCCGACGGTCCCGGTGACGCCGCCGACCTCGGTGCCCTCCCCCGAGAAGGTCGACGACTCGGAGCCCGCCTCGGCTCGGACCGGAACGACCTTGGCGAGCCCGAAGTCGAGGATCTTCGCGAAACCGTCGTTCGAGACCATCAGGTTCTCGGGCTTGAGGTCCCGATGAACGATCCCGGCCCCGTGCGCCTTCGCGAGGCCGTCGGCGATCTGCGCCGAGATCGAAAGGAGGCGCCGCAGCGGAAGCGGACCCGCGGCGAGCAGCTCTCTCAGGCTCGAGCCCTCGACGAGCTCCATCGAGATATAGAAGGTCGAGCCCGCCTCCCCGATCTCGTAGATCGTGACGATGTTCGGGTGGTTCAGGGCCGACGCCGCGCGCGCCTCGTGCTCCAGGCGCTCCAGGCGCTCGCGGTCGCCCGCGACCTCCGCGGGCAGCACCTTGATCGCCACCTCGCGCCCCAGCCGGGTGTGGCGCGCGCGATAGACCTCCCCCATTCCGCCCCGTCCGAGCGGAGCAAGGATCTCGTGCGGGCCGAGTCGGCTGCCGGGTGTGAGAGCCATGACCGGCAAAAATGCTATGTCAGACTCGAACGCGGAGGATTTCGATGGACCTGCGAGCGATTCAGAAGCCCTTGAAGGACCGTTATCGGGCGGAGCCCGCGAGCTCGCGGATCACGCTCGCGGCCGAGGGGAATTCGACGGGGGCGCCGATCGCGTGCTCGGTGGACATCGGCCGTGCGGTCTACGAGGCGCAGGCTCACTCCGGAGTCGGAGGCGCTGGAACCGCGGCGTGCTCGGGGGATCTCCTGCTGGGCGCGCTCGCCGCGTGCGCTCAGATCACCTGCCAGATGGTCGCGACCGCCATGGGGATTCCGACCGAGCGCATCGCGGTCCGCGTCGAAGGCGACCTCGATCTCGCGGGAACGCTCGGCGTATCGCGCGAAGTGCCCGTCGGGTTCGAGTCCATCCGGGTGCGCTTCGACGTCGATGCGCCGGGGGCGACGGCCGAACAGTCGAAGGCGCTCCGGGAGAAGACCGAACAGTACTGCGTCGTGATGCAGACGCTCGTGAAGCCGCCGAAGATCGAGACGACGTGGGGCGAGTAAGCGGATGGGGCGCCCTCACCCCGACCCTCTCCCGGAGGGAGAGGGCGCGCGCGTCTACTCGTATCTCAGGGCCTCGATCGGGTCCAGCCGCGACGCTTTGACCGCGGGGTAGAGCCCGAAGAAGATCCCCACCGACATCGAGACGACGAGCCCGACGACGATCGCCCACAGCGGTGTCTCGGCGGGGAGCGCATCGAACGCCTTCTTGACTCCCGCGGGGATGGCGACCCCGACGACGACTCCGATCGCGCCACCGAGGAGCGAAAGCGTCGTGGCTTCGGTCAGGAACTGCAGCACGATGTCGCGGCGGAAAGCCCCGACCGCCTTACGGACGCCGATCTCGCGCGTCCTCTCCGTGACCGAGACGAGCATGATGTTCATCACGCCCACGCCCCCGATCAGGAGCGACACGAACGCGATGAACACCATCGCCAGCGTGATTCCGCGCGTGATTCCCTGGAAGCTCTCGATCATCTTGTCGGGCGTCACGATGCCGAAGTCGTCCGGTTTGTCGAAGCGCACGTGCCGGCGGACGCGAAGAACCGCGCGGGCCTTCTCGATGATGATGGGCACCTGCTCGGGCGTGTACGGGACCGTGGCGATGCGAAGCGCGTCCCCCTCGCCCCCGCCGACCTTGATCCACGGGAACCGGCGGTCGAATGTCGTGATCGGAATGACGACGAAGTTGTCCTGCGACTCCCCGAACATCTTCCCCTTTTTCTCGAACACGCCGACGACCGTGTAGGCGTCGTGGCCGAGGAGGACGCGCTTGCCGATGGGGTCCTCCCGCGGGAAGAGCTTGTCGCGGATCTCGTCGCCGATCACCATGACGTCGGCGGCGTGGTCGATCTCCGTCGGGGTAAAGAACCGTCCGGAACCGACGACACGGTTCGTCGCCGTCGGATACTCCTCCATCACGCCGAAGACCCGCGGAGACTGGGCCTCGGCATCCCGGTGCTTCAGGTGGTAGTCGGAGTTGTTCCAGAGGTAGCGCTGCGGCGAAACCGCGCGCATCTCCGGGATCTCGCGCAGGGCCGCGGCGTCTTCGAGAGTCAGATCCTTGCGGCGAAGCTCCCCTTCCGGCCTCGGACCTCCCGGTCCGAACCGGGGCTCGTACTTCTGAAACAGGACGAGCGACGCCCCGAAGCTCTGGAAGTTCCGCACCATGTTGTTATTGAAACCGGTCACGATCGACACCATCGCGATGACCGTGGCCACTCCGACGACGATGCCGAGGACCGTCAAGGTCGCGCGGAGCTTGTGGGTTCGCACGGCAAGGAGCGCGAACCGCACGTTCTCGCCGAAGCCGCGACGGAGGAACCCGAAAAGTCCCGACATGGGCGCTACGTCAGTCTCGAGTTTCGAACCGGACTACTCGTAGCGCAACGCTTCGATCGGATCGAGTCGGGAGGCTTTGACGGCGGGATAGAGCCCGAAGAAGATTCCCACGGACATCGAGACGGCGAGACCGACCAGGACCGCCCACGCGGGCGTCTCCGCCGGCAGCGCCGCGAACGCCCGCTTGATCCCGGCGGGCACGGCGATACCGACGATGACGCCGATCGCTCCCCCGAGGACCGAGAGCGTCGTCGCCTCCGTCAGGAACTGCATGACGATGTCGCGGCGAAACGCCCCGACAGCCTTGCGGACCCCGATCTCGCGCGTCCGCTCGGTCACCGACACCAGCATGATGTTCATGACGCCGACCCCGCCGATCAGGAGCGAGATCATGGCGATGAACACCATGGCGAGGGTGATTCCGCGCGTGATGCCCTGAAAGCTCTCGATCAGCTTGTCCGGCGTGAAGATCGCGAAGTCGTTCGGCTTGTTGAACGGGACGTGCCGCCGGGCCCGGAGCAGCGCCGTGCCCTTCTCGATGATGAGCGGAACCTGGTCGGGGGTGTACGGAACGGTCGCGATGTGGATGGTGTCGCCCCCGCTGTTCTTGATCTGGGGGAACTTCCTGTCGAACGTGGTGAACGGGATCAGGAAGAAGTTGTCGCTCGATCCGCCGAAGAAGTTTCCCTTCTTCTCGAGGACGCCGATGATCACGAACTCCTCCCCGTTGAAGTTCACGACCTTCTCGAGCGGGTCCTCGCGGGGAAAGAGGACGTTCCGGACGTCCTCGCCGATGACCGCGACGTTGGCGGTGTGCAGGAAGTCGCTCTCCGTGACGAAGCGGCCATAGGCGACGAAGTGGTTGTTGGCGAGCGAGTAATCGGGGGCCACGCCGGCGACCACCGGCGTCGTCGTCTCGTTGTCGCGGTACTTCACGCTGACGTCCGTGTTCCAGAGGTAGCGCTCGGGCGAGACGGCGCGCATTTCCGGGATCGACTCTTTGAGTGCGACGGCGTCCTCGTAGGTCAGGTCCTTTCGACGCCGCTCCGACTCGTCCCGATGGCCGGGCCCGAACCGCGCCTCGTACTTCTGGAACTGGACGAGGGTCGCTCCGAAGCTCTGGAAGTTGCGGACCATGTTGTTGTTGAAGCCGGTGACGATCGAGACCATCGCGATCACCGTCG
>DATIBN010000106.1:0-18777 GCA_035457525.1 Thermoanaerobaculia bacterium | reverse complement strand
CCACCGCCCGTGGAAGGCCGTCCCGGAGGTCTCGGGCTGGGGCTCACGCTGGTGCGGCGACTCGTCGAGATGCAGGGAGGCACGGTCGAAGGAGCGAGCGCAGGTCCGGGACACGGCAGCGAGTTCACGGTGAGGCTGCCGGCGGCGGCGCCCGCGTTGGGCGAGGCGGAAGCGCCCCCGCCCGTTCCGAAGTCGTCCGGCTCCGCGAGACGGGTCCTCGTCGTGGACGACAACCTGGATGCGCGGGAGGCGCTCCGGTTCCTGCTCGAGGACGAGGGGCACGACGTTGCGACCGCGGCCGACGGGCCGCAGGCGCTGGAACAGGCGAGGTCGTTCGTTCCGGAAATCGTCCTTCTCGACATCGGTCTTCCCGGGATGGACGGCTACGAGGTCGCGCGCCGGCTCCGCTCCGTACCGGGGTGCGCGGACGCCGTCATCGTCGCAGTATCCGGGTACGGGCAGGCGGAGGATCGGGCGCGGTCGAGCGCCGCGGGGTTCGACGATCACCTCCTGAAGCCGGTCGCGCCCGATCTCCTGTTGCAGATCGTGAGCGGCTCCCGCCGACGGCAGGCGGCGTCGCGCCGTCGGTAATTAGCGCCGCTTCGAGGCCCGGGCCGGGATCCGGCGCCTCGCCGGCCGGATCGCCATCGGGTGCTTCGGCTGGTAGAGCCCGAGACGGCCGCCTCCCGGAAGGTGGATGGCCGTCAGGATCCCCCACTGCTGCGTGGTCGGCTCGTCGCATCGGACGCCGCGTGCCTTCAGCGCTTTCATCGTGGCCCGCAGGTCGTCGCACATGAGATAGAACTCGTGCTCGTCATTCTTCCCCGGGTGGAACGCGACTTCGGCGGGGGGAAGCGCGAAGATGAGCCAGCCCCCTCCGGCGTCCACCGAGCGGAGCCGCAGGACGTCGCGAAAGAGCGCGCGGTCGGCGTCGGCGTCGCGACTGTAGACGATCACGTGGCTTCCGGAGATCACGACGTTCCTCCCCTCGTCTCCATTTCCCGGAGGTCTTTTCGAAAACAACGCACGAGGCCCACGTCCGTGAAACCGAGGGCCCGGTGGGCCGCGGCGCTCCCCTCATTATCCGGCTGCGTGTCCGACGCGAGCTCCCTGCAGCCCTGCGCGACCGCCCACTCCTCGGCGGCCGCAACCAGAGCCCGCCCCACGCCGCGGCCGCGCGCCTCCGGAGCGACGTACCACCCCTCCAGGTACGCGACGCGGTTCGTCACGCAGCCCTCGGCCCACGGGCGGATCGACATTTCCGCGAAACCGACGGCGCGGCCGGCGTCATCCGCGACGAGGATCGCGAGAGGCTCCGGCGCCGACCCCTCGAAAAACCGGTCCACCTCGAGTCGGTGTCCGGCCTCGGACTCCTCGGGCCAGAGCCCCGCGCGGAACGCCGCCAGGACGCGCGCGTCCTCCCGGCGCGCAGGACGAACCGAAATCACCGCGGGAGCGGCCGGTCGGCGAAATCGGGCATGGAATGTGCCTTGGAAGGCAGCCGGAGGGAAGACATCATGTCGACCACGACTCTCATCATCATCATTCTGGTCATTCTTCTTCTCTTTGGCGGATTCGGGTATCGCCGCTGGCGCCGCTAGACCGTTTCGGTCAGGCGCCCGACGCCTCGAGCCGCCTCTCGCGCATGTACAGATAGAGCGGCAATCCCAGGGAGACCCCGACCGCGAGATTCGCCGCGATCGGCGCCCAGCGATGGGGCACGCCCGCGCGGCGGCCGTCGACGAGGACGAAGACCCACAGCACCAGGGACGACACGATGACGTCCCATCCGAAGAACGCGCCGATGCGCGTCGAGAAGAGCTGTTCGAAAAACAACCGGAGGTCGAGCCCGTTCTCGCGCACGAACGGGATGAACTGCGAATACGGCAGCAGCGTGCCGGGAAGACAGAGCAGCAGGTAGAGGTGCTTCGGCTTCATCGCGATCCCCTTTCGTCGGCCGACTCTGCCCTCCAGGCCGACCGGACGATGGCGTACATCACCGCGTCGTGCGGCCGGCCGTGGAGGAAGAGGCGATCTTTCAGGACTCCCTCGCGGGCGGCGCCCGCCTTCTCCGCCGCGCGCTGACTTCGTACGTTGCCCGCTGCGCAGACGATCTCGAGCCGGATGAGGTCCGTGCTCTCGAACGCGAAACGCGCGAGCTGTCGAATGGCGCGGGGAACCACGCCGCGGCCGCTCGCCGAGGTTCGGATCCAGTACCCGACGTTGCCGAACCGCGCGGCGTCGTTGATCTGATTGATGTCGCACGTCCCGAGATACCGGTCGTCGGTTCCGATGATCGCGAAGCTGTACTCGCGCCCCTCCCGGAAGAGGGACTCACGCTGGTTGACCCACGCCTCGGCGTCCGCGAGCGAGAAATCCGGATGGCACCACTGCATCCACGGAAAGATCTCGGCAGTCGACTCCCGGGCCGCCTCGTGCACCGACCGTGCGTCGGCGGCTGCGTAGCGTCGCAGCCGGACCTCTTCCGTCACGGCGGCGCACTCCGGGCGAACGCGTGTGGATTCGTCTCCGTCGTGCGCGGACGCGGGCCGCGCCGTTCATCGAGGTGACGCGTCACCGGCCTGCGGGCACTCTCCGGGCCGCCTCTTCGGCGCCGGCAAGCATGCTCTTCAATGCGTCGCGCGAGAGGAGAGTTCCGTCGAGCACCACGGCCGCGATCCGGCGGGTGTTGTGAATGTCCTCGAGCGGGTTGGCATCGAGCAGCACGAGGTTCGCCCTCTTTCCCCGCTCCACCGTTCCTTGAGATCCGAGCTCCCCCAGGAATGCCGCGGGATTTCGGGTCGCCGCCTGCAGCGCCTCCATCGGCGTCAACCCCGCTTCGACGAAGAGCGCGAGCTCGTCGTGAAGGCTGAAGCCCGGAAAGACCCAGGCGCCGCTCACGTCGGTTCCGGTCATGATCGGCACGCCCGCGCGGTGCATCGCCCCTACGAGCTCGAGCTCCTTGGCGTAGAGCCTCTTGCGGTAGGTGATGTACTCCGGGGTTCGATATCGAGAGAAGAAGTTCTTCTGCGGGCTCCACCACTCCTTTTCGGACTCGGGGACGTACTTCAGCCGGTCGTCCTCGGTCCGGCTCAAGTCGTCGGTGAACGTCTGCCCGCGCTTGACGACGAGCGTCGGCACCTGCCACGTCCCATTTTTCGCGAGGCGCTTGAAGAGCGCCTGCGCCCGCCGCTCGTCGTAAGTGTCGAGCATCCGCTCGCCCCGAGCCGCAATGCGTCGCGGAAACTCGGAGAAGTCGCCGCCGGCCGGCATCGGCGCGGCCTGCATGCGCCGGAGTTCCGGCTCGATCGTCGAGCTGCCCTCGAGAACGGTTCCGAGGTGCTCGACGCTCCTCTGCCCCGCATCGGAGGCCTCCATCGTGGTGACCGAGAGCGGGACGTGTCCGACGACCGGGAGACGCCGCTTCTTCGCCTCCGCGACGATGGCAAAGTACGCGTCGCGCGACAGGCGGTCGTACACCTTGATGCACTCGGCGCCCTTGCCGGCGAGGTCGGCCACCGCCTTGCGCGCTTCCGCCGCGTTCGCGACCGGGATCGTGAACTCGCGATCCGACGCGGGATCAGGTCCGTCGAGGATCAGTCCACAGGCGACGATCCGCGGGCCGATCCGGCGTCCCCTCGCGATCTGGTCTCGCCACCCGAAAACTTCCTCCTTGCCGCCGATCTCTCGAACCCCCAGGACGCCGTTGGCGACGTAGAGCGGCAGCGCCCTCTCCACCTCGCGGATGTGGACGTGCATGTCCCACAGGCCGGGGACGAGGTACTTGCCGGAGGCGTCCACGACACGGGCCCCCGCCGGAACCCGCACCTGCGCGGCCGGTCCGACGTCCGCGATGCGGTTTCCCGCGACGATCACGGTCCGGTCGCGCTTCACCGGCGCACCCGTCATGTCGATCACGGCGACGTGCGTGAGCGCGAGCCGAGAGGGCTCCGGGGATCGCGCGGCCGCGAGGACCGCGAGGAGGACCGGTAGAACAGCCGCCGGCATCAGCTGGCGTAGACGCGGAGCTCCGGCCCGTCATCGGAGAGCGTGACGGCTCCGTCCGCCCGCAGTCCGAGCTTCTCGAGGAGCCGGATCGAGCTGTAGTTGTCGGGGTTCGTCACGGCGAGGATGCGGTCGAGACCGAGGACGTCTCGCCCGAAGGCCATCACCGCCGCGGCGGACTCGTACGCGTAGCCCTGCCCCCAGAACTCCGGCAGGAGCGCGAACCCGATGTCGGGGTGCTCGAGGGCGTCGCGTTTCAGGAGGCCGCACATCCCGATGGGCCGACAGCTCCCCTTCAACTCCGCCAGGTAGAGGCCGAACCCGAAGCGCTCGTAGCTCGTGATGGGGCCGGTGCGGATGTAGTCGCGCGCGTCGTCGAGTGTTCTCACCCCCTTGTCGCCGATGAAGCGCAGCCACGAGGGCTCGTTCACGAGCCGGAAGATGAACGCGGCGTCGTCCGTCGTGAGGCGTCGGAGAGTCAGCCGCTCCGTCTCCAGAACCGTCATTCGCCCGGCTAGCTTACGTCGAAGGCGTTCCGGTCCGGCGTCGGGCTTCTCGTCCCCGACGATCGAATCGGGAAGGTCGATTCGTCAGCCCGTCGTCGAGGGCGTCAGCGCCCCGATCCGGGAGCGCGAATACCGGATCCAGAGCTCCGCGGCAGCGAGCGTGAGCGTCCAGCCCGTCCAGAGCGAAAGCGTGAAGATCTCCTTCGGCCGGAATCCGGCCGGCGTGAGAAAGACGTCGAACGCCATCCCGACGATCCGCACCGTCGAGATCCCGATGGCGAGCGAGAAGGCGCGGATCATCCACTCCCGGTGACGCTCGACCTGCCTCCGGCGAATGGCGAGGAACGCCCGGACCAGGAAGGCAAGGAACAACCCGCCGAACAGGGAGATCGCCGCCGTCTCCCACGCCCCGCCGTACGGCGTCCGCAGACCGAAGACGAGGCCGGCGAGGGTCGCCGCGAAGGCGATCACCAGGAGGGCGCGACCGGACCAGCGGTGAAACCGGATGTGCCGGTTTCGAAGCCGCGAGGAAAACTGCAGCGGCGCCAGCACCAGGAAGACACCTCCCGGGAGGACGTGGAGGAGCGTGAGAAAACGGTTGGCGCCGAAGCGGCCGTCGAAATGCCGGATCTCGCCCGGCCGCTCGGCCGCGAACGGGTCCTGCCGATGAAGAGCGTCGTAGGCCCGTTGCCGGATGGGATCGGCCCGCGCCGCGAAGTCTCCGGGAAAGGCGCCGCGGCCGAGCGACGCGCCGACCCCCACCGTCACGAGCACCGCCACGCCGAGCCACAAGACGAAGATCAGGAAAGCCGGGATCGTCGGGGTGGCTGCCGCCGCCTCTCTCATCGTCCGCGCCGAGGCTAGTCTTCTCCGTCCGGGCTCGCCGCACCGCATTTCCAGCAGAGTCCGAACTGCTTCTCGACCTCCTCGCCGCAGACGGAACATTTCCAGGAGACGGCCGGCTCCGCCCCGCGCTCGAGCGCCGTGCCGATCAGGGCGAGAGCCCTGCCGTGATCCTCGTCGTTCGTGATGCGGAGCTCCGACCAGCACTCGGTGATCGGAAGGTCTCCGCTCGCTGCGGCGAGGAACGGGGTCCGCACCTCGCACTCGATTCCCTCGCTCACGAGAAGGTTCCGGAGGTGCCCGACGGCGAGGGGGTCCTGGGCGCTGTAGATGGTCTTCAATTCGCCTCGAGAGATTATCGCCCGCCGCCCGCGGGAGGGTGCATTGCTCCGCCGCGCGCCTGCATCTCCTGGGGGCGCAGGCTGTTGTAGAGGAACTCGTGCAGGGGCGTCGCCACGCCCGACTCCCGGCCCAGGCGCACGACGGCTCCATTCCAGGCCTCGAGCTCGGACGGTTTGCCATCCATGATGTCGCGCTGGAGCGAGGTGGTTCCGTCGGGAGCCAGGGAATCGACGAAGGCGAGCGTGTCGGCGACGATCGACTCCTTCATCGGCACCCGGCGGGCGCGCGCGACCGCGAGGATCTCGCGCATGCATCCCTCGAGCATCCCGCGGGTCTCCGGAAGCGCGCGGACCACGCCGACCGGAGCGCGCGTCACGGCGCCCACGCCGCCGAGCGAGACCACGAAGAGGAACTTCTCCCACAGCGCCTGCTGCACGTTCGCGGGCACCTCCACCTTCACGCCGGCGCGCTCGAATGCCCGGCGCAGCAACTCGGCGCGATCGCTCGCCCGGTTGTCCAGCTCGCCGAACTTGACGAAGTGGACCTTCCCGATGCTGCGGATCCGCCCGGGGCCGCTCAGCCAGCTCAGCGTGCCGCACAACCCCACGAGAACGTGGTCGGCGCCGAGCACCGATACGAGTTGCGCGGGTGCTTCGACTCCGTTCTGTAACGGCACGACGAACGTCTTCGGCCCGAGCAGCGGCCGCATCGCGTGAGCCGCCTCGACCACCTGCCAGGACTTGACGCCCACCAGCACGACGTCCACGATTCCCGCCTGCGCCGGGTCGTCGGTGGCCTGCGCAGGGTGGACGACGATCTCGCCTTCCGGAGTCTCGATTCTGAGCCCGTGCTGCCGGATCGCCTGCAGGTGCTCTCCGCGCGCGATGAAGACGACGTCTTCTCCGGAACGCGCGAGCCGGGCGCCGAAGAAGCCCCCCGCGCCGCCCGTGCCGAAGATCGCGATACGCATGAGCGGGGCCCGCGACTTTCAGCGGGGAGCGGCGAGCGCTCTCAACCGATCCGCGAGATCCGTGGGGAAAAGCGGCTCCCGGCAGCTCTCGATTTCGGCCAGCGACCACCACCGGGCCTCCCGGATCCGCTCGAGGCGATGGGTCGCCTCGACTTCGGGCCCGAGAACCTCACTCTCGGTCGTGACCAGGAAGAAGGTCTCGCTCTGCGAGACCGCGCGGTCCGCAAACGGAAAGATCGACGATCCGGTCCAGAGCGGCGCGAGGACGACGTTCACCGCGCCGAGCTCTTCGGCGGCCTCCCGCCGGGCGGCCTGCTCGGCGGTCTCTCCCGGTTCGAGGCCCCCGCCCGGGGTCGCCCAGAACTCGCGCCCGTGCCCGTCGGCATGCCGGAAGAGGAGCACCCGTCGATCCGCGTCGAAGAGGACGAGTCGGGCGGTCGAGCGGACTTCGATCATCGGAGTGGGGCGTCCGGCTTTCCGTAGAGGAAGGTGAGCATCCCCTCCACTCGGGAGGCCCACGAGATCTCGTCGTGTTGCCCGCCTTCCTGCTCGAAGTACTCGAGGTCCGTGCCGGCTTTCCAGCCCTTCTCGAGCAGGGCGTCCCGCAGCCGGCGCGCGCCGGAGACGGCGTCCCCTCCTTCCAGGGTACCGATGTCGATCCACAACCGCGCCGGAGTCTTCCTCGGAAGCGCCGCGATCTTCTCGAGGATCACGAAGCTGTCCCACCACACGGTCGGCGACACGGCGAGCACGTTCCCGAACACCCGCGGATGCTCGAGCGCCAGCCAGACCGAAACGAGACCACCGAGAGACGCCCCTCCCACCGCGGTGCTGGCCGCGTCCGGGCGGGTGCGATACGTGCGGTCGATGAACGGCTTGAGCTCTTCGATGAGGAAGCGACCGTAGAGGTTCGCCTTTCCTCCTCCCTTGTCGACGCTGCCGTCGGACCGCTTCCGTTCGACGGAGGTCGGCGTGTATTCGTCCCGGCGCGCATCGGTGTTGGCCACGGCGACGACGATGAGAGGTTCGATCCGACCCGCCCGGATGAGCGCCTCGGCCGTTTCGTCGAACTGCCACTCCATTCCCATGCTGGCCGAGTCGAAAATGTTCTGTCCATCGTGGAGGTAGAGCACCGGGTATCGGCGGGACTTCGCCTGCTCGTAGCCGGGCGGCAGGTAGACCTGTACATCCCGCGGCGCCAGGAGTCTCGAAGGGAAAGCGGGATGCGCGCGGAGGGTCCCCGTTCGAGACGTCTCGACCGGGTCGGGCGGCGAGTTGAACGGCCGGGTCACGGTCTGCGCCGCCTCGCGCAGGAAGAGCTGGCGGTTGCGTCCATCCTCCCATCCTCCCCTCGGATCCGTTGCCCGGTCCACCTTGAACTTGTACGTCACCGCCTGGCCCCCGAACGGGGCGCGGGGAAACGTCGCCGTCACCTCGTAGAGCCCGTCGGCGTCCGGATCGGCGGCAAAGAGCGTGGTGTCCCACGAGAGCGGGGCCACGCCGCCGCGCACGCCGACCCGGTCGCGGGTGGAATCGAACCGGGCGCCGGCGATTTCGGCGCGCATGTCGATGACGAAGGTGACGGTGTGGGAACCCGGAGTCGGGGATGGTCCCCCGACCGGGGCCGGAAAGAGGAGGCCGAGCCACAGGGCAGCGGGCGCAATCGTTCGAGAACTCCGTCCCAGCCCGACCCCTCGAATCACGCGCGAAAGCTTCTCACGACGGGAAGTTGCTCTCAGGTCCGACTCATGGCGATTAAGTAGAGGACGTAGAAGACCAGCCAGAAGATCGCGACGAGCGCTCCCCAGACCGCCGGGCGCGCGTCGATCGAGCGGCGGAAGAGCCGCCGCACCGCCGCGGCGAAGAGGTAGGTCGGCGCAATTCGAACCACGCGGGCGAAGACGGTCCAGAGGAGCACGGTCCCGACCGGGATCCCCAGCGAGAACGCGACCCCCGCGTAGACCTTCAGCGGCACGCCGCCGAGCGCCAGGAGCGGGTCGAAGGGAAGGCCGCCGGCCGAGACCGTCTCCGAAACCCGGTCGACGAGGAGGGCGGATATCCCGGGAATCCCTTCGAGGAACGTCTGGTAGTCGACGCCGCGTATCCGGGTGAGCAGCGAGAGGATCGAAACTGCCACCACCGAACCCGCGATCGAAGCGAACCAGGCCACGGCCCCGGATCCCGGCGAGAAGAGCGTGGCAAAGCTGATGTACACGTCGGGAACGATGAAAAAGACGATCCCTTCAGCCAGCCCCCAACCGAATCCGACCGCGCCCGACAGCCGCTCGTTGCGGGCGAGACTCGCGATCCGCCCGGCTCGGGCGAGGAGCGGCGCGACCGGTTCAGCTCCGCGAGAACTTGAGATGCGTGACTCCCGGCAGCCTCGACACTCCCGACTCCCGCTTACGAGATCTCGAAGACGGCCTCGACCTCGACCGCGACATCGTACGGCAGGGCGCTCACCCCGACGGCCATCCGGGTATGGCGCCCGGCTTCTCCGAAGACCGAGACGAAGACGTCGGAGGCGCCGTTGACGACCTGCGACTGACCCGTGAAATCCGGGGTGGAGTTCACGTAGCCCGCAATGCGGACGCATCGCACGACCCGATCGAGGTTCCCGTCGAGCGCCGCTCGAAGGTGCGAGATCAGGTTCAGGGCACAGAGACGGGCGGCCTGCTGTCCCTCCGCGACGTCGAACTCCCGCCCGAGCTTCCCCACGAAGCGCCGCTCCCCGTTCCACTGGGAGAGCTGACCGGTGAGGAAGACCAGATTTCCCGAGCGCACCGTCGGGACGTAGTTCGCCCCGGGCGTGCTCGGCTGCGGCAGCGCGATGTCGAGCTCGCGGAGCCGTTCGTCAATTCTCGACATCGGACTTCTCGACCACGTAAACGATTCTCGAGAGGCGCCGCTCGCTCGTGAGGCGGTTCACCGCTTCGAAGAACCGCTGCAGCCCTTCGAAGCGGGGCTGGCCTTCGATCCGAAGAAGGTCCTCTTTGCGGGCCTCTCGCGCCTGGTGCCACCGACCCGAGACGCGGGCGGCGTTCTCGGTCACGTCTTCCTGTCGGACGAGACGGAAGCCCGCCTGCCCGATCAGGCGTTCGTTGAGTCCGGCGGGAACGAACAGGAAGAGGCCGATGGAGCTTCGCAGCGCCAGCTCGTCGTTGGTCACGGGGCCGGTGATGACGACCGGATCGGTGAAAACGGCGCGGCGCCCGACGCGGAGGACGCGGCGCCATTCCCGGAGCACCGCCAGTCGATCGGGGAAGTGGTTCATCGAGTCGATACAGAGGAGCGCATCGAAGGAGTTCTCCTCGAACGGCAACTTCGCATTCGCGTCGGCCAGCTCGAACCGGACCCGTTCGGACTGGTGAGACCGCGCCGCCATGTCGGCGGCCGTGGCGACCCCGCTCTCGTTGGCGTCGATCCCCGTGACGCGACACCCCGTGGCGCGGGCGAGATAGAGGGCCGGGCCGCCGGACCCGCTCGCGACCTCGAGGGCGTGATGTTCGGAACGGAGGTCGAGCCAGGTGATGAAGCGATCGTACTCGTCGACGGTCACCCAGCTGTTCTGGCCGATGTCCTCGCCGAAAGTGTCCTTCCGGATGGCGTCGAGCACCCGGTCGGTGAAGTGGCCGTAGGTGCTGTCGAAGAGGTCGATTCGTTCGGCCAACGTTGATTCACCGCGGCCGGAGGCGCCGGCCCAGCGAGAGGAGAGCGTACAGGACCGCCGTCCAGATCAGCACGTGGACCCCGAAGGCGAACGCCATCGTCGATGGCGGCAGGCGGCCCTGGAAGATCTCGAGGTTCAGGAGGTCGTGGGTCGGCCAGAGCGCGATCCGCCGATCCCCGATGACCCCGATGCGCAACAGCCCCAGGCCGGCGAGCAGGATCCCGATCCCGCCGAGGATTGCCGTCAGAAGCCGCGACCAGCGGTCGACCTTACTCATCTCGAGCTCCGGCGCAGTTCAGGGATTGCACCACTCGTGTCCGGCCACCCCGATTCCTCAACTTCTCCGATACACGTCGGTGCTCAGGTATTTGAGTCCGGAGTCGGCCATCAGCGTGACCACCATCGCATCCGGCCCGAGCTCTTCCGCGACTCGAATCGCGGCGACGACGCTGGCCCCGGAGGAGGTCCCGGCGAAGAGCGCCTCCTCGCGCGAGAGACGCCGCGTCATCTCTTTCGCGTCTTCGGTTCCGACGGGCAGGATCTCGTCCACGAGACTCGGCTCCCAGAGTGGAGGAGTGTAACCAATCCCCACCCCCTCGATCCGGTGAGGACCGGCCGATCCGCCCGCCAGGACCGGAGATTCCGCGGGTTCGACGGCGACGATCCGGATGCCCGGTTTGTGTCGCTTGAGCACGGTGGCGACGCCCCGCAGAGACGCTGCCGTACCCACGCTGTGAACGAACGCGTCGACCCTCCCCTTCGTTTGATTCCAGATCTCCTCGCCCAGCGAGTGGTAGCCCGCGATGCTGTCGTGGTTGTTGAGCTGGTCGGTCCAGTACGTCCGGGGCTCCCGGCTCAAACCGCGGGCGACCTCGATCATGTCCTGGATCAGCTTCCGGGTCGTGAGGCCCCCCTCGCTCGGGACGAGAGTGAGGTCGGCGCCGAGCGCCGTCATGTGATCCCGCTTCTCCTGGCTGAACGCGTCGGAGGTGACGATCCGAATTCGATATCCCTTCGCGGCGCAGACCAGCGCGAGCGACGTCCCCGTGCTGCCGCCCGTGTACTCGATGACGGTGTCCCCCGGCTTCAGCCGGCCGTCCTCTTCCGCCCGCGAGATCACGGCTCTGGCCATCCGGTCCTTCAGGCTGCCGGTGGGGTTCTCCCACTCGAGCTTCGCGAGGATCGCCCCGGCGCCGGGCGGAACGATGCGGCGGAGCCGGACCAGAGACGTGTTTCCGATGGCATCGAGGACGTTCATGTGCGCCTTCCGCGGTCGGCAGACTACGCCACGGTGATGACAACCTTCCCCTTGTGGAGCCCTTTCCCGAAGCGCCGGAATGCTTCGGGGACCTCGCTCAACGGGTAAGGTCCGTCGATAACGGGGACGACCTGGCCCGACTCGAAGAGCTCTTTCATCCGGGTCAGGCCCTCGTTCGTTTTCAGAGCCAGAAAGCGGATCTTCTTCTTCCGGGTCATCGAGATCCACGGCGCCATCAGCACGGCCTGGAGAGCGCGACGCATCGAGCCTCCGACCGAGACGTAGACGCCGTTGCGGCGCAGAGCGCGCGCACAATCGAACGGCGAGCGGGTCGTCTTGACGTCGAGGATCAGATCGTAGAGTTGCCCGCTCCTCGCGAAGTCCTCTTTCGTGTAGTCGATGACGTGCGCGGCGCCCATCGAGCGGAGCATGTCCAGCTTCTCCGCACGATCGACCGCGGTCACCTCGGCGTCGTAGAGGCGGGCCATCTGGATCGCAAACGTACCCACACCTCCGCCGGCACCGTTGATCAGGAGCTTCTGCCCATTTCGAATCCGGCCCTTGTCGTGGAGGGCCTGGAGAGCCAGTAGCCCCGCCTGCGGTATGGCCGCGGCCTGCTCGAACGTCATGCCGGGCGTTTTCAGCGCCACCGCGCTCTCCCGTGCGCAGACGTACTCCGCGAAACCGCCCCAGCGGCCGCTCAGATCTCCGAACACGTCGTCACCCGGCTCGAGCTTCCGGACGGACTTGCCGACTGCTTCGACCCGCCCGGCGATGTCGGAACCGAGGATCTGTCTGTGCCTCCTCGGTCGGACGAGCCCGAAGAGGAGACGGTTCACGAAAGGAGTGCCCCGAAGGGCCTCCCAATCCCAGTCGTTCAGGGACACGGCGTGAACCCGGACCAGGACCTCGTCGTCGCCGGGAGAGGGTTTCTCCACCTCCCTCAGCTCGAGAACGTCGGGTGACCCGTATCGGGTGAAGACGACCGCCCTCATGGACCCTTCCGCGGGCCCCGATCCAACCGTGTTCGCGTCGGACCGCTCGACTCTTCGATCAGCCCGCGCGGGGCGCGAGGTCGCGCGCGAGGAACAAAAAGACACCCGCGAAGACGAAATCGTAGGCCGCGCAGAACGGCGGGTACCACGCCGGCAACTTCGTCGTTATCCCGCGCGGTCGATGCGCGATATCCCACAGGCCGTGCAGGATCAGGCCGACAGCGATGAGAACGTTGGCCTGCCAGAGACCCAGGAGCGCGAGCACGACGATCGCCGTGGCAAAGGAGAGCTCCACGATCATGATCGAAAGCCTGCCGTCCGAGAACGCAAATCCCATGTAGATCGCGCCGATGACGGCGAGAGCGACCGAATGAAACGCCACAGTGTCCGGTACCCAGGAGGACCATCCGATCCATGCTGTCAGGGCGCCGCTCACGACGCCCGCGATCAATGCCCGGAGTAGCACTTTACGACCTCCCTTTCTCTTCGAAGTCCGTGCAACGGTGTCGAGAAGCGGTGGCTCGCTTCATTGCACGCGGCCTAGGTGCCGCTGCGCTGTCGAACCATGAAGACGATCCCGAGAACCAGAAACGCAAGCCCGATCGCCAGGAAAGCTCGGCGACCCGACGCTCCGAGCGCCAGGAACGCGAGGCCGATGATCAGGAAAGGAAGACCGGTGCCTTTACGCATCGTGCGGGCGCTCAATCCGCCCGGGATACCGCGATCGCATTCACTGCCACCAGCGAGCCCGGCGGCCAGCGCTCGCCCCGTATCGTCGATCTCGCCGGTGGCCTCTGGCCGAAGAGCTCCTCGAATGCCGCGTTCATCTCTTCGAAGTATTTCCAGTCGTGCAGCATCACGGTCACCATGACCAC
The DNA here is from genome assembly GCA_035457525.1 of Thermoanaerobaculia bacterium. Taxonomy (GTDB): domain Bacteria; phylum Acidobacteriota; class Thermoanaerobaculia; order UBA5066; family Gp7-AA6; genus Gp7-AA6. Next base: position 5,313 of record DATIBN010000106.1, on the reverse strand, counting down.
ATGCGAGAGGTCACTCCCCGCCTCCTCCAGGATTGCCTGGAGATTGCGTATCGCCTGACGGGTCTGCTCGCGAATGCCTCCCTCCACGAGCTTACCTGTGGTCGGGTCGACGCCACCTTGACCCGCACAGAAGATGAATTGCCCGGCGCGTGTCGCTTGAGAATACGGTCCCATGGATCGGGGAACGTCCGAGCTGGAAATGATCTCGACTTTCACGTGCAATCCTCCGTCCGGTCGTCAAGTGAATGGGTAGACGTCACGCCTCCCGGCGATTCTTCGCCGCTGCGAACGCCAGGAGCAACAGCACGAATCCCGGAACCGCCATCACCGTTCGCGCCGTGTGCGAGCGCTCCCACCCGGCCCAGGTGTTCATGACGTGCGGGGGCGGTGAAGACGGATTCCAGGTCATCAGCTGATTGTTGATCGGCACATTGATCGATCGCGTGAGGATAACGATGGAGACGAATGCGAGTGCGCCGAGCGCCAGGAAGGCGAACTCCGCGCTTCCAGTGCGAGAGCGCACCAGTATCAGCCAGGCGGCGCAGGAAAGGATCGTGATGCCCAACAGGATCGGCATCATCACCACGAAGTGTCGGTGCACGATCTGCTGAAACGTCACGAAGCTCGAAGCAGGAAGCTCCGGGCGGGCAAAGCTCGCTCCCATGCGATCCCCCAGCAATACGCCACTGACGAGCCCGGCCCCGAAGACCGAACTGAAACGAGCGACGGCGAGGGCGGTCACGGGAAGATGTCCGTTCCTCGGCGCACTACTTCGACGGCGCCATCGTAAGGCCAGAGCCGAAGTGCGCGTGCGCCCTCCCGTACGGTCGTATCGTACTTTCGAATGAGCGATGAGGCCTTCGGGATTCGGAGTCCACCAGAACCCGGACACGGCGTCATCGTTTGGACCGAGCAGAGCCGAGAGAGCAGGTGGAATCAGGCCCTTTGGGAAGGTCCTTTTTCCTTGATCGCGGAGCGGACCTGGCCGGCGAGCTCGGGGGGAATCTGCTCGAGTCCGTGAGCGCTTTTCGCGTGCTCCGCCGCCCGGGCCATCACCTCGGCCTCGTCTTTCCCTTCGACCACGGTCTTGCAACCCGGCATCAAGTCACCGCACCGAAGTTCCTTAGCCATTCCGACCTCCTTTTCCCGGATCTTATTGCGTGCGGCGGAATGAGCCGGTGGAAGTTGCAGGTCACCGGTAACGCGGAGCTTCCGAACGACGAGCTCGTCGATCTCCAGATGCCGTAGTCGAGCGCGTCCAATCGCGAGGCGACCGATCGCAACAGCGCCGACGGCCAGAGCGCCAACTGCCAGCGCGCCGAGTGCCTGCGCACCGACTGCGAGAGCGCGCAGGGCGTTCGAGCCCCGGGCAGGGAAGAGGGATAAGGAGCGCCTTCTCATCGGATCATCGACCTCAGCGCCCCGGCTGGAACAACTCCACCGGGTTGCCCGAAGGGTCGTCGAGAATCACCTGTGCGCCGCCCGGCCCGGTCACGATCTCGTTCGTGCGGAAGGGGACGCCTGCCGCCCGCAGCCGCGCAACCTCCGCGGCGAGATCGCTCACTTCCAGGTGCACGCGGTTCCAGCCGCCCGGTACCTGGTGGCGACCGTCCGGCAGGGGGCGCTTCCCCGAGCTGCCGTCACCGCTCAACAGGAGGCGCACGCCGTCCCGCACGACCGACGCGAAGGCCGGCGAAGCGTCCCGCTCAACCGTGAAACCGAGGAGCGTCGTGTAGAAACGCATCGCAGCCGGAACGTCATCAATCATGTACCGCACGCTGACCCTGGACATCGCCGTCTCCTTTCGACTCAGAGCTCCTGGCCGAACATGATCCGGTGACCGTCCGGCGTGCGCACGCCGAACTCGCGCATCCCCCACGGCTTGTCCGCGAGCTTCTGCGTGAGGGTCGCTCCCGCGCCCACCATTTCGCCATAGAGCTCGTCGATGCCCTCGACGGTGACGTAGACCACGTAGGAATGGTCGCCCGTCTCGTGCGCCGGCATCGCGTCCGCGCATTCGCCGAGCATCAGCCGGAATGCCCCGCGGGACAGAAACGCCCACCCCGGAGCCGTGAAGTCGATCCTCATGCCGAGCACCCGCGTGTAGTAGTCGACGGCCGCGCCAAGGTCCTGCACGGCGAGCACGCTTCGAGTCCGCGTCAGTTCAGCCATTCCTTCTTCTCGTTCGCGAGGATGGCGGTGGCAACCTCTACAAGGCCCGCGAAAGCCAGTGCAAGATGTTGAGCGCGAGTTGTCGGTTGTCGTAACCGGGCACATTCATCCCGACCCGCTGCCCATTGCGCTCCCGCTGCGCCCGCAACAACCCGGCTTCTCCGAGGACGACCAGCCTCCCCGCCTGCATCTCAAGGGCCAGGCCCTGAGCCCGGCCGGCGGCAGCGGCCGGAGCACCGTACTCCATGTTGACCCGAACGTCGCCCCCTTCTCTCTCGACGCGCGCCGGCCCGGGGGGCAGCTCGGTGGCCGCGTCCGACAAGAGGAGGAACGGCACGGCGTCCGCAGGGCCCCGGAGCGACTGCCCCGTGAACGTCAAGACGCGGTGCAGCCGCTCCTCCGGATTCCGTCCACGGGTGATCGGATGGTCCCGCAGAAGCTGGTTCTCGACGGAAAACACGAGGTGACTGTCGCCCCGGTCCGGGTCGTGATGTGCCGGGTCCTGCACCAGACCATTCCCCGTCGCGACGCCGAAATGAAGGGCGAGTGAGGACGCCGCCGGCCCGTAGGGCCAGTGGTCGGTCACGAGGAGCAATGACCCGCCGCCACGAACCCACGTTTCGACGACGGCCGCTTCGGCCTCCGAGTACGCGGCGTCGTCATTGGTGTCGTTGGACCCCTGGGCGAGCGCGAGCACCAGGACCGACACTCCCTCCAACGCCGCCGCAGTCAGCGGCTGCTGGAGAGTCCGCACCGTGTAACCGTCGTTGCGCAGCAGATCGGCCAGCGGCTTGTAACCACTTGCTGTCGTGTGCGCGTTGCGGTGACCCTCGTCGAACAGAACGACGGGGCCGTCGGAACGATACGTGGGAATTGCCACTCGGCTGTCGAAGGCGCGATCGTAAGGTCTCTCACGGTTCGAGAGAATGACGACCGCGACGGCAAGCCCTGCGCCGACCACCGTCAGGATGCCGACGATGCTCTTGCGAGTCAGGCGGAGCCTGCTCTTCCCCGGCTGCGGAGCGTTCGGGCGGCCAGCGGAGAGGTCAGACAACGTGGGGCGGCCTCGTGTGCCAGTCTGTTGCCTGCTCGTGGGCGTGCGCGAGAGCCAGCACCTTCGCCTGACTCAACTGTTGTTCTTTGTCCGACATCTCACCCGCTCGACAGGAAGAACCGCGATTGTCGGGTACCGGTTAACCGTCATCCGGTGAGATTCTGCACGCGGTAACGCAGTTGACCGAGTCCGTCGTCGAACTCCTCGACGGAGTCCAGGTCCAGCAGAGCGCAATTCGATCGGGCTCAACCGTCCGATCGACGCGCGTTCGGCGGCGGACCGGTGCGAGCGCCCGTGACCGGGCGCCCGCCGAGCGGCGGGTACATCGCCAGCGGGCGGTCGAGTTCGATCTGCGCCACGTCGGTCCAGGGGACGTACTCGGGGCGCGGACGGCCGTCGACGAAGATCAGCATGCCGGCATTTTTCTCGCCGAGGTCGCCGGCGCGCTCGAGCTCGAGCTGCTCGCTGTTTTGGAGGGTCACCCGGACGCGATCGGCGCCGCGCTCGGCGCCTCCGGGGAGCGCGATCGAGGCGACCATGCCGAAGGGAATGGTGTAGTCCACGCCCCGGGATGGGGCGTCGAGCGTCTCGGTGGTCTCGCTCTCGTCGAGGTCGTAAACCAGCCGGCCGGTGAACCGGCGGCCGGCGCGGGTGGTGACGGTGCCCGCGAGCGCGCGCCCGGGCGGGAAGTCCCCGTAGGCCGGGCCGCTGCCGCCGGGGCGGAAGTCGATGCGCTCGAAGGCCTCCCAGGAGACCAGCACCCGGCCGTAGCGCCGGTCGTCGACGTAGATCCCGCGGTTGCCCTGGCCGACTTCGCGGCTGCCGGAGAGCACGATCTCGCGGCCGTCGGCGAGCGTCACCCGGGAGCTGTCCACCGAGTGGCGCGCGATGGAGCGGATGGTGTCGAAACGCAGGCCGAGCGGACCGTCGGAGGTCTTGCCGTCGAGAAGGTCGGAGCCGACGCACTCCTCCCGGTCCCACTGGACGAAGCCGGTGAACTCGCCCTCTCGCGTGCGCACCGTGCCGTACAGCCGGTAGGGGACGGCGTGGAGCCGGGAGGTGGGGAGGAGCTCGATCGTGCGGATCCGCCGATTGCCGTCGATGCGCGCGAGGAACTCCGTCTCGATGTCGGCGGTGAGGTTCACGACGCCGCGCGTGACGTCCCATACCCGCACGCCGTCGTCGAAGTCGCTGGCCTCGAAGCGGTCGAGGTCGAACACTGTCCCGCTCTTGAGGGTCACGCGCACGTCGCGGCCGTCCGCCTCGACCCGCGCGATGTCGCCGAAGCGCGCCATGAAAAACCGGCCGAGGTCGTTCCGGCCCTTCCGGTGGCCGATCTCGACGCCGAAGATCTCGATCGACCGTCGCTCCCGGGGCAGCCGCCCGGGCGGCGCGTGGGCGACCCAGGGGTTCTCCGCCTTGAAGCCGTTGAAGTAGTCGCCCCAGAACGACTCCTGGTCGCCCCCCCAGCGCAGCCGCCCCTCGTAGGTGGCACCGCCATGGGTGGTAATGCGGCCGTAGAGGAAGTCCGGGTGGGCGTCCTCGCCCGCCGGAATCGCTGGGGTAACCGCGGGCGGGGTCGCCGCCCGGGGAGGCACGTCCCGCACGAAGGCCCTGTGACCGGCCGCGAGGGCGAGGACGAGCAGGATTGCGAATGCCCCTCCGGCGATCCAGGCTCTCGTCATGGCCGACGCAGAGTACTTTATTCCGCAAAGCTACGCAACCGCGGGCCGTAGCCTGCGCGACTCGAAAGCGTAGGCCAGCCGATTCCTCAGGACGGTCGCTACGGGACCCAGCCCGGCAACGCAGCCGCCTGCTTCACCCATTTCGCCATCTGCGCCGGGTCGAGCTCGTCGCCTTCGTGGATGTCGAAGTAGCGGACGTCCTCGTGCCTGCTGGCGCCGGGCGGGACCGGTCGCAGCGAAGTGCCGCGGAAGAAGGTCACCTTGACGTAGTGAGTGAAGACGTGGAACGACAGGAACCAACCCTGGCCCGCGATGCCGTAGAAAGGCGAGTTCCATTTCACGGCCTTGCGCACCCCGGGCACGTTGCGCACGATGAGCGCGTCGAGGCGCTTCCCCAGGTCG
>DATIBN010000105.1:0-2019 GCA_035457525.1 Thermoanaerobaculia bacterium | reverse complement strand
AAAGCGCGCGCCCTCGTCAACTGCCGCCTCCTGCCGGGGCGCGATCCCGACGAGGTGCGCGCGACCCTCGCGCGCGTGGTGGACGACGAAAAGGTCGCCGTCACGGGCCCGATCCGCGAGTGGGAGAAGCCCCGCGAAAGCGTGGTCGCGCCGACGGCGCGCCTCGAGCCCGAGCTGATGCGCGCGGTCGAGAAGGTGCGGACGGCGATGTGGCCCCCCGTAGCGGTCGTGCCGACGATGGAGACCGGAGGAACCGACGGATACTACCTTCGCCCCGCCGGCATCCCCACGTACGGAGTGTCCGGGATCTTCATCGACATCGATGACGTGCGGGCGCACGGAAAGGACGAGCGCGTGGGGGTCGACTCCTTCCACGAGGGCGTCGAGTTCTACTACCGGCTCATCAAAGAGCTCTCCTCGGGCCGCTAATCCGTTTCTCAGCTTTCCTCCGAGTCCCCGCGAGTCAATGGCTTGCGGCAGTCGGGGCCCGTCCGTTCGTGCGTGCCGACGAGAGGATGGCAACCACGTTGCTCGTCTTCTGTGCGCGCAGAAAAGACGGCGCGAAAGGAGAGAACATGAAGAACACCTTCAGAAGAATCCTTCTGTTTGCGGTGGTACTCGGTCTCCTCGCGGCCGGCCAGTCGGCGTGCGGCGGCGGCGGGTACGACTCGCCGACGGCTCCGTCGACCGCGCCGGGTCAGCCGACTCCGACGCCGAGTCCGGGCGGAGCTCCCGGTTACTAGGACATCCGGGCGGGTTTCGTGGGGCGATCCTTTGCAGTCGCGGACCGCTTCCGGCCGGCGAAGCGTGAGGCGCGCGACTCCGCGCGCCTCTTGATCTCGAGGAGCATCTTGCGCTCCATCAGGAACTGGCCCGGATCCAGAATCGCCAGCCAGAAGAGTCCCTTCGATCCCCGCGGCAGCCGTGCCCGGCAGCGGGAAATCAGGCGCGTCGATCCGTCGATCCTCGGATAGAGGGCGAGGGTCCACGTCACCGCGAGATCCGGCGTCGAGGACGGCCCCAGCACGAGATAGCTGTTCGGCTCGACGGCCTTCACGCGCATCGTTCCGGAGCGATCGAGCGCCTCGCCCACCTTCGGATCCTGGAACTCGGAGAGGATCCGATCCGCGTTTTCGACCTGCATCCGGAGGAGCCTCTCGACCGTCAGGTAGCTGTAGAAGCCGCCCCGCGGCAGCTCTCCCATCTGCGCGAGCCACGGCCAGATCTCCTGGGGAAGCGCCCGGATCGTGATCGCGCGATTCGTGACGTACGTCGGTTCGGTGACCTCGTCGTCGAGCGGCATTTCGCGGGCGATCTCGTCGTCCGTGGCGCCCCAGCGCAGGTGCCATCGCCGGACGACTCCCATGTACGCGGCCACCGCGGCGGCGCCGGCTCCGACCGCGGCTGCACCGGCGAAGGATCTCCATTTCCGGGTCATCGGATGTCTCCTCGGCAATTGTGTTGCCAATTCTCACGATAGGTCCGCCGTCGTCGGTAGAGCCAGATTCGCCTGCATCAGCGAACCGGTGGAAGACCGAATGATGAACGATCCATGACACGCTGGTCCGGGCCCGGTCCCGCCTTTGCAGGGAATCCAAGGAGCATGACCGAATCCGCCGCGCTCCGGGACGTCCGGGAAGTCGAGAGCGTCGTCGTGCGCCTCTTCCTGGCGACGGATCGGCGCGACTGGGCCTCCGTGGAGGACTGCCTGGCCGACACGATCATCCTCGACATGACGTCGATGGCGGGGGGTGAGCCGTTGCATCTGAAATCCACCGAGGTCAGCGCGGCCTGGGCCCGGGGCCTCGAGCCGATCGATCAGGTTCATCACCAGGTCGGCAACTTCCAGACCAATGTGGATGGAGATCGCGCCACGGTGTTCTGTTACGGGGTCGCGTACCACCACCGCGAGAGGATTTCCAACCCGTCCCGGACGCGCGTGTTCGTGGGGAGCTACGACGTGCACCTCGCGCGAACCGGGGGTCGATGGCGGATCGACCTCTTCCGCTTCGGCCTCAA
>DATIBN010000104.1:0-33014 GCA_035457525.1 Thermoanaerobaculia bacterium | reverse complement strand
CGCCGGACCCCTCCCGGCTCGACGTGCCTCTGCGCGCCCTCGTGGCGGTGTGGACGCTGGCAACGATCCTCGCCCTGGTCCGCGCGCGGACTCTGTGGGCGCTGCTCGAGGGTCTGTCGGGGCGCGCCGTCAACGGCGAGGGGCTGCCGGACGCCGCGGCCGTCCGCGAGAGCGTCCTGACGTTCGCGATCCTCGCGGCGGGGGCCGCCTTCTTCTTCGTCCTCCGACGCTGTCGAGCGGACGCTCGCCGCGGCTGCTTGCGGGCGGCTCTCACCGGGGTCGCCCTCTCCGCGGCCGCCGCGGTTCTCCAGGCGATCGGCCTCTTCCCCGGCGAGACACGGCCCTTCTGGAAGCTCACCGGGCGCTACTCGGGGGGAGCCACCGACCCCAACGCGCTCGGGCTCCTCTGCGGCCTCGGGATCGTCGTGCTGCTCGCGCTCGCGATCGGCCGGCCGCGGGAGCGATGGGCGATCGGAGCCCTGCTGCCGCTTCCGATCGGGCTCGCGCTCTCCGGCTCGAGAAGCGGGTTCCTCGTCGCCCTCCTCGGGAGCGCCGCGGTCATCGCCCTCGCGTCGATGCGGGGCCGTCTCCGCGTCGCGCTGGCACTCGGAGGATTCGCTCTCGCCGTGGCGGTCTTCCTCCTGCCCGGCTCGCGGGGGGGCGTCGGCGGCCGCGTCGGACAGCTCTTCCAGTCGGCTCTGTCGCTCGACGACCGCACGTCCTCCCGCCCGACGCTGTGGCGCGCCGCGCGGACGCTCTTCTCGGAAAACCCGGTGGTAGGGGGAGGCCTGGGGAGCTTCGCGTGGCGGCTGCCGGACCTCGTCGATCCTTCGAGTCCACGTCTTCCGATGCGCGACAACCCGGGCAGCGCGTACCTGCAGGCGCTCGCCGAGACCGGGATCGTGGGGTTCGCGCTCACGCTCGTCTTCGCCGCCGTGCTCGCTCGACAGGCCCTGGCCCGGCGTCGCGACCCGGACTCCTTCGGCGCGGCGGCCGGGCTCCTCGCCGTCCTCCTCGCCTTCGTCGTCGGATCCCACTGGCTCGCTCCCGAGGTCTCGTTGCTCTTCTTCCTGCTCGCCGCCCTCGTCGCGATTCCGGCGGAGGCGCGGGAGCGGAAGGCGTCGCGCGGGACGGCGGCTCTCGCCGCGGTCGTCGGGATCTACGCGGTCGCTTCGCTCGTGGCGGTTTTCCGCATGGCGGACCCGGCGGAGACGTTCCGCTACTCGCGGCTCATCGGGTTTCACCAGCCCGAGACGGGGCCGGGGGGCTCGTTCCGCTGGACGCGGCGCCGGTTCGCGATCCGGGTCCGCGGCGACGCGCCGGAGCAACTCTCGCTCGCGAACTATTCGCCGGAGGGGAAGGCCGTCGGGGTGAGCGTGCGCGCGGAGGACGTCGGGGACCGGGTCCTGTACCGGCGCTCGGTGCGTCCCGGAGAGGCCGTGAGCCTCGCCCTCTGGTCGGGAGGGCGACCGCGCGCGTTTCTCTTCGAGCTCGACCGCGCGTTCGTTCCGAAGCGCCTCACGGGGTCCGAGGATCGGCGGGAGCTCGGTCTCCTGGCGGTTCTCCCGGAGGACGCGGTCCGCGCGACCCGCTGAGGTCCCGCCGGCGGACCTCGACCACGAGAAACGGGTTCGCGCGGCTCGAGGCGAGGAACTCGAGCGGCGGGACGGCCATCGCCCGGAGGAACAGCCGCGCCGGAAGGGAAAGGGCCGCTCCGTACCAGTGGCGCCCGACCTGCCGGAACTTGAGGCGGCGGTGCGGGCTGTGGAAACGGACGGTCGCCGTCGGAGCGAGGTCGCGGAACAACCCGCGGACCTCCGTCGACGTCGGGAGAAAACCCTCGACTCGGCCGTGCCGTCTCGCCGCGCCCGGACGGTCGCCGTGCCAGAAGTCGATGGGGAACGCGCCGTTGGGGAAGTCGAGCCAGATCGTTCCGCCGGCCGCGGTCACGCGGAGGAGCTCGGCCAGGAAGCGGCGCCGGTCCGCGTCCCTCGAGGGGAGCGGGCGCACCGCGTATCCCGCGCTCCGCGATTCTTCGACGCCCACGTGCTCGAGGACGCCGGACGCGAGCACGGCGTCGAAGAAGCCGTCGGGGAAGGGGAGAGAGCTCCCGTCCGCGACCGAGAGCCGCTCGCGCCACGTCCGCTCCCGCCACTGCCACCGGCGCATCGCCGAAGGGTCGTTGCCCCACGCCGCCACGCCCGCCTCGTTCAGGACGTCGACCGAGATCCCGTTCCCGCATCCGCAGTCGAGGACCCTCCAGGCGTGGCCGGTCCGGCCGCTACGCCGGCGCGCCCGTTCGATCTTCGGCAGGTAGAAATCCCGGATCCGCGGAATTGCTCCGGCGACCTCGTGCTCGAGGCCCGCGCGGTCCTCCTCGGACGGCTCCGCCCCCGGAGGAAACCGGTCGTAGTACGCGCCGGAGACGAAGTCGGCGATGCCGTCGGCGACCGGATACGAGAGGCGGCAGCTCGGGCACTCGAGGCCCGCCTCGTTACGCCGGAGGGGGGAACGGCAGCGGGGACAGACGTACGCCGGGTCGGCGCCCGCGGTCATCCCCGGGAATAACGCCGGACGCGCGCCCGGTGCGCGGCCAGACGGGACTTGACGTCTGTCAGCCGGTCGCCGCCGGTCGAATCGAGCAGCGCGTCGGCGAGCACGTACGCGAGCATGGCCTCGGCGATGACGCCGCACGCCGCAACGGCGGTGACGTCGCTTCTCTCGTACGCCGCGCGCGACGCGATGCCGGTCGCGAGGTCCACGGAGTCGAGGCCGCGGGCGAGCGTCGAGAGAGGCTTCATGTAAACGACCGCGATCAGGTCTTCGCCGTTCGTGACTCCCGCCTCGAGTCCTCCGGCGCGGTTCGTGCGGCGCCGGAGGCCGCCCCCCTTGCCGCGCACGATCTCGTCGTGGGCGCGCGAGCCGGGTCCCCGCGAGGCTTCGATCGACGAGCCGAATTCGACCGCCTTGACGGCCGGTATCGAGAGGAGCACCGCCCCGATGCGCGAGTCGAGCTTGCGATCCCAGGAAGCGTACGAGCCGAGGCCGGCCGGCACGCCGCGGGCGCCCACGAGCACCGATCCGCCGAGCGTGTCCCCCTCCTTCTTCGCGGCGTCCACCGCCCGGACCATCTTTTTTTCGGTGGCGGGATCGAGGGCGCGCATCGGCGAGTCCTCCCGGACTTTCTGGAGGGAGTCGAACGAACGCGGCGATCGGTCGTCCACGGCGTCGCCGACCGAGAGGACGCCGCTCTTCACCTCGATTCCGCACTCGGCGAGCAGCAGCTTGCAGACGGCTCCCGCGGCGACCCGCGCCGCCGTCTCCCGCGCGGACGCGCGCTCCAGTACGTCGCGCAGGTCGTTCGCGCCGTACTTCATCCCGCCGGCGAGGTCGGCGTGGCCCGGGCGCGGGCGGGTGAGCCGGCGTCCCGCGGACGCCGCGGGGTCGTTCGCGAGAGGGTCCATCACCTTCGACCAGTTGACGAAGTCGCGGTTTGCGATCCCGATCGCGATCGGCGATCCGATCGTCACGCCGCCGCGCACACCGCCCTCGAAGACTGCGCGGTCTTTCTCGATCTTCATGCGGCCGCCGCGCCCGTAGCCGTGCTGACGCCGGGCGAGCTCGCGATCCACGAACTCCGGGTCGATCCGCAATCCCGCGGGGATGCCTTCCAGGATCGCGGTCAGGCGGGGTCCATGGGACTCGCCCGCGGTCAGGAGCCTCAGAGCCATGTCGAAAATCCTGTCACAAAAGGCGAGCTGTGCCGGACGGTTAGACTCCCATGTGGCAAGTGGAGACCTGAGTGAATAAGGTGGCGGGTGCAGGTCCGTAGGACCTGTCCCCGCAACATGCACAGGGCAAGTGGAGACCTGACCCCATCAAGAAATACGTACTCAAGACTCCGACCGGGCCGAAGCACTACCGGATCGACTACGACTCGGAGCTGAACGAGGAGCAGAAGGAGGTCGTTCTCGCGGGCGGCGGCCCGATCCTCGTCATCGCCGGCGCGGGGTCCGGAAAGACCCGCACGCTCGTCTACCGGGTAGCGCGCCTGATCGAGTCGGGCACGGACCCGTCCCGGATCATGCTGCTGACCTTCACCAACAAGGCGGCCCGCGAGATGCTGCGGCGGGTCGAGGCTCTGCTCTCGGTCGATACGCGGCGCCTCATGGGCGGAACGTTCCACTCGGTGGGCAACCGGCTTCTCCGGCGGTTCGGCACCCGGCTCGGCCTCTCGCCGAACTTCACGATCCTGGACGAGGAGGACGCGCGCGAGATGCTCGAGGCCGCGACGTCCGATGAAGGGATCCGGACGACCGAGAAGCGCTTTCCCAAGGGGGACGTCCTCCTCGACCTGTACTCCTTCACGGTCAACACCGGCAAGACCTTCACGGAGGTCCTGACCGAGCGCGCGCCCCATTTCCTGATCCTGGAGGACGAGATCATCCGCGTGTTCCAGCGCTACCAGCAGAGGAAGCGCGCCGGGAACGCCGGCGACTACGACGACCTCCTCCTGTCGTGGAAGCGGCTGCTTTCCGAGGCGCCGGAGGTCGCGGCGGCGCTCGCCGCGACTTACGACCACGTCCTCGTCGACGAGTACCAGGACACCAACCACCTGCAGGGCGACATCGTCGACGGCATGGCGAAGATCCGCCGGAACGTGGCGGTCGTGGGGGACGACGCGCAGGCGATCTACTCCTTCCGCGGAGCGTCGTTTCAGAACATTCTCGGGTTCCCGGAGCGTTACCCCGACGCGAAGATCTTCCGCCTGACGCGCAACTACCGCTCGACGCCGGACATCCTCGCGCTCGCGAACGCCTCGATCGCCCACAACACGAAGCAGTTCGAGAAGGACCTGAGGGCGTCGCGCCCGGAGGGGGCCACTCCGGCGGTCGTCCCGCTCGCCGACGTCTCGGAGCAGGCGCGCTTCATCGCCCAGCGCCTGCTCGAGTGGCACGACGAGGGGGAGCCCCTCTCGGATCTCGCCGTGCTCTACCGCGCGCACTACCAGGCGCTCGAGCTGCAGATCGAGCTCACGCGGCGCGGCATCCCGTACGAGATCCGGTCGGGCACTCGCTTCTTCGAGCAGCGGCACGTCAAGGACGTGCTCGCGTTCGTCAAGATTGTCGTCAACCCGAAGGACGAGTTGTCCTGGAAGCGGGCCTTGAAGATCTTCCCCCGGGTCGGGGAGCGAGTCGCATCGGCGGTCTGGGGCGCCGTCGGAACTGCGCCGGACCCGGTCGCGGCGTTGAAGTCGCTCGACTTCGGAGGCCTTCCGCGAGGCGCCGCGGCCGCCGTCGGGCCGTTCCGGTCGCTCGTCGGGAAGCTCGACTCGCCCTCCCTGCGCTCGTCGCCCGCGGAAGCGATCCGCTACGTGGTCGAGGCGGTCTATCGCGACTACGCGCGCGCCAAGTTCCCCAACGGCGACGCGCGCCTGGACGACCTCGAGCAGCTCGCCCAGTTCGCGCAGACCTACGAGTCGCTCCCCGGCTTTCTCGAGGAGGTCACGCTCTTCAACGAGCTGTCGGGGGAGGACGTCGTCGCGGGGGAGGAGCCCGACGACCGCGTCGTGCTCTCCTCCGTTCACCAGGCGAAGGGCCTGGAGTGGAACCGCGTGGTGGTGATGTGGCTCTCGGAAGGGCGTTTCCCGAGCTACCGCGCGGCGGTGACCGAGGAGGGGCTCGAGGAAGAGCGGCGGCTTTTCTACGTGGCCGTGACTCGCGCGAAGAACGAGGTCGCGCTCACGTACCCCATGCTGGCGCGCGACCGCTACGGCGTCGACGTGATCCTCGAGCCATCGCGTTTCGTCACCGAGCTGCCGCAGGACGTCTACGAGCGGTGGACCGTGGAGCTCGAGGCCGACACCGGGCCGCTGGAGGCGCCAAAAGAGGACGCTCCGGAGCCCGAACCGGTCAATTGACGTCGCCGAAAAACTCGCTCGGTGTGCGAAAATCGTTGTCGGTGACGGGTTTCCGGGCGGGGGGAAATCTGGCATTCCGGTCGCACGTCGTTCCGGAAGGAAGACGTTGATGCGAGCCGACGACCTCTATTCCGCCATCTGCCGGGAGGCGCTGGAGTCCCGCCAGCGCGACGTCATGTCGTTCGTCGACAACGGGATGACGGGGATGTCGGCCCGCCTGGAAAAGACCCTGATCCGCCTGCCCGACGGCCACTACCTCCTCGGCCTCGGTCCCTACAACGCGGGGCTCGTGCGGCTCGACTTCGACGAGCTCCTGATCGGCCGGGAGGTGCCGGAGTTCATCGGCGTCGGCATGCCGGTCTCGGGTTTCCGGGTGTCGTCGCCCGACGCCTTCCTGAACACGGAGGTCTCCCGACTGCACGCGAAGCTCGTCCGGCGCCTCGCGACGGACGGTCCGCACTATCTCCTGGTCGACATGCGATCGACCTGCGGCACCTACCTGAACGGCGACCCCGTCCCGAAGCCGGACGACCTCGCCGGCGTGTCCGAGGACGACTGCGCGCGGCCGCTCCGCTCCGGCGATTTCTTCTCGCTCGGCCCGTCGGCCATCAACCTGTTCCTGTTCTTCCAGAAGTGACGCCGCCGGGGCGACCCGGGCGGACGTCGGCAATCCTCTTCGGCGGCGCGGTCGCCTTCGTCGTGGGGGAACTCGTCGCCGACGCGATCCGGCCGGCGTTGCTCCTCGATCCCGAGCCCGCCTGGGCTCTGATGCGGCTTCTTCTCTGGCTCGGACTTCTCTCCGCAACGGCAGCCAGCGGGGCTCTCGCGGCCGCGGTCTTCCTTCTCTGGTCGCGCAGTCGCTTCTCCGCCCCGGATCTTTCGCCGCTCCCGCTCCGGAACGCGACGCTGGCTCTCGTCGCCGCCGGCGCCCTCGTCGTCGGCGCGGTCCTGCGGTTCACGGCGCTCGACCGGATCCCGCCGTCTCTCTGGATCGACGACGTCTCGCTGATCGAAGCGGCCCTCGCCCTGCAGGGGAACCTGTCGGACATGGCGGACACGGTTCGCGCCTCTCCCTATGGCGTGCCCCGGCCCTACGGCAGCGTCGGCGTCTTCTATCTCGAGCTCTATCGCCTCGCGCTCCACACGTTCGGCACGACGGTTTTCGGGGTTCGATTCCTGTCCGCCGCTGCCGGCGTCCTTTCCCTCATCACGGCGATGCTTCTCGGCCGCGCGCTCCTGCCCCGGGGGGGCGGCGCGCTCGCCGTGCTCGTGCTGGCCGGATTGCGGTGGCACCTGCTGATGTCCCGGTGGGCCTGGAATGCGATCGTGCTGGCGCCCTTCGTCGACGTCGCGGCACTCCTTCTCCTCCGGGCGCGCCGGAAGACGAGTCTCCCCCTGGCGGTTTCGGCGGGGCTCGTCGCCGGTCTGGCAACGCACATCTATCTCGCCGCGTGGATCGCGGCCGTGGCGCTCGTGGCGCTCGCCGCCTGGCCCGGAGAGCGGGGATCACCGGCCGTTCCACGACTCCGGCTCGCGATCGGGTTCGTCGTCGCGTTCGCGGTCGCGACCTCGCCGATTTTCGTGCTCCGGAAGGGGCGGACATCACCCTATTTCGCTCGAGCCGCCAACCACAGTCTGTTGCGGGAAATCGAGTACATGCATTCGCCCCGCCCGGCTTTCGCAGCCGCGGCCGATTCGCTCAAAGCGCCCTGGTTCGGAGTGGACCCCTTCTCGCATCACGATCTCCCCGGAAAGACGCGCCTGGGCATCGTCCTGGGACTCGCCGTGGCGGCCGCCTTCGGTCGATCGCTCCTGCGGCCGCTCGAACCCTTTTCCGCGTTCCTTCTCGCAAACGCGGGCGCGGCGCTTGCGGCATCCGTGGTGGGAGGACACGCCGGCGTTCCCAACAGCTACCGATTTGCCTATCTGACGACGGCGACCTCCGTGGCCGTGGCGGGGGGGCTCATGAGCATTGTCGGAGGGCTCACACGCTCTCGCCGGCGCACCGGCGCGCTCGTGGCGATCGGGTTGC
This sequence comes from Thermoanaerobaculia bacterium, assembly GCA_035457525.1. Classification (GTDB taxonomy): domain Bacteria; phylum Acidobacteriota; class Thermoanaerobaculia; order UBA5066; family Gp7-AA6; genus Gp7-AA6. Next base: position 25,062 of record DATIBN010000104.1, on the reverse strand, counting down.
TGTCCGTATCCGGAGCCGTCGCAGCGCGGGACGCTCTCCTGCGATGGCCGGCGCAACGCGAAACGTTCGACGGCTTCCACGGGCAGGACACGCTCTTCGCCCGGGCGGTTCTCCGCTGGGAGCGCTACGGAACCGTCCAAATCGCGCCGGAGCTCGCGCACTCGATCCTGACGGTCAATGGGATCCGACGCCATCGGCTCGATCCCGACCTCGAGGCCACTCTGCTCCCTGGCCGTAACCGGTCGGCGCGCGACTTCCGGGTCGTGCCGCCGGGCACGCCTTCTCGAACCGGCGAACGCCGGGTCGAGCGTGTGCACGACGCCTGGGGTCGGGAATGGGCCTGGGTCTACGGGTCGACTACGAGATCATCCCCCACTCCCGCAGGCGGGTGACGGCGTACTGTCCGTATTCCCCCTGGCCCTGGGTCGCCTGCGCGACTTTGGCGAACTGCTGCGCGGCCGCCTGGCGGTCGCCCATGTCCTCGAGAGTCCGACCCGCGAAGTAGGCGACGAGCACCGTCCCGGGCACGAGCCGCTCCGCGGTCGAGAGCTGGTCAAGCGCCTCGCGCAGGTTGCGCTGACGCCAGTTGGCGGCGCCGTTGACGAGCCGGCCGTAGAAGAGCTGGGGGTTGAGCGAGTTCGCCCGATCCGTGACCTGGTCCGAGCGCGCGGGATCTCCGAGGTCGTACAGCGCGTCGCCCCAGAGGGCGTGCAGGATCGGAGAGCCGGGCACCATCGACGCCGCACGGGCGAACCTCTCTTCGGCTTCCCGGGTCCGTCGGTTGGCTGCGAGCGTCCGCGCTTCGTCGGCGAGAGCGAACGCCGGCGCTTCGTCCTTGAGCGGCGCGACCGCCCGGCGGAACTCGTCCGTGTGCATCGGCCGGTTCTGCGCCTCGACGTAGCCGCTCGCCAGGCGCTCCTGCGCGGTCTGGATCCGCTCCGAGGTGACGGGGTGGCTCGTGAAGAGCGTCTCGAACTTCGACGGCTCCTGCCGCGCGGCCGCCTGGAGGATTTCCATCGTGTCGACGAACGCCCGTGGGTTGTACCCGGCGGCCGTCATGTACTTCAACCCGAGCTCGTCGGACTGGCGCTCCTGGTCGCGCGAATACTTCTGGACGAGCAGCGTCGCCCCGATCTGGCTCGCGAGCTGGATCGCCCCGGCTCCCGGCGTACCGGTGCTCTCGAGCACGGCGCCGCCGACGCCCAGGACCGCGCCCAGCAGCTGCTGACGGCTCGCCGACACCACCGCGTGCTTCGCGGTGACGTGCCCGATCTCGTGGCCGAGGACCGACGCGAGCTGGTCCTCGGTCTGCATCTTCGACACGAGACCGCGGGTGATCGAGATCTTTCCGCCCGGGAGGGCGTAGGCGTTCGGCTGGTTCGAGTCGACGACGTTGAAGTCCCACGGCAGGTTCGGCCGCTCGGAGATACGGGCCATGCTCATCCCGACGCGCTTCACGAGGCTCTGGATGTCGCGGTGCGGCACCTCTCCTTCGGAGAGCTGCGTGGTGACCGGGTAGTACTGGTTTCCGGTCGCGATCTCTTCCTGTTCCGAGATGAGAACGAGCTGCGACTTGCCCGTCACCGGGTTCGTCGAGCAGCCTCCGACGGCGAGGAACGTTGTGATTGCGACGCCGGCCAGGGCTCGGGTGTGGCTTCTCATGGAGTCCTCCTCCCACGACTCGAAACGTTGCGGGGACAGGCCCCGCGGGCCTGCACCCCCACGACCTAAACAATTTCCGTGCCCGAAAGACGGGCGGGTGCTCTGCCCCCGGACGGGTCGCTAAGAGACGGGAGCGGTGGAGTTTCGCTCGGCCGCCACGGCCCGCGCGATGACTTCGTCGCCCACGTCGAACTCCGAGGGGCGGATTTCCTGGAAACCGGCCCGCGGGTCCCAGATGCCCATCGTGCGAAGGGGAGGGCGATAGATGTGGAGCGAAACGGCCCGGGTGCGCGGGATCAGGCGATGGAGGACGGTCGGTCCGGTCTCGGAGAGGTCTCCTTCCGGTCGGACGCGCGAGTCGGCCAGCTCCGGGAGCTCCTTCGGCACGGTGAAGCGCTCTTCGACGACCGTACCCGAGAGGATCGCCATCCCACCGAGGACTCCGCGGTGGTCGTGGATGGGGGTGATCTGGCCAGCCTCCCATCCGATCACCATGACCTCCCAGTCCTCCCACAGGAGGAGCGGGTGCCGCACGTATCGCGCGGGGTCGAAGCGCACCCGCTCCAGGTAGCGATCGGCTTCCGGCGCCAGAAGCCGGGCGAGGCTCGCCGGGGTCGGCCGCTCCGGCCCGACCGCGTGCTCGCGGAGGATTTCGCGGACGATCTCGCTGAAGTTCATGCGGCGATTCTAGGTCGGCAAACGGGAAACGGAAACGGAAAACGAGGAGCCCCGTTCGTTTCCCCTTTCCCGTTTTCCGCTCGCGGATGCTAAGTTCCCCCCGCGCATGAAGATTGCTGTCGTCCCCGGCGACGGGATCGGCGTGGACGTCACGCGCGAGGCAGTGAAGGTCCTTGCCGCCGTTGCCCGGGCGCGCTCGCTTCCCTTCGAGCCGGTCTCTTTTCCCTGGAGCGCGGACCACTACCTCGCGACGGGCGAGACCGTCCCCGCCGGCGCCTTCGACGACCTGGCCGCGGGCTACGACGCCATCTTCATGGGCGCGTTCGGCGATCCCCGGGTGCCCGACATGCGTCACGCCGCCGAGATCCTGCTCGGCGCGCGTTTCCGTCTCGACCTGTACGTCAACTACCGACCCGTCCGGTGCCTGGACGATCGCCTCTGTCCGCTCAAGGGCTTCACGGCGGCGGACGTCGACTTCGTCGTGTTCCGGGAGAACACGGAGGGCATCTACGTCGGCGCCGGCGGCAACCTCAAGAAGGGAACCGACGACGAGGTCGCCGTGCAGGAGGACGTCTCGACCCGGAAGGGCGTCGAACGGATCGTGCGCTACGCGTTCGAGTACGCGCGGGAACGCGGCCGCAAGCGGGTGGTGATGTCGGACAAGTCGAACGCGATGCGCCACGTCGGCGACCTCTGGCAGCGCGTCTTCTGGGCGGTGGCGCGCGAGTACCCCGACGTGGAGTCCTCGCATCTCTACATCGACGCCCTGTGCATGCAGATGATCAAGGACCCGCGCCAGTTCGACGTCGTCGTCACGAACAACATGTTCGGAGACATCGCGACGGACCTCGGCGCAGCCCTGCAGGGGGGCCTCGGGATGGCGGCGTCCGGCAACATCCATCCCGGCCGGATCTCGATGTTCGAGCCGGTCCACGGCTCCGCCCCGAAGTACGCCGGGACCGGCCGCGCGAACCCGTTCGGAGCCATCCTGACGGCGGGCCTCATGCTCGATCACCTGGGTCACCGGGCGGAGGCGGAGGCGGTCGAGCGCGCGGTTGCCCGCTGCGTCCGCGAGCGGCAGGGCACGCCCGACGTCGGAGGGGCGCTCACGACTTCGGCCTCCGGTGATGCGGTCTGCGAACGTTTGGAATTCGAGGCGGCGACCGCGTAGAATGCGCGCTCAAAGGAGAATCAACCCATGGGGACTCTGAATCGTCGCCCGTACCTCGTTCTTTTCGTGGCCGTTCTCGCCGTAGCGATCGGCGTCGCGCCCGCGCTCGCAAAGGGGAAGGCCTTCCTGGATTCCGACGATGCGAAGGAAGCCAACGAGCCCGCGAAATACCTCCCCGACTACGACAAGCTGACCAAGGGGAAGGACGCCGACTGGGTGTACTTCCCGGAGGGAAGCCTGAAGAAGTACAAGACCGTCCAGGTGAAAGAGTTCACCGAGAACGGGAAGGGGCGCGAGGCGCGCAACGCCGCGGAAGAGGGCAAGGAGTACATGGAGCAGTGGCTCGAGCGGGCCGGTTACAAGCTCGCCGAGAAGGACGCCGAGCTCGTCGTCGAGGGCAACGTCTTCAACGCCTGGGAGCCCGGCACCGGCGCCCGGATCTGGGGAGGCTGGATGGCCAACCCGGGCGTGGGCCTCGAGGTCATGGTAAAGGACTCGAGCGGCAAGGTGGTGGGGGAGATCCGGCACAAGAGCCGGGGCTCCACGATCGAGGACGCCGTCGAGAACGCCCTGGAGGAAGTCGCCCAGGCCATCACGGACGGGCGCTGAGGCTGCCCGGGAAGAAAAGCCGGATCCTGTAAAGCTTCGATACAATAGAGTTGCCATGGGAAGGCGGGCTCCCGGAGGGGGGCCCGCCTTTTGCTGCTTCTGGCGCGTGGTAGCGTAATTTCGAGACCGGAGGAGTAACCAAGATTCCCGACCCCAACCAGGCCGTCACGCTTCCCGATGCGGGGTTCACAGCCCTTTTCGGCATCGCGGACGAGAACTTGAGGGCCATCGAGGAGGCATTCCGGGTTCGACTCGCCGCCCGAGGCAACGAAGTCTCGGTCGTCGGCGGCGAGGGGGAGGCGAGCGCCCGGAAGCTGCTTTCGGCCTTTTCCGAGCTCGCCGCAAAGGGCTATCCCCTGAAAGGGAGCGACGTGGCGACCGCAATCCGCGTCCTCAAGGAGGACCCGTCCGCGTCGCTGGTCGAGTTCTTCACGGAGAGCCCGCTCGGACCGACGCTCTCGTCGGTCGTGTCCGCCCGCAACTCCAAGCAGCGTCTTTATGTCCAGACGATCGACCGGGACGACCTCGTTTTCGCCATCGGCCCGGCGGGTACGGGCAAGACCTACCTCGCCGTCGCCATGGCGGCCGCGGCGCTACTCGAGAAGAAGGTGAAGAGGATCGTGCTCGCGCGACCCGCCGTGGAAGCGGGCGAGCGACTGGGTTTCCTTCCCGGCGACATGGTCGAGAAGATCAACCCGTACCTGCGGCCGCTCTACGACGCGCTCTACGACATCCTGGGATACGAAAAGACGGGCAAGCTGCTCGAGCGCGGCGTCATCGAGATCGCGCCGATCGCCTTCATGCGCGGGCGCACCCTGAACGACGCGTTCATCATCCTCGACGAGGCCCAGAACACGACGTCCGAGCAGATGAAGATGTTCCTCACGCGGATCGGCTTCGGCTCGAAGGCGGTCGTCACGGGTGACATCACGCAGGTGGACCTGCCCCAGGGCAAGACCTCGGGACTGCGCGAGGCGCAGCAGATCCTCTCGTCGATCGAGGGAATCCGCTTCGTGCTCTTCGACGAGCGGGACGTCGTCCGGCACCCGCTCGTGCAGTCCATCATCTCCGCGTACGACGCGCTGGACCGGGAGCGCGAATCGGCGACGGCGCGCCGCTAAAAGAATGCGGGGTCAGGTCTTCACTGGTCACCACGAAGGCTCGGTCGGCCGATATGGTCTTGCCACATCGCGGCGCGAAGTGGCAAGTGGAGACCTGACCCCCGGCGCCATCGAGGTGGTCAGTGAATACCTGACCCCTCCCAGGTTGACTGATGGGAAGCGATAAGGCCCCAAATACCAAGCCGGTGACGCTGCGGCGCCGGCGCCGCGCGGCGCGCGAGACCGGGGCCGGTGAGCTCCGGCGTCGCGGGCTCCGGCCGTTCTTCTGGGGCCTCCTCTACGTTCTCGTCACGACGCTCGCGTTCGCGCCGACTCTGACCTTCCGCACGGCGGCCGTGGGTCCGGGGGCGATCGCGACCCGCGACGTCGTCGCGCCCCGCGACTTGATCGTGCCGGACCCGGAGGCGACCTCTCGGCGGAAAGCCGAGGCGGCCGCGGAGGTCCTGCCGGTCTACGACTCGGACAGCGCCGCGCCCGCGCGTTTCGAGGAGGAGCTCCGCCGGTCTTTCTCTCGCGCTCGCGCCGCTCTCCAGCGCTCGAAGTCGCGCGGAGAGATCACCCAGGAGGTCCGGGACGCTTTCAACCTGCCGATCGGGGACGAGGCCCTCGCGGCCCTCGCCGGGCTCGGCTTCTCGCGAGCCCTCGAAGACGAGCTCGTCGCGATCGGCCGCGAGCTCTACCGCAACGAGATCGTGGACAACCGGGAGCTGTTCCTCGAGCAACGGCGCGGCATCCTTCTCCGGGATACGTCGAGCGGCCGCGAGCAGAGGCGCCGCGACGTCCCGCGCGCGATCGAGTACGGCTCCGAGGCGAAGTCCGACGTGACGGTGAGGCTCGCGGACAGTCCGCTGACCGAGGGGGAGCGGGGTGAGGTCGCGGCCTTCCTGGCCGCCTCGCTCCGTCCGAACCTGACGTTCAATGCCGCAGAGACCGCGCACCGCCGCGAGGAGGCGTCGCGAGCCGTCGAGAGCGTCTTCACGAAGATCCCGCGGGGAAAGGTGATCGTCCGCAAGGGCGACGAGATCACTCCCCGCGCGGCGGTCTGGATCGCGGCCGTCCGGGCGTCGGTGGCGGACCCATCGTCGTGGGTGAAGGTCGCGGGGATCCTGATCCTGCAGACGCTCGCGGCCCTCGCCTTCTGGATGGACGCGCGGCGCCTGACCCGGCGGAAGCGCGAGCGCCCCCCCGAGACGATCTACGCCTCGGTGATCTCGGTGGGGATCGTCTTCGCTCTGCTCATCCGGGGGTTCTTCGTTCTCGCGCAGGGGTTCTCGTCGAGCTTCGAGGGGGCCGCGACGGCCGCCGCGACGTACTACGCCCTTCCCTTCGCGGCGGGACCCATCGTTGCGAGCCTCGTCGCCGGCATGGGCCCCGCGCTTCTCTTCGCGGCGGTCAACGGCGTCGGCGCCGGCATCCTCATGGGACAGAGCTTTCCCTTCGCTCTCTTCGCGCTCGTCGGGTCCCTGGCGGGGATCTTCGGCACCGGCAAGGTGCGCTCGCGGAGCGTGCTCCTCGGGATGGGAGGAATGGTCGCGGCCGCGAACCTGGTCTCCGTCGCGGCAATCCAGCTCTTGAACGCGGAGTACCTCCGCTGGAGCTTCGCGCTCGATGCGCTCGGTGGCCTCGTGGGAGGCCTGCTCGTCTCGGCGACGGTCGGCCTCCTCCTGCCCGTCTTCGAGCACTTCTTCCACGTCACGACCGACATCCGCCTGCTCGAGCTCTCCAATCAGAATCTCCCGCTGCTGCGGACGCTCGCGCTCGAGGCGCCCGGCACGTATCAGCACTCGCTGATGGTCGGCCACCTCGCCGAAGCCGCGGCGGAAGCCATCGGCTCCGACGCGCTTCTCGCGCGCGTCTCCGGCTATTACCACGACATCGGCAAGACGAAGATGCCCGCCTACTTCATCGAGAACCAGACGAAAGGGCTCAACCGGCACGACCGCCTGGAGCCCTCGATGAGCGCGCTCATCATCGCGGCGCACGTCAAGGAAGGCCTGGAGCTGGCGAAGAAGGCGCGCCTGCCGGAGCCGATCGTCGCCGCGATCCGGGAGCATCACGGTACGAAACTGATCCGGTACTTCTACCAGAAGGCACTGACGAAGGTGGAGCCCGGAGCGAGCGGCGTCCAGGAGACCGAATACCGGCACCCGGGCCCGAAACCCGGAACCCGGATCACCGGCATCCTCATGATCGCCGACGCCGTCGAAGCCGCGTCGCGGACGCTCGTCGAGCCGACCCCCCCGAAGATCCGGGCGATGATCCAGACGATCGTGGACGACTGCCTGCGCGACGGACAGTTCGACGAATGCGACCTCACGATGCGGGATCTCGCGCTCATCGTGGACGCCCTCGACCACTCGGTCACGACGATCTTCCACCACCGAATCGACTATCCGGGTTTCGACTTCGAGCCGGAGCGGTCCAAGCGCCGCCCCGCGGACGTGCCGGTGCAGCCTTCGGCCGTCGCGGCCGCCGACGCGCGAAGGACCGGACCGCGCCCGATTTGAGGGCGCGACCATGGAAGTCGCGGTGCGATCGAGCGCGGCGGGCGCGCCCCCGACACCGAGGGTCGCCCGCCTCATCCGGAGCGCGGCCCGCATCCTGCGCGACCCGCATCGTGAGGTGTCGGTCTTCTTCTGCGGCGACCGGCGGATGGCGGCCTTGAACGGCCGGTGGCGTCGCCGGAACCGCCCGACCGACGTCCTCTCGTTTCCAGCGGGTGAAGCGACGAACGGATTCCTCGGCGACATCGTGATCTCCGTGCCCTACGCCTCGCGCCAGGCGCGGCGTCGCGGCGAAACTCCGGCGAGGGAGATCGACCGGCTCCTCCTGCACGGCTATCTCCATCTCCTCGGCTACGACCACGAGACCGACCAGGGGGAGATGGAGGCGCTGGAAGGCCGTCTCCGAACGAAGCTCCGGATCGAAGAGAGGTCCCGTCTCGCGTTGGCCGCTCCCCGGCCCCGGCGGTCGAGATGATCCCGTTCATCGCGTCGGGCTTCTGCTATCTCGCGTTCGTCCTCTTCGAGAGCTTCGCCGTGGCGCTCGACCGGCTCTCGCCCATCAAGACGCGGGGGCTTCTCGAGGAGCACCCGGAGCGGGCGCGCATCCTGTCGGGCCCGGGAGAGGTCGAGATCATCCGAACGACGACGAAGGTTCTCGTCCAGATCCTCCTTCTCGCCGGTCTCCTGACGGTCGTCTCCGGGTTCGAGAGCTTCGGGGTCGAGCCGGCCTGGGCGTGGGGAGGCGGGGTCTTCCTCGTCGGCTGGCTCCTCTCGGAAGTCGCCCTGCTGAAGTACGTCGCGACCGCCGATCCCGAGAGGATCGCGTCGCGGCTCCTCCCGGTCGTCACCGCCGCCTCCTGGCTTCTCCTGCCGCTCGCGATCCCGGTCCGCAAGATCCTCGCCGAACGCGCCCCCGCGCCGGCGGAGGCGCCCCCCGCGACCGACGAAGAGGTCCAGGCCTACATCGACGTCGGGCGCGAGGAGGGGATCCTCGCGAAGGACGAGGAGAAGCTCCTCATGTCCATCGTCGACTTCGGCGACACCCGCGTGCGGGAGGTCATGACCCCGCGCACCGACATCGTCTACGTCGACGTCGGATCGTCGCTCACCGTTCTCGCGGACCTCTTCGTGGAGACGAAGTATTCGCGGATCCCCGTCGTCCGCGGCTCGATCGACCGGGTCGTCGGGATCGTCCACGTCAAAGACCTGCTGGAGTCGATTCGGAAGGGCGCGTCGGGCCGCATCGCGGATCTCATGCGCGACCCGTATTTCGTCCCCGAGACCAAGAAGGTCTCGGAGCTCCTGCGGGAGTTCCAGCGGCGCCACCTCTACATGGCCATCGTCGTCGACGAGTACGGCGGCGTTTCCGGTCTCGCGACGGTGGAAGACCTCCTCGAAGAAATCGTCGGCGAGATTTCCGACGAGCACGAGGACGAGCGCGAGGAGGTCACCCCCGCGGGCGACGGGGCATATTCGGTGTCGGGTAAGGCCAATATCGCGCTCGTCCGGGATCTGTTCAGCCGCGGGCCGGAGGACGAGGAGTTCACGACCGTCGGCGGATTCCTCGCCGCGAGGCTCGGTCACATCCCGCGGCCCGGCGAAGTCCACCGCGAGGCGGACCTCGTCTTCACCGTCGAGGAAGCGGACCGGCGGCGCGTGCACCGCGTCCGGATCGCGCCGATCGCCGTCGCCGTCCAGCGCGAGTCCTAGGCGCCGATCGGAGCCGGAAAACGGAAAACGGAAAACGGGAAACGGCGGCGTTCCGCGCGGGTGAGGTCGCGGTGGTGGGGCGGCCGAACGCCGGAAAGTCCACTCTCGTGAACCGGCTCGTCGGCGAGAAAGTCGCCATCGTCTCCGACAAGCCGCAGACGACGCGAAAACGCATCCTCGGCATCGCGCGCCGTCCCGGCGCCGAGATCGCGCTCGTCGACACGCCCGGAATCCACCGGCCCGACCACCGCATGAATGCCGCCATGCTGCGCGACGCCACCGACGCCCTCTCGACGGCCGACCTGGTCCTCCTCGTCGTCGACGCCTCGGAAGGGGGGCGCGAGGGGCGCGTTCTCGAGACCCTTGCCCGGGCCGGACGGCCCGCCATCCTGGCTCTCAACAAGATCGACCTGCTGGCGAAGGACCGGCTGCTGCCGATGATGGCCGACTTCGCGGCGAAGCACCCCTTCCTCGAGATCATCCCGATATCCGCGAAGACCGGAGACGGCGTCGAGAAGCTGGCGGACCTCCTCGCGGCGAACCTCCCGGAAGCAGAGCCCGGGTACCCGGAGGACTTTCTCTCGTCGACCACCGAGGCGGAGTGGGCGGCGGAGGTCATCCGCGAGAAGCTCCTCGAGAGGACCCGCCAGGAGCTGCCGTTCGCTTCGGCGGTCGTCGTCGAGCGGATGACGCACGACGAGGAGCGCGACGTGACGGTGGTCTACGCGTCCATCGTCGTCGAGAGGGAGGGTCAGAAGGGGATCGTCATCGGCCGCGGCGGATCGATGATCCGGGAGATCGGGAAGGCCGCGCGCGAGGAGCTCGAGGAGCGCTCCGGGGGGAAGTGGTTCCTCGACCTGAACGTCAAGGTCCGGGCCGACTGGCGCGACGACGAACGGTTCCTGGCGACGCTCGTGGTGGACCCCGGGCGGAGCTAGCTCAGCCCCGCACCGCCTTCCGCACTCTCTCGGAAAGGTCTTCGAGCGACTCGGCGAGCGCCTGCCGCAGCCGCTCGATCTCGGCCGTCCAGTTCTCGTCGGTCTCGCGTCGCACCTGCTCCTCGAGGAGCGGCGCGAGCTGGAGCTTCAGGTCCTCCGCCTCGGAACGCGGCTCCGCCTTCTCCGACAGCGCCCGCTGCATCTGTTCGAGGTCGCGCGCGAAGGCCGACGTCTGCTCGTCGAGCCGTTCGGCGCGCTCGCGAAGGCGCCCGAACTCCTCGAACAGACTCTCGTGCGCGCCGCGTCCCCGGGACGCTTCGGCGTCCAGGCGTTCCTCGAGGGCTCGGATGCGCTCCTCCGTGCGCCGCTCGTCGGATGCGAGCGCGGCTCCGAACCCTTCGCGGGTCTCGTCGATCTTCCGCTGCGTCTCCTCCAGCCGCGCGCGCAGCTCCTCCACCGCCGCGACCGCGGACTCGAGCGCGGTGCAGCGCTCTTCGAGCGAGCGCACCTTCTCCTCCATCTCTGCGGCCGCGAGGCCCGCCGGGGCATCGAAGGGCACCGCGGCTTCGGGAAAGGGCGCCTCTTCGGCTGCCGACGCACCCTCGTCGGAAGAAGGCTCTTCCGGGGGCGTCCGGACGAGCGTCAGGGGCGGCCTCGCATCGTCCGCCGCCGGCGCGGGAGGGACCGCGGCTGCCTCTCCCGCGATCGCCACCTCGTCGGGAGTTGGCCGGCTCTGCAGGCGGCGCAAGAGGTCGAGGAACGTGAGCTTCGAGATCAGCTTGAACGTCTCCGTCACCCCCCGTCCTTCGCTGGCCACCGCCTCGACGTGCGGATACGCCGAGAAGCCGAGCGCCTCCTCCATCGCCTCGACCGACAGGATGTCCGGCAGGTCCCGTTTGTTGTACTGCACGACCACCGGCATCGTGTCGAGCGAAAGGCCGTTCGCCGCCAGATTCTCTCGCAGCGATTGCCAGCTCTCCAGGTTTTTCGGCAGGAGGGTCCACTGCGAGTCCGCGACGAAGACGATCCCGTCCGCCCCCTTCAGGACGACGCGGCGCGTCTCGTTGTATGCGGTCTGTCCCGGAACCGTCGTGAGCTGGAAGCGAATGCGGTAGCCCTTGATGTCGCCGAGCTCGACGGGCAGCAGATCGAAGTAGATCGTCCGGTCGCTTTCGGTCGAGAGGGCCACGAGGTCCCCCGCGGTGCGCGGCTCGAGCCGTTCGTGCAGCACCTTCAGGTTCGTCGTCTTTCCGCCGAGCCCCGGCCCGTAGTAGACGATCTTCGCGGTCAGCTCGCGCGTCGACGCGTTGAAGAAGACCATGGGAGTTCCTCGCCGCCTTTGCTCGCGATTGTAACGGACCAGGTCGGTCGCGTCCTTGACGAGCCACCGCGTCACCCATAGACTCGCGCGGACTTGACCGAAGCCCTCCTCCTCAAGAAAGCGAAGATCCTCGACGCGGAGCGCATCGGACGAATGATCGACCGCATGGCGCACGAGATCGCCGAGCGCCAGAAGGATCTGCCGGGACTCGCGTTCGTCGGCATCCGGACCCGCGGAGTCCCCCTCGCCACGCGTTTGGCCGAGCGGCTCACGGACCTGGTCGGGACCCCCTTCCCCGTCGGGACGCTCGACATCACCCTCTACCGGGACGACCTCTCGACGGTCGCCCCGCAACCCCTGCTCAAGAAGACCGAGATCGAGTTCGACCTGAACGGGCGGACCGTCATCCTCTGCGACGACGTTCTCTACACGGGCCGCACGATCCGGGCGGCGCTCGACGGGGTGATCGACCTCGGGCGGCCGCGGGCGATCCGGCTCGCGGTTCTCATCGACCGGGGCCACCGGGAGTTCCCGATCGAGGCGAACTACGTGGGCAAGAGCGTTCCGACCGCGCAGCGCGAGGTCATCAAGGTGATGTTCGAAGAGACCGACGGCGGCGACGAAGTCTGGATCCTGGAGAGGCCGGGATCCTAGGCAGGTCTCCGGTGTCCGATGTCGGGTGCCAGGGACGGGAACCTGGACCGCAGTCCTTTCGATGTTGAGCGCCCTCCGGTCCAAGGACCTCCTGGGGATCGAGTCGCTCGAGCCCGACGAGATCGGACTCCTTCTCGATACGGCGGAGTCGATGCGGTCGATCGCGGAGCGCGCGATCAAGAAAGTCCCGGCGTTGCGGGGCCGCATGGTGGTCAATCTCTTCCTCGAGCCCTCGACGAGAACCCGCTTCTCGTTCGAGACCGCGGAGAAGTGGCTTTCGGCCGACTCCCTGAACTTCAGCGGCGGCCGGGGAACGTCCGTCGAGAAGGGCGAGACCCTCCTCGACACGGCCCGCAACCTCCAGGCGATGTCGCCGGACCTGATCGTCGTGCGACACTCCTCGCCCGGAGTTCCACACCTGCTCGCGCGACACGTCGCGGCGGGCGTGGTCAACGCGGGAGACGGAGCGCACGAGCACCCGACTCAGGCGCTGCTCGATGCGCTCACGATCCGGCAGCGTCTCGGGCGCATCGCCGGCCTGCGCGTCGTGATCGCGGGCGACATCGCCCACTCCCGGGTCGCGAGATCGAACGTCTTCCTCCTCACCAAGATGGGCGCCGTCGTCACCGTCTGCGGGCCGCCCACGCTCCTGCCTCCGAAGGTCGAGGCGCTCGGAGCGGCCGCGACGACCGACTTCGACGGAGCGATCGCGGGCGCCGACGTCGTGATGATGCTGCGGATGCAGCTCGAGCGACAGCGCCGTTCGCTCTTTCCCTCCACGCGCGAGTACTTCTCTCGGTACGGGTTGACCGCCGAGCGGCTCGAGCGGGCGAGCCCGAACGCGATCGTGATGCACCCGGGCCCGATGAACCGCGGCGTGGAGATCGCGTCGGACGTCGCGGACTCCCCGCGCTCCGTCATCCTCGACCAGGTCGCCAACGGTGTCGCGGTGCGGATGGCCGTCCTGTACCTCCTCCTGACCGGGCGTCCGTGGGAAGGGGAGAGGGAAGCCGGGTGAGCGGCCTCCTCCTTCGCGGCGGCCGGGTCGTGGATCCCGGGTCCGGACGCGACGGCGCCTTCGACGTCCTCCTGGACGGCGGGCGGGTGACCGGCGTCGGAGAGCGGCTCGACCCGAAAGGCGCCGAGATCCTCGACGCCACCGGGCTTCTCGTCCTCCCGGGCTTCGTGGACCTCCACACGCACCTGCGCGAGCCGGGGCGCGAGTACGCCGAGACGATCGCCTCCGGAGCCGCCGCGGCGGCGGCCGGAGGTTTCACCGCGGTCTGCGCGATGCCGAACACCGAGCCTCCCAACGACGATCGCAGCATGACCGCGTTCGTCGCGGCGCGGGGAGTCGAGGCGGCAGCGGCGCGGGTCTACCCGATCGGCGCGATTACACGGGGACGAAAGGGCGATGAGCTCTCCGAGTTCGGCGAGATGCGACGAGCGGGAGCGGTCGCGGTCTCCGACGACGGGGACTGGCTCGCGGACGGCGACGTGTTCCGGCGCGCCCTGGAATACGCGTCGCTCTACGGGCTGCCCGTGATCCAGCACGCCGAGGACCCGACTCTCTCTCGCCGCGCGCCGATGCACGAGGGGGCGACGGCGACACGCCTCGGGCTCTCGGGCCAGCCGGACGTCGCGGAGGCTTCCGCCGTGGCGCGCGACCTGCTCGTCGCCCGGCTGACGCGGGGGCGCCTGCACGTCGCTCACGTGTCGACCGGTCTGTCGGTCGCGTTCCTGCGCCACGCGAAGGCTCAGGGCATCGCCGTCACGTGCGAAGCGACGCCGCACCACCTGACGCTCACGGACGAGGAGGTCGCGCGGTCCGGCTACTCGACGCGGTTCAAGATGAACCCTCCCCTGCGGGAGCGCGCCGACGTGGATGCTCTCGTCGAGGCGCTCGAGGACGGCACGATCGACGCCATCGCGACCGACCACGCCCCGCACCACGAGGACGAGAAAGGGGTGGACTTCGACTCCGCGCCCTTCGGGGTCGTCGGACTCGAGACGGCCGCGGCGGTCGTGCATGACCGGCTCGTGGCGCGGGGACGCCTCTCGCTCGCGCGGTTCGTCCACCTCTTCTCCACCGGACCCGCGCGCGCGTTCGGCCTCCCGGGGGGAACCCTCGAGCCCGGGTCGCCCGCGGACGTAACGCTCTTCGACCCGGGGAAGCGCTGGACGGTCGACCCCTCGCGCTTCGTCTCCCTCGGCCGCTCGACGCCCTTCGCGGGCTGGGATCTCGTGGGCGCGCCGGCCGGGGCGATCGTCGGCGGCCGCGTCGTCCGCCCGACGCCCGGCTGACCGCCCCCGTGCTCGTCTCTCTCTGCCTCCTTGCGCTCTTCGGTCTCTCGAACCACGTCACGATCGTCCTGCCGGACGGCTGGGAGGCGACCGGTTTCGAGCGCTGGAGCGCTTTCGCGCGCCGGGAAGGATTCGAGATGCGCATCGCGCGCGAGGCGGAGCCGCCGAGAGCCGGCGGGAAGACCGTGTGGCTCGGGGCGCCGCCCGTATCCGATGCGCTCCGAAAGCGGCTCGCGGCTTTCCCGGTGACGCTCGAGGCATCCGGCTTCACATTCGACGGGAGGTCCTACCCCGCGCCGGGCGACGCCCTCGTCTTGAACCACCCGGAGCGTCCCTCCGAAACGCTCGTTCTCGGTAACTCACGGGACGCCGCGCTTCGTCTGGCGCGATGGATCTTCCGCGAGCGGGAAGGGGCGCCCGGCCGCTTCCGCGCGCTGTCGGGCGAGCTCGCGAAGGAGGGGCGGTTCCGCCGCGCCCCTTCCGGCGGCCTCGAGATCGACCGCGGGACCGAACGGGACTCGATCGCCGAGCGGGAGCGCTTCTTCTCGACGCTCAATGACGTGCGGCGCGGCGCCGCCCTCTGGAGGTTCCGCGACTCGGAGCGCCGCGCCTTCGAGAGGTGGGGGCCCGTCTTCGACCGCTTCCTCACGACGCGCGCGGGCCTCCCGGTCGTCACCGTCTCTCTGTATCCCGACGCGGTCGTGAAGGCGATGTACACCGGATCGTCCCGTCCCGCCGACCTCGCCTGGGAGGGGGAGCGGGCGCGCGTGGATATTGACGTCTCGGCGCCCGTCGAGCCCGACCGGGTTTCCCCGGTCCTCGCGGCCGCCGCGATCGGCAGCGGGGAGCCCGGTTTGCGCGGACGTCCCACCCTCCTTCTCGCCGCGGGGGCGCGCGCCGTCGGCCGGTGGTGGGGGAGGGACGTCGCATCGTTCGCGGCGTTCCTGGAGCGCGCCGGGGTCCAGCCCACGGTGTCGGAAGTCCTGACGGGGATGGAAAGAGACGACCTCTCGCCGATCGCGGCGGTCGGAGCCGCCGCGGCGTGGCTCGACGCGGGTTTCCGCGAGGGAGGATCCGCCGCGCTCGGGCGGGCGTGGGAGGCGTCGGACCCCGACCTTGCGACGATCCTCGATCGCTGGCGTCGGGCGGCGCAGGACGTCCCGGTCGAGGCGCCGCGGAGGCGGCCATTGCCGGCAGGATTCCTCCGCGGCGTTTCCTACGCCATGGCGAACTCCGTCGAGGGGTCCTACGCGTCCCCCCGCTCCCTCGAAACCCTGAGACGACTGTCCGCCATGTTCGTCGACTCGATCGCGGTGATGCCCTACGCCTTCTCGCGGACCGCCCGGACCGCCGCGATCGGATTCGTCCACCGCAACGCGCGCGGGGAGACCGACGAGGGAACGGTGCGGGCAGTCTCGGACGCGCGCTCGCTCGCGATGACCGCGATGGTCAAGCCGCACATCTGGATCGGCGGAGGAGACTTCGTCGGAACCGTCGCGATGACGAGCCCGGCGCAGTGGGCCGCGTGGTTCCGCGCGTACCGACGTTTCGCCGTCCACCACGCGATCGTGGCGGAGGCCTCCGGGGCCGCGCTCTTCTGCGTCGGAACGGAGCTCTCGGGCACCGAGCTCCGCGAGCGCGAGTGGCGCGAGACGATCGCCGCCGTGCGGCTGGCGACGGGCGCCCCGCTGCTCTACGCGACGAACTGGGCGTCGGGGGCGCCGCGGGTCCGGTTCTGGGACGCCCTGGACGCGATTGGAGTGGATTTCTACGATCCGCTCTCGGCGGATCCCGCCGCCTCCGATGCGGAGCTCGTGCGCGGCGCGCGCCGCGCGGCCGAGCCGCTCGCCCGGCTGTCCGCCGCGCTGCGCAAGCCCGTCGTCTTCGCCGAGGCGGGTTACCCGCCGACGCGGTCCGCCTGGACCGCGCCGCACGACGAGGATTCCGCGCGCGCGATGCTCCCCGGGGACGCGGCCCGATCCGTTCGCGCCGTCTTCGCGGCGCTCGGCCGCGAGAAGTGGTGGAAGGGCGTTTACTGGTGGAAGGCGTTCTCCGACGGCCGCGACGCCTCCGACGGCGACCGCGGCTTCAACTTCCTGGGCCGGCCCGCAGGCGACGCGATCGCGGCGGGCTTCCGCGTCTTCACCGGCGGCGCGGCGGCGCCGGCGCGATGACCGCCGGGTCTCTCGTCGAAATCGCGGCGGACGCCGCCCGGGCCGGCGGGGTCGTCCTGGAGCGGTACTGGCGCAGTCTGCCGCGCGGGTCCGTCTCCGAGAAGAACGCGAACGACTTCGTCACGCGCGCCGACAGGGAGAGCGAAGAGGTCATCGTCGCGCGGATCCGCGAACACTTCCCGGAGGACGGTTTCCTCGGGGAGGAGGGGGGACGGCGGGGCGCCGGCGGCGAGGCGCGCACGTGGATCGTCGACCCGCTGGACGGCACGACCAACTTCATCGCCGGGTTTCCGTTCTGGTGCGTCTCGGTGGCCGCCCGGGAGCGGGGCGAGATCGTCGCGGGAGCCGTCTGGGACCCGCTCCGCGGGGAGCTCTACTCCGCCGAGCGGGGCGCCGGCGCCTTCCGCAATGACGAGCGGCTCCGGGTCACGGGCCGCGAGCAGTTGGACGGCGCGTTTCTGGCGACGGGATTCCCGTTCCGCTCCAAGGACCGGATCGACCTCTACCTTTCCCTCTTCCGCCAGCTCTTTCTCCACGCGCGCGCGATCCGGCGCGCGGGCTCCGCGGCGCTCGACCTGGCGAACGTGGCCGCCGGGGTCTTCGACGGGTTCTTCGAGTTCAAGCTCTCGAGCTGGGACGTCGCGGCGGGAGCCCTCCTGATCGAAGAGGCCGGTGGCCGGGTTTCCGACTTCGACGGACGCTCGGCGTACTGGGAGCGCGGCAACGTGGTGGCGGGAACGCCGGGCGTCGCCGACGGGATCCTTCGCGTGGCCGCGGGCCTGTTCTCCGACGCCGAGATCTAAGAGGCGGTGCAGGAGGGTCAACGCTGAATGACTGAGTTTCAGCGATTCAGCGCTGACCCCGGTATCTAGCCGGCGAGGAGGACCGGCACTGCCGCCGCGCGCAGGATGCGGTCGGTGGTGGAGCCGAGGACGAGCTCCACCACGCGCCCGTGGCCGTGCGCGCCCATCGCGACGAGGTCCGCGCCGTCCGCGATCTCCGCGAAGATTGCGTCGTCCGGGTGATCCGCGCGGAGTTTGCTCGCGACACGAACCCGCCGGTAGCGCAGCTCTTCCTCCGCCTCCGCGACGAGGGCGTGGCCCTCGTCCGGATCGTCGGATGCGACGACGACACGCACCGGCAGCTCGAAGAGGGCGGCGAGCTCCGCCACCAGGACCATCGCCTTGCGCGCCTTGTGCGAGCCGTCCCAGGCGAGCAGGGGGGAGCGGAACTCGCGGTACTCCGCGGGCGCGACGAGAAGAGGCGCCGGCACCCTTCGGGCGAGCGCGTCGGCGTGGCGGCCGACGAGGTCGCGCCGGTGCGCCGCGTTCGCGCCGCGCGAGCCGACCGCCGCGAGGTCCGACATTCTCGCCTCCTCCGCGAGGATGTCGGAGACGTTCCCCTCCCGGAGCACCGCTTCGTAGGCGATGCCGGCCTCCTTCGCCCGCGCCTCGAACGCGGCGAGGATCGCTCCTCCGGCGGAAACGAGAGCGTCGTGGAGCTCGCCCGAGAGGTTCAGGAACGGCTGGAAGCCCACGGATCCGGAGAGGTCCGCGACGACCACGCCGTCGAGCATCGATCGGTCGACGACGTGGATTCCGCGCACGAGCCCTTTCGTAGCCCGCGCGATCCGGATGGCGTGAGAGAGAGCGGCCTCCGCGTGCGGAGAACCGTCGAGGCCCAGGGTTATGCGAGCGAACGTCACGTGATCACCACCCCCGCGTACCCGACGACCGTCGATTCGTCGCCGGTCTCATCACCGCTGTCTCTCCGGGCGACGACCTCGGCGCGGCGGGCTCCGAGCGCCCGGGCCGCGAAGAGGAGTGCCGTCGCCGGAAGGAAACCACACATCGAGATGGATTCTGCCAGCACCGTGCGAAAGAGGCCCTCGGCGTCGAGCGCCTCGACGCGGGCGAGCGCCCGGTCGTCCTTGGCGCGCCCGATCCGTCGCGGCTCGTAGTGGTTCATGTCCGATGAAGCCAGCAGGACCGGAGGGTCCCCTTCGGTCGAAACGAGCGTGGCGAGGCCGTCGCCGACCGCTCGGCAGAGCGGAAGCGAGGGCTCGCCCAGGCAGATCGGGACGATCTCGACGTCCGGCCGCCGGACGAGAAGAAAGGGGAGCTGGACCTCGAGGGAATGCTCGCGGCGGTGAGCCTCCGGGTCCTCCTCGAGCAAGGGGACGAGATCGAGAAGGCGCTCCGCCATCCCCCGCGCGAGCGGAACGTCCCCGAGCGGCGTCCGCCAGGCCTCCGAGGGGTCGAGGGCCGCGCCGCGGCCGCGGCCGGTGTGGTTCGGGCAGAGAATGACGGCCACCCGGGGCAGCTGCAGGCGCCCGTACACCGCCCCGGCGACGGGGCCGGAGTAGATGTATCCGGCGTGCGGGACGATGGCGCCGATCGCCGCCAGGGGCTCGACGCCCTCGGGCAGGAGCTGCCGGACGTGACTCTCGAGGCGATCGGGACGGCCCTCATAGAACTGCCCGGCAACGGCCGGCTGGCGGACGGTCACCCGCCAATCGTAGTGCTGAGCGGTGACCGGTGGACAGTGAACAGTGAGCGGAACCGGGATATCGGGGCGCCTAATTGACGATCAGCGTCGCCTCCGCCGTCCGGCCGGCGAGGTCGACCCGAATGGTCGTCGAGCCCGGGGCGATGCCAACCGCCACCCCGGAGCCGTCGATGGTTGCGACGGCAGGGTTCGCGGACTCGAAGCCGGCCAGGGCGTTCTCGATCCGGCTGCCGTCCGGACGATAGGCGACGATCTGGAACTTCTGCGAGTCGCCGACCCGGACGAGCGCCGTCGTCGGATGGACGTCGATCCGCTCGATTTCACCGGCGAGAACCGAGACGTCTACCGCTCCCTGGAGTTCGCCGACGCGGGCAGTGACGGCCGCAGATCCGTTTCCCACCGAAGTCATGACGCCGTCGGCGGAAACCGAGACGACTTTGGGATCCGAGGACTCCCAGGTCGGGCGGATGGCAACGGGCTGCTGGCGGGAGCTCTTGACGACGGCGGTCAACGGGTACGAGGTGCCGGGGGGACCCGCGAGCGTGGCCTGGGCGGGCGCGATCTCGATCGAGGCGGCGTCGATGACCTCGACGGGGACCTGGGCCGTGAGCTCCCCGGCGGTGACCGTAACGGTGGCCTTCCCCTCGCCCCTGGCGACGACCCGGCCGCCTTCATCCACGTCCGCGACTTCCTTTTTCGAGGACGCCCACGCCGGCCGGACCGTGTCGAGCGCTTCCCCCCTCTTGTCGAGGACCCGTGCCGTCAACCGCTGGGCGCGATCGATTCCGTAGAGAAGGACTCTTTTTGGAGAGACCTCGAGAGACGCGGGCTTTTTCGAACACGCGAGCGTGACCGCCAGGATCAGAAGGCCGCACGCACGGCCGGTGACGCGTATCACGTTCATTTCAGAAGATTTGAACGGCAGGATACCACGGCGCCGCCCGCGTGGCGAGACGCGAGGTGGGTCGTTCGCGGGCGCGCGGAGTCTCCCGTATCGCGGCGCGCGAAGTCTCCGGGTCGCGGCGCGAGGAGTCTCCCGAGGTAATCGACGGAGGAGCCTCGCGCCGCGGGAGCGGACGCGAGCTCGGATCAGGCGCTGGTCGAGGCCGACCTGCAGAGCCGAGCGCCGTTGGCGAAGCCAGATCCCGAGCGATGCGGACGCGACGGTTACATCCACCGCCGGATCCGGCGCGCCCGGCGCTCCACTCGGCCGGGGTGGCGCAGCGGATCGTAGATCCGGGGAGAGGGGATCATCGCAGCAAGTGTCGCCGCCTCCGACGGCGCGAGAGCGCTCGCGGGCTTGCCGAAATACCGGCGCGCCGCGGCCTCGACCCCGTACGTGCGCGGCCCGAACTCGACCACGTTCAGATAGAGCTCGAGGATCCGCCGCTTCGGAAGCTCCCTCTCGAGGCGCCGCGCGATCGCCCACTCACGCAGCTTGCGCCACGGCGTCCGCGCCGGCGAAAGGTACAGGTTCTTGGCCAGCTGCTGCGTGATCGTCGAACCTCCGTGCGAGATCTTCCGCCGGTCCCAGTCGCGCAGGGCTGCCGTGCGGATCGCCTCCCAATCGACGCCGCCGTGCTCCCAGAATCGAGAGTCCTCCGCCGCCACGACGGCGCGCTGCATTGAAGGCGATATCCGCGACATCGGAACGGGCCGCCAGTCGAGGCGCGACGAGAGCCCCGACTGCGCGAGGGCCGCGCGCCGTCTCTCCATGAACGCGGTGGTCGTCGGGAATTTGCTCTTGAGCGGGCGGACGTCGGGCAGGGTGACGGCGAAGATCACCGCCCCGGCGAGGATCGCCGAGCACGCGGCGAAAGCGAGCCTGCGAAACACGGACGCGGGTGGAGCGTCAGGCCTGCGCGGACTGGACGGCGCGGCGGAGCTTGCGGACTCCCTCGTCCGCTTCCTCGCGGGACAGGTTCAAAGCGGGGCGGAAGCGGATCGCCGACGCGCCCGATGCGAGCGCGATCAGGCCGTTGTCGAGGCACGCGGCGAGCGTTCTGTCGCGGACCTCCTTGTCGGGAAGGTCGAAGGCGACGAAGAGGCCGCGACCGCGGACGTTCGAGACGGCCGGAAGTTCCTCGGCGAGCTCGCGGAGGCGCGCGATCAGGTGTTCTCCGACGACGCGCGCGTTGTCGATCAGGTTTTCGTCGGCAATGATCTCGAGGTACTTCGCGCAACGCACCATGTCGGCGAGGTTTCCGCCCCAGGTCGAATTGATCCGCGACGACACCTTGAAAACGTTCTCGACGTCGTCGATCCGGCCGTTCGACGCGAAGCCGCACACCTGGGTCTTCTTGCCGAAGCAGAAGAGATCCGGCTCGACACCGAACTGCTGCCAGGCCCACATCGAGCCGGTCAGGCCCACGCCCGTCTGGACCTCGTCGAAAACGAGCAGGAACTCGAGCTCGTCGGCGAGGCGCCGCAGCCGCGAGAAGAACTCGGGACGGAAGTGGTTGTCCCCGCCCTCCCCCTGGATCGGTTCGATGATGAGCGCCGCGACGTCGTTCGGAAACCGGGCGCAGGCCTCGCGGATCTCGCGCTCGACGAGGTCTTCCGCCTGGGCGGCTTCGCGCAGGACGTCGGCCGTCACCGGGAACGAGAGCCTCGGACAGGTGAGCCTCGGCCACTCGAACTTCGGAAAGTACTGCGTCTTTCGGGGGTCGGCCGTGTTCGTCAGGGAGATCGAATAGCCCGACCGGCCGTGGAACGCGTGGCGGAAATGGAGGACCTGGCGCCCGCGCTCGAGAGCATCTCCGCGCGCGAAATTCTTCCGGACCTTCCAGTCGAACGCGGTCTTCAGGGCGTTTTCGACGGCGATGGAGCCCCCCTCGACGAAGAAGAGGTGGCCGTTGTGGCTCGGTGGCACCGCGAGGTTCGAAAAGGTCTCCACGAATTCGGCGTACTGGGTCGTGTACGTGTCGCTGTTCGTCGGCTTGTGGAGCGCGGCGAGCAGGAGTTTCTCCCGGTATTCCGGATCGGCGGTCTTCGGGTGGTTGTATCCGACCGGGTACGTCGCGAAGTTCGTGAAGAAGTCGAGGAGCATTCGGTCGCTGCGGGCGTCATACAGGTAGGAGCCGCGGCTCCGCTCCAGGTCCATGACGACGTGATAGCCGTCGACGAGAATGTGCCGCGAGAGGACATCGAGGACGTCCTGCGGGGAGAGATCGATTCGCGTGCTCGTGCTCATGGAAGCCGCAAAGAATAACACGGGGTCAGGTATTCACGAGTCGACGCGCGGGTGACTGCGCAATGCCGTCCTTGCCACATTGCGGAGCAATGTGGCAAGTGGAGACCTGACCCCTCCTCTATCCCCCTCCCGCCACCGACTGCGCGGCCGCGAACCGGCTGTCTTCGCCGCGCGCGCCCACGCAGCGGTCCTTGCCCATCTGCTTGGCGCGATAGAGCGCCGCGTCGGCCGCGCGGAGGAGCTCGTTCTTCTGCTGCTCGATCGAGGCTCCGGCTGTGGCGTTGCCGCGGATCGACGAGACGCCGAGTGACGCCGTCAGCACGCCCTGGAGGTTCAGGGCGGGGTCGTTGAAGCCGTACGGGCGGGAAAGAAACGTCGAGGCGCGGATCGCGTTGCGGATCGCCTGCGCGACCTCCATCCCGTCTTTCATGTCGTAGCCCGGGAGGATCAGGACGAACTCATCGCCGCCGTATCGCGTGAGCGTCGCGCGGTCGTCCGTGACCGTCCGTCGAAGCAGGTATCCGACCTCCCGCAGCACCTGGCTGCCGGCGAGGTGGCCGTGCCGGTCGTTCACCGACTTCAGGTTGTCGAGGTCGAGGAAGACGACGCACAGGTCGCCGCCGTCGCGGGTGATTCGCGAGAGCTCCTGTGTGAGGCGGAGATGCAGATACCTCTCGTTGAACAGCCCGGTGAGCCCATCGCGTTTCGCGACCTCGAAGGCGCGCCGCGCGTCGAGCAGGTTCTGGATCGAGATCGAGGCGTAGTCCGCGAAGATCTCGAGCAGGCGACGGTCCTTCTCGCGGAACCCTCCGGGTCCGATCTTGTTGACGAGCTCCAGGACGCCGCAGACCGCCGCCTCGATGCGGATCGGAACGCAGAGAACGGAGCGTGTCTCGAAGTCGTCCGGCAGGTCGAGCGTCGGGTAGAAGTACGGGTCCGACAGGACGTCGTCGGTCATGTAACCCGCGCCCGTGGCGTAGACGTGGCCCACGATGCCGATGCGCGCGTTCATCCGGCGGTTGAGACGGCCGTCGGCGCGCGCGCCGTATGTCGCGATGAAGACGAGATCGTTCTCCATGCGGTCGTCCGAGTTCTTCGTCATCGGATCGTCGAGAAGGATCGACCCGGCTTCCGACGGCACGAACTCATTCGCCTTCTGGAGGATCTCCCGCAGGAAGCGGTCGATCTCGATCTCGCCCGTGTAGGCGTAGTACGCCTTGTGTCTCTCGAGAAAGTTCTCGAGGCGGCGGTTGTCGAGGGTGTAGACGTTCAACACGTGCGGTCGCCGATCCGACGAATTCTACCATTTTGATACATTCGAACCGTGGCGCTCCTGCGCGAGATGGATCCCGGGGAGGTCGGTCTCGCGGATCGCCAGAAACCCGCGGAGCGCAACCCCCCCCGGTCCGTTCTTTTCACGCCGGAGGGCCGAAAAGCCGGGGTCCCCATGGAAGGGATCGCCGCCGTTCTCGGGGGTTCCCCGGACTCTTTCTACTTCGCCGATCTGCACGCCCCGGGAGACCGGGAGCTCGAAATCCTGCAGAAGGAGTTCCGTTCCCACCCCCTCGCGATCGAGGACGTCCGGACGCGCCATCAGCGACCCAAGATCGACGTCTATGGAGACCAGTATTTCCTGGTCTTCTACCGGATCGGACGGAGCGGAGAGAACGAGGACTGGGTCCTCCAGGAGATCGACTTCTTCATCGGCCCGAACTTCCTCGTCGTCACCCACGACTCCGCGGTGCCCCTGCTCGACGCGACCTACGAGAGGTTCTGCCGGGAGCAGGGGAAGAAGGACGTCTCGGGACTCCTCTACGACATCCTCGACTCGATCGTCGACGAGTACTTCGAGTTCTTCGACGACCTCGGGGACCGGTTCGAGCAGGTCGAAGACGAGATCTTCGAACACTACGAACAGGTGAACCTCCGGCGGCTTCTCGGTCTGAAGAAGGACCTCGCGCTCCTGCGGAGGATCGTGGCGCCCGAGCGCGACGCGGTCAACGTGCTGCTCCGGCGCGACCCGCCGATCCTGGACGCCGCCCGGATCTTCTACTACCAGGACATCTACGACCACTTGATCCGCATCGCGGACTCGATCGATACCTACCGCGAGCTCGCCACCGGGACGCTCGACGCGTTTCTTTCCATCCAGAACAACAAGCTCTCGGAGATCGTGCGGAAGCTCACGATCGTCTCGACCATCTTTCTGCCCCTCATGCTCGTGACGAGCTTCTTCGGGATGAACTTCCAACGCCTGTCCGGAGCGTCGGACGATGTCTTCGTCAAGGGGATGGTGTTCATGAGCGTGTTCGAGCTCGCGATCATCGTCTTCCTGTGGTGGTGGGGAATCCTGGGGCGCCGGAGAGCCGATTGATCCCGGCGCGCAAGCGCTGGGGTCAGCACTTTCTCATCCGCCCTGAGACGGCCCGCCGGATCGTCGAGGCGTCGGGAGTCGGCCCGGGCGACACCGCCTTCGAAGTCGGGCCCGGGGAGGGCGCACTGGCGCGCCCTCTCG
>DATIBN010000103.1:0-17181 GCA_035457525.1 Thermoanaerobaculia bacterium | reverse complement strand
GCGGACGTCGTCGTCTCCGCGCGCAGGCGAGATACCGGCGAGCCCGATGGAGGCCGCGATTGCAATGACGCCGAATCGCGTCTTCATACGGGGGCTCGGCGACCGGGCGCGAAGTATCGAACGGACAACGCAATCGAAGGCCCGATCAGGAACATGTGGAGGGCGAGGCCCGGGAGAACGTTGTCCCACGCGAAAGAAGGCGGATACGGAACCGCTGAGAGAGGGATCACGCGCACGCGGGTCACGTCGAAGGGGTCTCAGAGTTCATGCGGAGAACACGCTACCAGCAGACGCCCGACCGCGTCGCGTGGGCGGAACTTTTCTTTCCCCTCTCCTCGTTGACAGGTGCGGCGACCCCAAAATAGAGTTCCTTCAAAAGTCCGACCGACTGATCGCCGATCGGCTGCCCCACAACGACGGAAATCCCTCCTTCGACCGGGGCGAGGAGATCTGAGATGTCCACTCCGTGTACGACTCCCGCTCCTTCGACCGTTCTCCGGATTCTCCCGTTCATCCTCGCCCTGACTGCTGCCCCTCTCGGCGCGGCCGTCGTCGTCACCGATGCCGCCGCCTTCGTGGTCGCGATCGACGACAATGACGCCGTCAGCGTCGACTGTTCCGGCGGATTCGTGCGGGTCACCGACGACGGAACCCCGACGATCTACACGACGGCCTGCACGGCGGTGACCAGCTTGACCGTCACCGCGACGGGCACATTCGACAACACGATCAATCTGTCCGGGGTCACCGCGGCAGCGTTCACTGCTTTGAGTGCTACGGTGCCCGCGGTGTCGATTTCCGGCGGGGGCGGAATCGATGTCCTGACCGGAAGCGAGCTCGCAGACGCGATCCTCGGGGGTCCGGGTAACGAGACGCAACTCGGCGGCGCCGGCAACGACGTCTTCACCTGGAACCCGGGCGACGGCAGCGACACCCTGGTCGGGGGGACCGGGACCGACACGATGCTCTTCAACGGATCCACTGGAGACGAGATCTTCGCGGTCACCGCGCAGGGCGCCGGGTTCCGTTTCACGCGCAACCTCGGCACCATCGTCATGGACGCCACGCAGGTCGAGCTTCTCACTCTGAACGCGCTCGGCGGCAGCGACTCCGCCACCGTGAACGATCTGACCGGCGTGGCGGACCTGAACACGATCACGTTCTCCATGGGAGTCGGCGACGACACGGCCAGCGCCTCCGCGCAGGCAAACGCCGCGATCAGCTTCCTCGTCAGCGGGGGCACGGGCAACGATACGCTGACCGGCAGTCCCAACGCCGACGTGATCGGCGGCGACGACGGAAACGACACGATCCTGGGCCTGGCGGGCGTCGACCTCATGGACGGCGGCGCCGGCGACGACACCATCACCGGCGGTCCCGGCAGCGAGCCGAATCAGCAGGGCGGTGACGGCAACGACACCTTCATCTGGAACCCGGGCGACGGCAGCGACGGCCTGGTCGGGGGAGCGGGCACCGACACGGAGCTCTTCAACGGCTCGGCGGGAAACGAGATCTTCGCGGTGACTGCCCAGGGAGCCGGGTTCCGCTTCACGCGCGACCTCGGCGGCATCGTCATGGATGCCATCCAGGTCGAGACGCTCACGTTGAACGCCCTGGGCGGCAACGACTCGGCGACCGTGGGTAATCTGACCGGTGTCGCAGATCTGACGACGATTGGACTCCTGATGGGCGACGGAGACGACACCGTCAACGCTTCGGCTCAAGCGAACACCGCGATCGCGCTCACGATCGACGGCGGCGCCGGAAACGACAACCTGACCGGCAGCGCGGTCGCCGACACCATCAACGGCGGCGCCGGAAACGACTCGATCATCGGGCTCGCCGGCGTCGACGTCATGGACGGAGGCGACGGCGACGACGCGATCCTGGGGGGTTCGGGTAACGAGACGCAGCTCGGCGGGGCCGGAAACGACGTCTTCACCTGGAACCCGGGCGACGGCAGCGACACGCTCCTCGGGGGCGCGGGAACCGACACGATGGTGTTCAACGGCTCGGCGGGCAACGAGGTCTTCGCGGTGGTCGCCGAAGGCACGGGCTTCGACTTCACGCGCGACCTCGGCTCGATCGTCATGGACGCCGACGAGGTCGAGGCGCTCACCTTGAACGCTCTCGGCGGCGATGACCGAGTGACAACGGTGGGGCTGGCCGGCACTTCCCAAAGTCTCTCCGGCGGCGCTCAGACCACGGCCGACGTGCTCACCATCGACGCTCAGGGTCAGTGTGTGGTCGCGTCGTCCGCGGGCAGTACCACGATCGCCGGCGCCCAGCCGATCGCGTTCACCCAGTTCGAGCAGCTAAGCGTGCAGGGCCAGTGCATTACGGACGTCCCGACGCTCTCGCCCCTGGCGATGGCGGCGCTCGCCCTTCTTCTGGCATTCGTCGCGGTGTTTGCGATCCGAATGCAGGGCTCCGGTTAGAGCGGGCTAGTCGAACTCCCGCACGGGAGGCGGCTGCTCCGGGCCCACGCGACCCGTAGCGATTTCCGCCTTGAAGTAGTTCTCGCCGCGCACGGGCGCGCCGCCCAGTCGCCGGACGTACGCGATCTGACCGACGTGCGTCAGCGCGTCGGCAATGGGGCCCTGGAAGATGCGCTCGGCGGAAAAGCCCAGCGGCTCTCCGCCGGCGAGGTAGTCGTCGAGCGCCGCGAGCGCGGCGTGAAACCGGGCTGCCTCCGCGGACCAGGACATCGGAGCCGAGTTCTGCCAGACGTGCTCTCCGCGACAGAGCGCGAGGCCCCAGTCGAGGAGGTCGTTGACGTGCGCGAGGATTTCGAGGGGCGTGCGGCTCGCTTCGCCCACGCGCAGGTGCGCGACTTTCTCCGGGACGCCCCGGATCGCCTTTCCGCCGCGATACGCGAGGGTCGAGACGGTGTGACGGAGAAGTTCCCGGCTCCCGCTCGAAGCGCCGTCGGCCATGCCGCTACTCTAACCGTCCTTCGCTACCCGCAGATGCCGGGGGCCGCTCGAAGGTACGTGTCCGAGTCGAGCTGGTTCAACATGAAGTCCGCCACGTCCGCGCGGGAAACGCGCACCGTCCACAGGAAGTTGCCGACCCGGCCGTGGCGATAGCGGCCGCGCTTCGGGCCGTTGGTCAGGAGGCCCGGTCGGACGATGGTCCACTCGACACTGCTCGATGCGATCGCCCGTTCCTGCCGCGTCTTGTCCCAGTAGTAGAAGGGCAGAACGACCGGGATCGTGAAAAACGTGTAGTACAGGCCGAGGCGGCCCGCGCTGTCTCCGATTCCGAGGGAGGTCTCGCAGACGAAGCGCGGGACGCGGTGAGCCTCCATCGCCCGCAGGACGTTTCGTGTCCCGTCCGACAGGATCCGATTCGGGGGGTAGAAGCGCTTGTGACCGAGAGCCGACAGAACCGCGTCCTGCCCCGCCACGGCCTCCGCGACCGAGAGCGGGTCGAGCACGTCGCCGACGATGACCGTCAGCCGCGGGTGCGAAATCGTCAGCCGGGACGGCTTCCGGACGAGGGCGGTGACCTCGAGGCCGCGCTCGAGCGCCTGTGCGACGAGCTGGCGGCCGGTCCCTCCGCTGGCGCCCACGACGAGCACGCGCGCCGGACGGCCCCGCGGCACGCCGGCCGGCGCCGTCGGCGTCTCCGTCGATCGGTGGCCGGCGACCCCCAGCGCGACGGTCAGGGCGATGGCATACAGAAGGAAGAGGACGAGGAGCGTCACTCGCGGAGAGTGTCTCCCATTCCGCTGTCGTTTCCGGGCTCCCCCGTTCGACTACAGGGCGGAGGCGCATGGGGCGCCTCGCACGAAAGGAGCCGGAAATGACCGGAAACGCCCTGAAATGCTGGGTTCTCGTCGTCCTTCTCTTCTCCGTCGGCGCCGTCATCGCGATGGCGGGCCCGGCCGGACCCGCCGGAAAGCCTCTCGCCGCTTTCGAGCTCTTCCGGGCCCTCGCCGGCGAGTGGGTCGCCGCCGACGACGGCGAGATGTACAAGAAGGGGGACCTCGTTGCGCGGTACACCGTCACCGCAGCGGGCACGGCCGTCGTCGAGACGGTCTTCCCCGGAAGCCCCCACGAGATGGTCACGGTGTACTCGGTGGATGGCCCCGACCTCGTACTCACGCACTACTGCATGGAGGGCAACCAGCCGCGAATGCGGGCGAAGAACGCGAAGGGACCCCGCCTCGACTTCGCCTTCGACGGGGGTACGGGAATCGAGCCGAAGAAGGATCGCCACATGAACTCGGCCACGATCGAGTTCGTGGGGGCCGATGAGATTCGCACCGTCTGGACCGAGATCGAAGCCGGCAAGCCTGTGTTCGTCGCGAAGTCGCGCCTCGTGCGGAAACCGCGCTGACCGTGCGCGCGTAAGAAACGAAAGCCAACGACCAACAGAAAGGAAACAGCCGATGAAATACCTGCTGCTGATCTACGAAAACGAGGCGGACTTTGCCAACCTCTCCGAGGCGGAGGGGAACAAGATCTTCGCCGAGTACATGGACTACACGAAGGGGATCAAGAAGAACGGAAACTACATCGGCGGAGAAGCGCTTCAGCCCGTGGCGACGGCGACGACCGTCCGCCAGCGCAACGGCAAGACGCTCACCACCGACGGGCCGTTCGCCGAGACGAAGGAGCAGCTCGGAGGGTTCTTCCTCGTGGAGGCGAAGGATCTCGACGAGGCCATCAAGCTCGCGGGCGGAATCCCCGCGGTCCGCAACGGCTCGATCGAGGTGCGGCCGATCATGCCGACGCCGCCGGTCGAGTAATCGGCGGTCGGTGTGAGGGGAAACCGATGAAATACCTGTTGCTGATCTACCAGAACGAGCAGGTCTGGCAGGGCCGGTCGCGCGAGGAAAGCGCCCGGATCTTCGACGAGTACATGGACTACACGAGGACGATCCACCGGAACGGGAACTACATTGCGGGAGAAGCGCTTCAGCCCGTGGCGACGGCGACGACCGTCCGCCAGCGCAACGGCAAAACGCTCACGACCGACGGCCCGTTCGCCGAGACGAAGGAGCAGCTCGGCGGGTTCTTCCTGGTGGAGGCAAAGGATCTCGACGAGGCCATGAAGCTCGCGGGCGGAATCCCCGCGGTCCGCAACGGCTCGATCGAGGTGCGGCCGATCCTGCCGACGCCGCCGGTGGAGTAATTCCCCCTCTCCCCCGTCGCGCGGGAAGAGGGGCGGGGTGAGGGGCGGTCCGGCGCTGTCGTGCCGGGCGGCCCCTTCTTCCGGTTCGGTCCGGGGGGTTTTGTCGATTCCGGCTACCCTCGATCGTCGTCGAGGTGAGGGGCGGAGACGTCCGGCTCTGACGAAAGAGGGCTCCATGCCGTCGACGACCGACATCCACCGGAGATTCCGTCCGCTCATCGGGAAAGGCCGGCAACCATGAAGGTCCGGCCGGCCTCCGAGATCGCGGCGGAGCGGAAGTCCTGGGCTCCGCAGCTCCGGAGCGTGTTCCGCATCGTGGCCGCGGCGATGTTCATCGTGGCCGGCACGATCAAATTGTTCGCCTTTCCGATCGGGGTCCCGCCGGACGGCGGCACGAGCCCGGTCCTTTCCCAGGCCTGGATCGGAGGCGTTCTCGAAGTCGTCGGAGGGAGCCTCCTCCTCGTGGGTCTCTTCACCCGCCCCGTCGCCTTCGTGCTCTCGGGCGAGATGGCCGTGGCGTACTTCCAGTTCGCGGCGCCGCAGAGCTTCTGGCCGCACGTGAACATGGGGATGCCCGCCGTGCTCTACTGCTTCCTCTGGCTCTACTATTCGGCCGCCGGTCCCGGACCGTGGAGCCTGGACGCGCTCCGTGGGAAGTCGCGGGCGATCGACTGAGTTAGGACGGAAGACAAAGGAGGATCCCCATGGCCCGCTACGTCGATGGTTTCGTAATCCCGGTGCCGAAGAAGAAAGTGGAGGAATATCGCCGCATCGCGAAGAAGGCCGGAAAAATCTGGCGCGAGCACGGTGCTCTCGAGTATGTGGAGACCGTGGGCGACGATCTCAAACCGAGGTGGGGTTTCCCCAAACTGGCAAAGCCCAGGCCCGGAGAAACCATCGTCTTCTCCTGGATCGTGTACAAGTCGCGGGCCCATCGCGATCAGGTCAACGCGAAGGTGATGAAAGACCCCCGGTTGAAGCCGATGATGGATCCGAAGGCGATGCCGTTCGACATGAAGCGCATGGCCTACGGCGGGTTCAAGTCCATCGTCGAGGCGTGAACCTCGTCTCGACCGGGCCGTAACAACTCGGAATGTCCGCTCCCGCGCCGAAGCCGGCGCAGAGATTCGACCGCTCGATCGTCGAAGGGCCCATCGGCCCCGCCGTCTGGCGGCTCGCGTGGCCGACGATGCTGCAGAACGTCATCGCGGGTCTGCAGGGCATCATCGACCACGTGATGGTCGGCAACTTCGTCGGCTACACCGGCAATGCTGCCATCGGCGTGAGCTGGCAGATCATCATCGTCGTCATCGTCTTCATCAGCTCGCTCTTCACCGGGATGGCAGTCCTGGTGGCGCGCTTTGCCGGCGCGAACGAGCCCGAAAAGGTGAACCGCGTCGTCTACCAGTCGTTTCTCACGGCGATCGGTCTGGCGGTGCTGATGGGAGTGGTCGGATTCTTCGCGGCGCCCGTCCTGCTGGACGTCGTTCACGCGGCGCCGGAAGTCCAGCGCCAGGCGCTTCCGTTCCTGCGCGCGATGTTCCTCGGGATCTCCGGCATGATGATGTTCTTCATGCTGAGCGGCGCGTTCCGCGCCGCCGGCGATCCGAAAACGCCGCTGCGCCTCGGGGTGACGATGACGGCGCTGACGATCCTGTTCAACGTCATCCTCATCCCGCGGCTCGGCACGGTCGGAGCCGCCCTGGGCACCATCGCGAGCAGCACGATCGTCGCCGGTTGGGGCATCTGGAGGCTCTTCACGCCGGGCTCCGTGATCCATTTCCACCGTGGCATGGACACGAAGCCGGACTTCTGGATCATCCGGTCGCTCTTTCGATTCGGTCTGCCCACCGGGGTGCAGGGCATCGCCATGAACGTCGCCGGGGTGTTGCTGCTGCGGTTCATCGGATCGCTCGAGCACAGCGCCGCCGCGCAGGCGGCCTACGCCGTCGGATACACGGAGCTCTTCTCCCTCATCACGTGGACGTCGGTGGGGCTGATGGGCGCGGCCGCGACGATCGCGGGCCAGAACCTCGGCGCCGGGAATCCCGAGCGCGCGAAGCTCGGCGTCGCCGTCGCCTCGCGGATCGGTCTCGGCGTTGCCGTGGCCGTGGGCGCGCTGTTCCTGACCATCCCGGGCGTGCTGCTCGGAGTCTTCGGCATGACGGAGCCCCTGGTCACCTCGATCGGGACGGAGCTCCTGAGGTACTTGAGCGTCTCGGGCCTCTTCATCACGGTCGCGCTGACTTACACGGGCGGCCTGCAGGGCACGGGCGACACGCGCAGCCCTCTCTACATCTCGATCGTGTCCCAGATCGTCATACCGATCGGTCTCTGCACGCTTTTCCAGGCGACGGGCGGCCTCGAGCCCGCCGAGATTTGGACGGCGATCGTCCTCGGGCACCTGACGCGGGCTGCCCTGTCCGTCGCGCGGTTCCGCCAGGGCAAGTGGCGGCACATCGCCGTGGACATCGAGCCCGCGCGGACTTAGGTCGACGATCGTCGAATACGCCCGGGCGTTTCCCGGGTGTAGCATCCGCCGAAAAAACAGGCTCGTTCGCCGGACAGGTCCCTTTTTCTGGAGGGCACGATGAACGCATCCAGGCTTTACGGCGCGCTCCTCGGAATGACCATTCTGGGTACCGCGAGCTTCGCGCCCGTGCCGGACCGGGCGCTGCGACCGGCAGCTGTGACCGCGGAGGAAACCTGGACGATCCCCGGCGCGGGGAGGACGCCCGGACAGAACAACACCTTCTTCGTGTCGGATCTGGCGTTGACGAATCTCGGGAGCTCGGCGGCAAATGTCACGATCAATTTCGTGGGCCCGGGAGGGCTGCCCGCCAAGCCCGTTTCGCTGGCGGCCGGCGCGACGACGGCGTATCGCGACATCCTCAACGTGTTGTGGAGCGCTTCGGGTCTGGTCGGCGCGCTATCGGTCGAGTCCGACCAGCCGCTCGTGCTGCGCGCGCGGACGTACAACACCGCGGCGACCGGTACCTTCGGTGTCGCGCTACCGGTCTTCGCGTCGAAAGACCTCCTGGAGGAGGGAGGGATCGGCGACAGCATCTGGGTGCAGCAGAACCCTTCCGGGAGCTCCGGCTTTCGAACGAACGTGGGCGTCGTCTTTCCGGATGCCGCCGGTGGTCAGGCCGTCGTGACGTTCTATGACGCCGCTGGCGGTTTGGTCGGGACTCTGAACTTTTCATCGGCGTCAGCCGGGTTCCAGCAGCAGTCGGTCGCGTCCGCTGCGCCGGCGGGCCTGCCTGTCGGCCGCGCGCAGATCTCCGTCTCGCGCGGGCATGCGGCGGGCTACGCCGTCGGCGTCGACAACGTCACGGGCGACACGTCCCTCTACCCGTTGGAGGCTCTCCCGGCGGGCGTGCAGGACGTCGTGGTGAGCGGCGTCGCGCGGCTGACCGGCCGCAACAACACTTTCTTCCGGACCGACGCGCGCTTCTACAACCCGACGCCCGAAGAAGCGACGGTGACCGCATCGTTCCATGCGACG
Organism: Thermoanaerobaculia bacterium; assembly: GCA_035457525.1. Classification (GTDB taxonomy): domain Bacteria; phylum Acidobacteriota; class Thermoanaerobaculia; order UBA5066; family Gp7-AA6; genus Gp7-AA6. Next base: position 8,531 of record DATIBN010000103.1, on the reverse strand, counting down.
GGTACCGCGAATCCCACACCGCAGACCGCGACTGTGACCGTGCCCGCCGGGCGGCTCATCGAGGCCGTGGACGTCCTCGACTCGGTCCTCCACCTGCCGGTCGGCTCCGGCGGTGCGGTCCGCTTCACCTCGGACAAGCCGGTGGCCATCCTCGCTCGGACGAGCAACGTCGACCCGCAAGGAGTGCAACCCGGGACCTTCGGCGCGCAGCAGAAACCGGTCCTGCTGGCCTCGTACTTGTCCTCCGCCGACGCCGGCGCCGTGGTGACCGCGATCCGTCAGGATGCCTCCTTCCGGACGAACGTCGGTTTCGCCGCCGGGCCCGACGGCGCGGCGTACCTGCTGACGCTGAAGAATGCGCAGGGCACGGTCATCGCCGTGACGACGGGATCACTCGGAGTTTTCGGTTGGGCTCAGCCGAGCATCGCGGACCTCTTTCCCGGGACGACGATCCCGGCCGACGCGACGCTGCTCGTCCAGGTGACGTCCGGGACGATCGACGTCTACGATGCGTCGCTCGACAACGCGTCCGGCGATCTCGTGGTCACGCCGATCGCGCCGGTCCCCGCTGCGATTCCCTCATCGGCACAGATCGGCCCCTCCGGCGGGAGCATCCGCTCCGCCGACGGCCGGCTCACTCTGAAAGTTCCGGCAGGGGCACTCTCCGCGCCGGCGACGCTCTCGATCGTTCCGACCGCGAACACGGCGCCGAACGCCATCGGATCGGCGTACGCGCTCTCGCCGGTGGGCGTGACGTTCGCCAGACCCGCCCAGCTCGTTCTCAGTTACTCGAACGAAGATCTCGCCGGCACGGGCGCCGGCGGGCTCGGGATCGCGTCTCAGGAAGGAAGCAGCTGGTTCGGAATCATGGGAGGCTCGGTCGACCCGGTCGCACGGACTTTGAGAGTCCCGGTTACGTCCACGAGCCCGGGGCCTGCCCCCGCCGGTGGCGGGCAGGTTCCGCTGCGTGCCACCCAGACCGGCAACGTCGGGCCCTACGGTTCCCCGACGCTCAGCCCCGCCGAATACAGCGTGGTCGAGGGGGAGACCGTGCAGCTCGGCCTGATCTTCGTCGGGCCTTCTTCGACGCAGACCACCGCTTCCGGCTTCGTCTCGCTCTTTACCGGAGTGCCGAACAACGTCGTCGCGCATTGGTCAGTTCTCGGCCTTTCTAACCAGGGTTCGGTCTCGTCGACGCCCTCGGGCCTCCTCGGCACATACACGGCACCGGACTGTGTGCCTCCCCAGAATCCGGTTACCGTTTACGTGTCTGTGCGTCATGACGTGACGTTCGGGGGGACAGTCATAAGGCCGTTCAGAATCGTGGATTCGAAGATCCGGGTCATCCCGAAGCGATGGGCCGTCGACATCTTCTACCGCCTCAGTACGCCCTGTAGTGTCGGGTTCGTCTTCTCCGTGGATTTTTGCCGGAGCCACGTTTTCAGCACATTCGTGCTTCGCGACCGTTCGGTGGCGTCGTTCACACCGGGCCCGGATCACTCTGACGAGAGAACGGAACGGAGCGCCTGGTGCGTAGCGTCTCCATGCGACCAGCCGGTGCTGACCACGATTTCCCAAGCCAATCTGACCGACCTCACGGGAACACTCTCTCAGATCAATACCTTGAACCCGATCTTCGACCTGACGATTTCCGCCGACCTGCCGGGAGAAGGAGCGCAGCTCAACTTTACGTGCGATGGTCACCCCGCTCATCTACCGATCATTCGGTACGCCGGAGCGCACGAGTTCAGGCCGGTGAGCATCGCGTACCGTGACCTCAAGACCTTCGTGAACTTCTCACTGAACCCCTTCCTGTCGGAGGAGGTCGAGGTGGTCCTCCGACCGATCAGCTGCGACTTGATCGCCGCTCCGCAAACGAGTTCGTGTAACTGAGGCGCGGACCGTCGGTAGGCACCGACCAATGCGCTAGTTCTTCAGGACGTCGCCGACTTTGAACACGGCGCCGGAGACAGGGGCGGCTTTCGAGAGCCGCGGGCCCATGACCGCGGTGATGCGCACCCGGCCGACCGTGCTCTCGTTGGCGCCCAGCACCTCGCCGGTATCGGGGTCCTTGATCACCTCGCCCGCGCGGATGACCGTGAACTCGTCCCCCTCCTTCACGCCGGCCTCCGAGCCCACGTTCACGTAGAGGGTCGAACCGACCGCTTTCGCGATCTTGCCGGCAACCCCGGAGGCGTCGGACGCGCCGCCGAGGCCGGAAGTCGAGATCTTCGCCTGACCGAGCGAGTCGGCGAGCTTCACCACGACCGGGCGCAGGAGCCGATCCAGCTTTCGCCGATCCTCCACTCCCCCTCCCGCCCCCGCGACGTAGACGCTCGAGTCGGACGTCTCTTCGCTGGCGGAATCCGCCCACACGATTTCGCCGGTCGTGGTCGAGAACGCGCGCGCGTCCACGGCCGCGTCCATCTTCTGGCTGCGCACGTTGACCGAGGGAAGGCGGCCGCCGAACAGGCCGCTCGGGACGCTGACGTCGCGGTCGGCGACCCCGAGCTCGGTGACGGCACCCGCGATTAGATACTCGACGCCGATCATCTTCCCGAGTTTCACCGCCGTCTTCGGGTCGATGTCGCCCGAGAGCTGGAGGTTCTTTTCCTGCATGATTGCTTCGAGCTTTTCGCGCTCCATGACCCGGAAGTTGCCCTTCTTGACGAGCTCGGTGACGAACATGTCCTGCGCGGCCTCTCCCGCCCGGTACCAGGCCCAGACGTAGCCCTCCGTCTTGTTCTTGAATTCGAGAATCGCGACGCGCGGCTTGGGGGCGTCGGCGGCGGTGGCGAGCGACGTCGCGGCGAAAAGTGCGGCGGCAATGAGGAACACGGATCGCGAAAAGCGGGTCATGTCGTCACTCCTGTGCTGGTGGAATCGCCGCATTTTAGCGCCGATTCCGGCAACGATCCTGCATGAAATTCAGTGGATATCAACGAAAGGAGCCTGCAATGCTGAGCAACGCGAAGGTGCAGCCGATGCTCCCGGTCAAGGACCTCGGACGGGCGAGGAAGTTCTACGAGGAGACACTGGGGCTGAAGAAAACGGGCGAAATGGGGGACGAAGCCGTCACCTTCAAGAGCGGCGGCACGACTCTCGTCGTCTACCGATCCGAGTTCGCGGGGACCAACAAGGGCACGGCCGCGCTGTGGGAAGTGGACGACGTCGACGAGACGGTGAAGGACCTGAAGTCGAAGGGCGTCAAGTTCGAGCACTACGACCTTCCCGGGATGACCCGCAAGGGGGACGTGCACATCGGCGGCCCGATCAAGGTCGCGTGGTTCAAGGATCCGGGCGGGAACATCCTTTCCGTTCAGAACCGCGACCACTGATCGGCCGGGGTCAGGCTTGTCGATTGGCGTTGTTCCAGCCGGAAACGCCAAAATGCACGCCTGACCCCACGATCTCCCTCGCCTGACGCCACGATCTCCGCCGTGGAGAGTCTCGCGCGCGGCCTGCGCGATCTCGGCCGGCCAGAGGCGCTCGAGACCTGGGCGCTGTCGCGCCCGTGACGGCGTGGCTCGCGAGCGGGCTTGCCCTGACGTCGGCGCTCGTGTACGGCGCGGCGGACTTTCTGGGCGGCCTCGCCACGAAGCGCGGCTCGACGGTCTTCTCGGCGGTGGTGTGGTCGCAGGCGACCGGCCTCCTCCTCGTGCTGCTCGCCCTCCCCCTCCTGCCGCCGGCGTCGCCCACGACCGCCGACCTCGCCTGGGGCGCGGCGAGCGGGCTGGCCGGCGGGATCGGGCTCGCGTTCCTCTATCGCGGTCTCGCGGTGGGCGTGATGAGCGTCGTCGCGCCCGTGACCGCCGTGTGCGCGGTGATCATCCCGGTGGCCGTCGGAGTGGCGCTCGGCGAACGGCCGTCGGGAGCGGCGTCCGCCGGCATCGTGCTCGCGCTCGTGGCCATCGTCCTGATCAGCCAGAGCGGCGAGACGGACGGCGGCGGTAAGCGCGCGCGCACGGGAGTGCCGATCGCCATCGCGTCGGGGGTTGCGATCGGAATATTCCTGGTGTGCCTGGAACGCACGGGGCCCGCGGCCGGGCTGTGGCCGCTCGTGCCCGCGCGCGTCGTGTCGGTCTCCTTCTTCGCGGTCGCCGGAATGCTCGCGCGGCAGAGCCTCGTGCCGCGCCGTGAGTCGTGGGCGATCGTGGTTGGCGGCGGCGCGCTCGACATGGTCGCCAACGTTCTTTACCTGCTGGCCGTCCGGCAGGGCCCGCTCTCCATCGTCGCGACGCTGACGTCGCTCTATCCGGCCGGCACCATCCTGCTCGCGCGGATCGTCCTGCACGAACGCCTGCGCCTCGTCCAGCAGGCCGGAGTGGCGTGCGCCGTGCTGGCGATCGTGTTGATCGTGGCGAACTGAGCCGGAGCTTCCCGTCCCGGCCTGTCGATTGGGCCTCCGCCCGTTCGTACTAAGGGGCAGGAGGCGAGGAAGTGAACCCTCTCGAGGGAGACACCGTCGAAGGACCCCGGGCGAGCCGGCGCGACTGGATCGGCCTCGCCGTGATTGCCCTTCCGTGCGTCCTCTACTCCATGGACCTGACGGTGCTCAACCTGGCCGTGCCGTCCCTGAGCGCGGATCTCAAACCCAGCAGCTCGCAGCTGCTGTGGATCGTGGACATCTACGGGTTCCTGGTCGCCGGGTCCCTGATCACGATGGGCACGCTGGGCGACCGGATCGGCCGCCGCCGGCTGCTGCTGATCGGCGCCGTCGCATTCGGCGTGACCTCCGTTCTGGCGGCGTTCTCGAGAAGCGCCGGGATGCTCATCGCGGCCCGCGCTCTGCTCGGGCTTGCCGGGGCGACGCTGGCGCCGTCGACGCTCTCGCTAATCCGCAACATGTTCCACGACCCGGGGCAACGCCGCGTCGCCATCGGGATCTGGATCAGCAGCTATTCCGCCGGCGCCGCGATCGGCCCGCTGATCGGAGGACTCTTGCTCGAGCGTTTCTGGTGGGGCTCGGTGTTCCTGGTGGCCGTGCCCGTGATGGTCCTGCTGCTGGTCCTGGGACCGGTGCTCCTCCCGGAGTTCCGCGATCCCGAGGCGGGACGGCTCGACCTGTTCAGCGCAGCCCTCTCTCTGGTCTCCGTGCTCGCCGTGATTTACGGCTTCAAGGGGATTGCGCAGGACGGACTGGGACCGCTGCCGGCGCTGTCCATCGCGGCAGGTATTGCCGTCGGCGTCGTGTTCGTGAAGAGGCAGCGAACGCTGGCTGACCCATTGATCGACCTGCGGCTGTTCCGGATCCCCGCGTTCAGCGCGTCTCTGGCAGTCAGCTCGCTCGACTTCTTCGTCGCGTTCGGATCGTTTCTCTTCATCGCTCAGTACCTGCAGTTGGTGCTGGGGCTGTCGCCGTTGCAGGCGGGACTGTGGTCGGTGCCATCGTCCGTCGCGCTCATCGTCGGTTCGATGCTGACTCCTCCGATCGCGCGACGGGTTCGTCCCGCGTACGTCATGGCCGCAGGCCTGGCGCTGTCCGCCGCAGGCTTCGGTCTGCTCACCCAGGTCGATGGGGTCTCCGGCCTCGCGGTTCTCGTGACCGGGTTCGTCGTCTTTTCCCTGGGTCTCGCTCCCGTGACCACCCTCGCAACGGACATGATCGTCGGGACTGCGCCACCCGAGCGGGCAGGCGCAGCCGCCGCAATCTCGGAGACCGGCTCCGAGCTCGGCGGCGCGCTCGGCATTGCGATCCTCGGCAGCATCGGGACGGCCGTGTATCGCCGCACGATCGCGGACGCCGTTCCGACGGGGGTTCCGCCCGAGGCGACGAAAGCGGCCCAGGACACGCTCGGTGGCGCGCTCGCGGTGGCGAAGGGGCTTCCGGGAAATGTCGGGAGCGAGCTGCTCGGCGCGGCACGCGAAGCCTTCGCACGGGCGTTCGATGTGACTGCCGTCGTCAGCGCAGTGATCGTGATCGCCGCCGCCATTGCGACCGTAATCTGGCTCCGACACGTGGGGGTAGGCTCCGAGTCGGAAGCCGCCCTTCACGCCGCGGCGGAAGAATTGGAGACCGATGAAATACCTGTTGCTCGCCTATCAGAGTGATGAGGACCTGCGCCGCGAAGCCGAGGAAGGCGTGACCATGCAGGACTACGTCGACTACGCCCACCGGATCCACGCGAACGGAAACTACGTGGCGGGAGAGGCGCTGGAGCCGACCTCGAGAGCGATCACGGTGCGGGTGAGGAACGGGAAGACGCTGACGACCGACGGCCCGTTCGCCGAGACGAAGGAGCAGCTGGGCGGCTTCCTCTTGATCGAGGCCCAGGACCTCGACGAGGCCCTCCGGATCGCCGCCGACTTTCCCGGGTCCCGTTACGGTTCCGTCGAGGTCCGTCCGATCCTTCCGACGCCGCCGCCCGAGTGAGGCGGCCGCACCCGGTGCTGACCGGCGGATTAGACTCCTCGGCAGCCCCATGGAGCTCGAGGCCATCTACCGCGAGGAGCGCCCCCGCGCGCTCGCGACCCTCATCCGCCTGCTGGGCGACTTCGACCTCGCCGAGGACGCGCTGCAGGAGGCGTTTGCCGCGGCGCTCGTGCAGTGGCCGGAGAGCGGCGTGCCGCGGAATCCCCGCGCGTGGCTCATCTCCGCCGCGCGGCACAAGGCGATCGACCGGCTGCGGCGCGAGAAGAGCTTTGCCGCGAAGCGCGACGAGATCGCCCACGAGATCCCGTCCGCGGCTCCCCCGCCCGAGATCGACGAGGAGCCTTTCTCGGACGACCTCATGCGCCTGATCTTCACGTGCTGCCACCCGGCGCTGGCGCTCGATGCGCAGGTCGCGCTGACGCTGAAGACGCTCTGCGGCTTGTCGGTCGAGGAGATCGCGCGCGCGTTCCTCGTCGCGCCGACGGCGATGGCGCAGCGGCTGGTCCGCGCGAAGGCGAAGATCCGCGCGGCGCGGATCCCGTACGCCGTGCCGACGAACGAGGAGCTGGCCGAGCGGCTGGACGGCGTGCTGCGCGTCGTGTACCTCGTGTTCAATGAAGGCTACGCGGCGACCTCGGGCGACGCGCTCGTGCGCCGGGAGCTGTGCGCCGAGGGGATCCGGCTGGGACGGCTCGTGCGCGTGCTGTTCCCCACCGAGGCGGAAGTGGCGGGGTTACTCGCCCTGATGCTGATCCAGGACTCGCGACGCGGGGCGCGCGTGGACGCGCAGGGCGACGTCGTCACGCTGGAGGAGCAGGACCGGTCGCTCTGGGACCGCGACGAGATCCTCGAGGGGACGGCGCTCGCGGAGACGGCGCTCCGCCGCGGCGGGGCCGGGTTCTACGCGCTGCAGGCCGCGATCGCGGCGCTGCACGCCCAGGCCGCGCGGGCCGAGGAGACGGACTGGCCGCAGATCGCGGCGCTTTACGCGCTGCTGTTGAGGCTGCATCCCTCGCCGGTGGTGGCGCTCAACCACGCGGCCGCCGTTGCGATGGGCAACGGGCTGGAGCGCGGCCTACGTCTGATCGAGCAGCTGGAGGCGACCGGCGAGCTGGAGGGGTATCACCTGCTTCCCGCCGCGAAGGCCGACGTGCTGCGCCGCCTGGGCCGAAATGCCGAAGCCGCCGCCGCGTACGAGCGGGCTCTCAGCCTCGTGACGCACCCCGCTGAGCGGCGCTACCTGGAGCGCCGCCGGGAGGAGATACGTCCCCGAGCAACCGGACCTGCTCTAAGCTAACGCGCGGTACAGGGCGACTGGAGTTAGGGTGAGCCGCAAAGGCCACTATCCGAGGTTTATCAAGCCTTGAATTGTAGCCGCCAGGGCACTCTCGAGCTTTCCGACTCCTCTCGGCGTGAAGTCGTAACACAGACATCGGACTGCCTGTAGGTCGAACGGGACGGAGTCCATCGACTGAGTAATCAGGATCACGTCCTTGCTCAACGCGTGGGCTAAGCCAAGCTCATAAAAGACATTTGGGTTGCGATCGGTCAATTCCGCGATCAATAGCCGCGCGCGGTTAATTCGTTCCCAGATGTCGTGAGTAATCAGGCCTGTACTAACTATATCGTCGGCTCTTTCACACCTCAGCCCGCCCTTCTCAACGGTGGGGCGGATATTGTCATCGTATAGGGCCCGCGCCTTATCGCTGAACGGCATCAGAACAAAGCACAACTGCGGGTCGAGGGTAAATGATGTACCACCGAAGATCTTGCCAAGTGGGCGTGCGCCACGTGCGACAGCAAGATCCCGCTTGACCGGGGGGCGAGGGATACCGGTCTTTGCTCGCCGCGGACTCGCTTTGGGAGACGTCAGGAATGCCTTCCATAGTTCGTTATCGAACATGGCTGAGGGAGACAAAGCCTGTTCCAAGGCGTCTGCCTTCTCGCGAACTGCGTCGGAGTCACCAGCGGCAAGCGCAAGGCCCAAATCTGCCACTGCAGAATTAAGGGATACATCTGGACCAGCGGTGAGGCGCTCATCCGCCTGCTTGATAAGGCGCTCCGCTCTGTTGCTCTCCTCTATTTGTCGGAGCCTCGAGGCATCTGCCTCTCGTGTGTTTTCGGCGTCCTCTAACAACTTCCGAACGAATCGCTCCGA
>DATIBN010000102.1:0-10704 GCA_035457525.1 Thermoanaerobaculia bacterium | reverse complement strand
CGCGCTCCCCCGCTCCACGAGCGGCGACTCCGTACGAGCGCGGCTGGTTCGGGATGCTGAACGTCGCGTCGGGGACCGATACGGTGTGCAAGTGGGGGGCGGGCGGCTTCGTCTCGACCGCGGAGGATCTCGCGCGCTTCGGAATGGCGCTCCTGCGCGGCGAGCTTCTTCGCCGGGAATCCACGGCGATGATGTTCTCTCCGCAGAAGACGTCGTCGGGAGAGAGCACCGGCCACGGGCTCGGCTGGCAGATCGGCGTGACCGCGGGCGGCCGCCGCCGCCTCGTGCAGAGCGGGCGCACCGCGGGCGGCCGATCGGTGCTCGTGCTGGTGCCGGAGTCGCGTTTGACCGTCGCCGTTCTCGCGAACGTCAACGGCGAGCACTTGGACGACCACGCGCTCAAGATCGCGGACCTCTTCGCGGAACCGGATTGAGACGCGAAGCGGCAAGCGCGCGAAAGCGCGCCCCGGCGACAAACGAAACTGAACAACACTTGTGATGTTGATCACCGACCTAAGTCACGTGTCCTCACTCACTTACAACGTGGCACACATATCGCAATCTCCTCCCTTCGGCTGCGGGGTACCGCGGCTCGAAAGGAAGGAGGTCGGCGATGCAAAAGAACCGAGGGTGGTGGAAGAAGACGCTGGCGGCCGGCTTGATCAGCTCGGCCCTGTTCGCGGGGACGGCGTTCGCGGCGGGCGACAGCCGCATGCAGAGTCAGAAGGCGATGACGAGCCGGCGGGCCGCGACCGAGAGCCCGCGCGTCGTCAATTTCAAGACCGAGCGCACCGACTCCTGGCTGTGCATCAACGTGAGCCCGTTCTTCTGTTCCGCCGTTCCCACGGCCGCACCGCCGACCGGCACGACGGCGACGAGCGTTCGCGGCCGCCGATAGAGTTCCGACGATCCAGACTCCCGCGCTGACGGGGTTCTCGATCGGTGGAAATCAAAAAAGCCCCTCGAAAGAGGGGCTTTTAATTTTGGGGTCAGGTCTCCACTTGCCACATCCGGGGTCAGGTCTCCACTTGCCACATCGCCTCCCAGAGTGTCAGATGGACGCCTGATCCCGAAAGTCGACTCGAGCGGTCTCGAAGCCGCGCTCCGGAAGGTGATCCGCGGCGAGGTCCGCTTCGACGCGGGCAGCCGGGCGCTCTACGCGAGCGACTCCTCCAACTACCGGCAGGTTCCGATCGGCGTCGTCGTGCCGCGCGACCGCGAGGACGTCCTCGAGACGCTGGCGCTCTGCCGCCGCTTCGGCGCCCCCATCCTCGGACGGGGTGCGGGAACGAGCCTCGCCGGCCAGTGCTGCAACGTCGCGGTCGTTCTCGACACCTCGAAGTATTTCAACCGCGTGGTCGAGGTCGATCCCGTCTCGAAGACGGCGCGCGTCGAGCCGGGCGCGATCCTGGACGACCTCCGGGACGCCGCCGAGAAACACGGCCTGACGTTCGGACCCGACCCTGCGACGCACGCGTCCTGCACGCTCGGGGGAATGATCGGCAACAACTCCTGCGGGGTGCACTCGGTGATGGCCGGCAAGACCGACGACAACGTCGAAGAGCTCGACGTCGTCTCGGGAGACGGCGTGCGTTTGCCGGTCGGCCGCACGTCGAAGGACGACCTCGCCCGCATCCTGGCGGAGGGGGGACGCCGGGCCGCGATCTATCGTGAGCTGCGCGACCTCGCGGATCGGTACGGGCCGCTCATCCGATCGCGATATCCGTCGATCCCCCGCCGCGTCTCGGGCTACAACCTCCCCTGGCTCCTTCCCGAGAACGGATTCGACCTCGCGCGCGCTCTCGTCGGGTCGGAGGGGACGTGCGCTTTCCTTCTGGAGGCGAAGGTGCGCCTCGTGTGGAGCCCGCCGGCGCGCGTGCTCGCCGTGCTCGGTTACCGCGACGTGTTCGCCGCGGCCGATGCCGTGCCCGAGATCCTCACGTACGAGCCGATCGGCCTCGAAGGGTTCGACGACCGGCTGATGGACGACATGGAGCGCATCGGCCTCTTCCCGGAGAACCGCCGGCTCCTGCCGGAGGGTCGCGGGTGGCTCTTGGTCGAGATGGGCGCGGACGCCGCGGCGGATGCCCTCGCCGCCGCGCGCAGGCTCGTCGAAGCGGTCGCGACGCGGGGAGGCGCCGTCTCGGCGCGCGTCTTCGACCGGCGCGAGGACGCGGCGCGGGTGTGGCAGGTCCGCCAGGCTGCGCTCGGCGCGACCGCCCATGTCCCCGGCTCCGCGCTCACGTGGGAGGGGTGGGAGGACGCCGCGGTCGCGCCCGACAAGCTGGGGTCGTACCTGCGCGGTCTGCGCGCGCTGCTCGACCGGTACGGGTACGGGGGCGACCTCTACGGCCACTTCGGTCAGGGGTGCGTGCACACCCGGACCGACTTCGACCTCGTCACGCCCGACGGGATCGCGAAGTTCCGCGCATTCATCTTCGACGCGGCGGACCTCGTGATCGCGCACGGCGGCTCGATCTCCGGAGAGCACGGCGACGGACAGTCCCGCGCGGAGCTCCTCCCGAAGATGTTCGGGCCCGAGCTCGTCGAAGCGTTCCGCGAGTTCAAGGCGATCTGGGACCCCGACGGCCTCATGAACCCCGGGAAGGTCGTGAACCCATATCGCGCGGACGAGAACCTCCGGCACGGAGGGGTGCGACGCCACCAGCCGCCCGAGACCGCGTTCGCGTACGCGAGCGACGGCGGCAGCTTCGCGCGCGCGCTCCAGCGGTGCGTCGGGGTCGGCGAGTGCCGCCGCACGACGGGCGGCGTCATGTGCCCGAGCTTCCCCGTCACGCGCGAGGAGAAGCACACGACCCGCGGGCGCGCCCGCCTGCTGGACGAGATGGTCCGGGGCGAGGTCCTGACCGGCGGCTGGAAGGAGGACGCCGTCCGCGAGGCGCTCGACCTCTGTCTCGCGTGCAAGGGATGCAAGTCCGACTGCCCCGCGGGCGTCGACGTTGCCGCGTGGAAAGCGGAGTTCCTCTCGCGCTACTACCAGGGGAGGCTGCGGCCCGCCGCGGCGTACTCGATGGGGCTCGTGCACCGGTGGGCGCGCATCGCGTCGGCGGCGCCCGGATTCGCGAACTTCCTCACCCAGACGCCGGGCCTGTCCGACGTCGCGAAGGCGGCCGGCGGAATCGCGCGGGAGCGGCGCCTGCCGCGGTTCGCGTCAAAGACGTTCCGGTCGTGGTTCGGGCGGCGCCGGCACCCGACCCGCGCGGGGGCGCGCCCGGTCCTCCTCTTTCCCGACACGTTCACGAACCACTTCGTCCCGGGCATCGGACGCGCGGCGGCCGACGTCCTGGAGGACGCAGGCTTCGACGTCTCGATCCCAGAGCGGCGCGTCTGCTGCGGACGGCCGCTCTTCGACTGGGGGATGCTGGACGAGGCGCGCCGGCTCCTCGCCACCGCTCTCGACGTCCTGTCGCCGGCGATCGAGCGCGGCGTCCCGCTCGTCGTGCTCGAGCCGAGCTGCGCGGCCGTCTTCAAAGACGAGCTGCCGGAGCTCTTCCCCGGCGACCCGCGGGCGCGGAGGGTAGCCGAGCGGACGAACCTCCTCGCCGGTTTCCTGGAATCGAACGCCGGGCAGTGGTCCGTTCCGAAGATGCCGCGCCGGTCGCTCGCGCAGTTCCACTGTCACCAGCGCGCACTCTTCGGAACCGACGCGGACCGGCGTCTCCTCGAGCGGATGGGACTCGCGCTCGACGTGCCCGACTCCGGCTGCTGCGGCATGGCCGGAGCGTTCGGTTTCCAGAGGAGCAATTACGAGATCTCGATGGCGATCGGCGAGCGCGTCCTGCTGCCCGAGGTCCGCCGGGCGGACCGGGAGACGTTCGTCCTCGCCGACGGCTTCAGCTGCCGCGAGCAGATCGCGCACGGAACCGGCCGCCGGGCCCTCCACCTGGCCGAGCTGATCCGCCGCGGAATGGAAGAACCCGCCGGCTGACCCGAAGCTCGTTTTCCGGTTTTCGTTTTCCGTTTCCCGGCTTTGGTCGCATATAAACTACCGGCGCTCGATGCAGATCTTCCATCGGAGCACGAACTTCCTTTCGCGCGTCTCGATCTTCGGGGCATTCTTCTTCATTGTCCTCATCCTCTGGCTCTTCTACGACCTCTCGGCCTCGCCCTACACGACCCAGCAGACGACCGCGCGGGAACAGCCGGTCCAGTTCTCCCACGCCCACCACGTCGGCGCGATCGGCATCGACTGCCGGTACTGCCACACGTCGGTGGAGAAGGCGGCCTTCGCCGGGATCCCTCCCACGAAGACCTGCATGAACTGCCACTCCCAGATCTGGGCGCAGAGCCCGTACCTCGAGCTGGTGCGCGCGAGCTTCCGGGACGACCGGTCCCTGGAGTGGACCCGGGTGAACGACCTGCCGGACTTCGTCTACTTCGACCACTCGATCCACGTGAACAAGGGGGTGGGCTGCGAGACCTGCCACGGCCGCGTGGACCAGATGCCGCTCATGTACCAGGCGGAGTCGCTCCAGATGCGGTGGTGCCTCGACTGCCACCGCAACCCCGAGAAGTTCCTGCGCCCGAAGGAGGAGGTCTTCACCATGGGCTGGCAGCCGCCCGTCGAGCAGGAAGTCCTGGGCGAGCGCTTGAAGCGCGAGTACCACATCCGCAGCCGGGCCGTCCTCGAGAGCTGCTCGACGTGCCACCGATGAGCCACCTGCCCGTTCATCCGGCGGGACACGCGTTCACCCCGACGACTCCCTCTCCCCGCGATCAGGGAGAGGGTCGGGGTGAGGGGTCGGGGCTCGACCGCCGCGACCTCTTCAAGTACGTCGGCGCCTCGCTCGCGCTCGCGGGGGCGACCGCCTGCACGCGGCAGCCGACGGAGAAGATCGTCCCGTACGTCCGCCAGCCCGAGGAGATCATCCCGGGAAAGCCGCTCTTCTACGCGACGGCCATGACGGTCGGCGGCTTCGCGACCGGACTCCTGGTCGAGAGCCACATGGGCCGGCCCACGAAGGTCGAGGGCAACCCGCTCCACCCCGCGAGCCTCGGCGGGACCGACGCGTTCGCGCAGGCCGCCGTCTACTCGCTCTACGACCCGGACCGGTCGCAGACGATCCTCCAGCTGGGCGAGATCCGTCCCTGGTCCGCGTTTCTCGGTGAGATGCGCCTCGTCCTCGAGGAGGAGCGCGCGCGCCGCGGCGCCGGGCTGCGGATCCTGACGGAGACCGTCTCGTCCCCCACCCTCGCGCGCCAGCTCGCGGAGCTGCTGGCGGCGCTCCCGGCGGCGCGCTGGCACCAGTGGGAGCCCGTGTCGCGCGACAACGCCCGGAACGGTGCGCGCATGGCGTTCGGCTCGCCGGCGAACGCGATCTACCGGCTGGCCGACGCGGACGTCATTCTCTCGCTCGACGCGGACTTCCTCGCATGCGGCCCGGCGCAGTCGCGGCTCGCGCGCGAGTTCGCGGCGCGGCGGCGCGAGGGATCGTCGGGCGGCGCGATGAACCGGCTCTACGTCGTCGAGAGCGCGATGACCGCCACGGGGGCGCGCGCCGACCACCGCAAGCCGCTCAAGGCCGGAGAGATCGAAGCGTTCGCACGCTCGGTCGCGACGAAGCTCGGCGTCGGTGCGCCGTCCGGCACCGCCGAGTCCGGCGGGCACTTCGCGGCCGACGCGATCAGCCGCGCCGTAGCGAGCGACCTCCTCCGCCACCGGGGGCGCAGCGCGGTCATCGCCGGGGACGCCCAGCCGGCGGCGGTCCACGCGATCGCACACGCCATGAACGGGATGCTCGCGAACGCCGGCCGCACCGTCTTCTACACCGACCCCATCGAGGCGAACCCGGAGGATCAGCTCGAGTCACTCCGGGCGCTCGTCTCCGACATGCAGAGCGGCGCGGTCTCGACGCTCCTCGTCCTCGGCGGAAACCCGGTGTTCACCGCGCCGGCGGACCTCCAGTTCCGCGAGGCCGTGCGCAAAGTGACCCGCCGCGTCCACCTTTCGCTCGAGACCGACGAGACGTCGCTCGAGTGCCAGTGGCACGTCCCGGAGGCGCACTTCCTCGAGGCGTGGAGCGATGCCCGGGCCTTCGACGGCACCGCCTCGATCGTCCAGCCTCTCATCGCGCCGCTCTACGGAGGCAGGTCCGCGCACGAGGTCCTCGCGGCGCTCTCGGACCAGCCGGAGAAGTCGGCGTACGAGCTCGTCCGCGAGACCTGGAGCGGCCACCTCTCGGCCGACTTCGAAGGGGCGTGGCGGCGCGCCCTGCACGACGGCATCGTGGCCGGCACCACTTTCCTCGCGAAGGCGCTCTCGTCCTCGGCGCTCCCGCCGGCGGAGTTCCGGAACTCGTCGGGGCTCGAGATCACCTTCCGCCCCGATCCCACGATCCACGACGGTCGCTTCGCGAACAACGGCTGGCTGCAGGAGCTGCCGAAGCCGGTCACCACCGTCACGTGGGACAACGTCGCGGCGATGTCGCCCGCGACCGCCGGACGCCTCGGGGTCGTGAACGAGGACGTGCTGGAGCTTTCGGTCTCGGGAAGGCGCGTGCGCGCGCCCGTGTGGATTGTGCCGGGGCACCCCGACGAGTCGGTCGGGGTGACGCTCGGCTACGGGCGGAAGAGCGCGGGACGTCTCGGATCGAACGCCGGCTTCGACGCGTACGCGATCCGCTCGTCCGGCGCGCTGTGGATCTCCAACCGGCTCGACATCGCGAAGACCGGCGAGAAATGGCGCGTGGCGGTCACGCAGGAGCACCACTCTATGGAGGGCCGCCACCTCGCCCGCTCGGTCGCCGCCGACGAGCTGCGCCGCAATCCGAACGCCGTCCAGGAGATGGGCGAGTCACCGCCCCCCGGCCTGACCCTCTACCCGGGGCATCCCTCCCACGACTATGCCTGGGGCATGGCGATCGACCTCGGAAGCTGCGTGGGCTGCAACGCGTGCGTGATCGCGTGCACCGCGGAGAACAACGTGCCGGTGGTCGGAAAGGAGCAGGTCCTCGTCGGCCGCGAGATGCACTGGCTCCGCGTCGATCACTACGCCGACGGGAGCGCGGAGAACCCGAGTCACTCCTTCCAGCCCGTCCCGTGCATGCACTGCGAGACGGCGCCGTGCGAGCTCGTCTGCCCCGTCGCGGCCACGGTGCACAGCGCCGAGGGGCTGAACGACATGGTCTACAACCGGTGCGTCGGAACGAAGTACTGCTCGAACAACTGTCCCTACAAGGTGCGGCGGTTCAACTTCTTCCACTGGTCCACGCAGTTTCGCGCTCCGAGCATGCGGATGCTCGCCAACCCGGACGTCACCGTGCGGTGGCGCGGCGTCATGGAGAAGTGCACGTACTGCGTGCAGCGCATCAACGAGGGGAAGATCAAGGCCGAGCTCGAGAACCGGCGCGTGCGCGACGGCGAGATCGTCACGGCGTGCCAGCAGGCGTGTCCGGCCGAAGCGATCGTCTTCGGCGACCTCGCCGACCCGCAGAGCCGGGTGTCGCAGCGCCGGCGCTCGCCCCTGTCCTACGGCCTCCTCGCGGAACTCGGCACGCGGCCCAGGACCACGTATCTCGCCCGGGTCGAGAGCCGCAACGCCGAGCTCGTCGAGTCGGGGCGCGCATGACTGAAACTCCGCGCGGCGGTCAGCGGAGCGGTCCGCCGGTCATCGGGCCCGGCCACACCTACGCTTCCGTCACCGACAAGATCAGCTCGATCGTCCTCGCGCGGCGAACCCCGGTCTTCTGGGTCGTCGGGTTCTTCCTTTCGTTCCTGCTCGCGATGGGCCTTCTCACGGCCCTCTCCTACCTCTTCGCGAGGGGCCTCGGGATCTGGGGCATCAACCAGCCGGTCGAGTGGGCGTTCGACATCATCAACTTCGTCTGGTGGATCGGGATCGGACACGCCGGCACGCTCATCTCCGCGATCCTGCTGCTCCTGCGCCAGGAGTGGCGGACGTCCATCAACCGATTCGCCGAGGCGATGACGCTGTTCGCGGTGGCCTGCGCGGGCCTTTTCCCGATCATCCACCTGGGGCGCCCGTGGCTCGCGTACTGGCTCCTTCCCTACCCGAACACGATGGCGCTGTGGCCGCAGTGGCGCAGTCCGCTCGTCTGGGACGTGTTCGCGATCTCGACGTACGCGACCGTTTCCCTCCTCTTCTGGTTCGTCGGCCTGATCCCGGACCTCGCGACGCTGCGCGACCGCGCGAGGCGAAAGGGTTTCCAGGTCCTCTACGGGATGCTCGCGATGGGGTGGCGGGGATCCGCGCTGCACTGGCATCGCTACGAGATGGCGTATCTGCTCCTCGCGGGTCTCGCGACGCCGCTCGTCATCTCGGTTCACACGATCGTGTCGTTCGACTTCGCCGTCGGGATCGTCCCCGGGTGGCACTCGACGATCTTTCCGCCCTACTTCGTGGCGGGCGCCATCTACGCGGGCTTCGCGATGGTGCTGCTCCTGTCGATTCCGCTGCGCAAGGTCTACGGCCTCGAAGACTTCATCACCATGCGCCACCTGCAGAACATGGCCAAGGTGATGCTCGCGACGGGGCTCGTCGTCGGCTACGGGTACGTGATCGAGGCGTTCATGGCCTGGTACAGCGCGAACCCCTACGAGACGTACATGATGACCAACCGCATGCGCGGCCCCTACGCGCCGGCGTACTGGGCGCTCATGCTCTGCAACATCGTCGCGCCGCAGTTCCTCTGGTTCAAGCGCGTGCGTTCGAGCCCTCCGGCCCTGTGGGCCATCGCGCTCGTCGTTTCGATCGGAATGTGGCTCGAGAGGTTCGTGATCATCGTCGTGAGCCTCCACCGCGACTTTCTCCCGTCGTCCTGGGGCATGTACTCCCCCACGATCTGGGACTGGACGACGTTCCTCGGAACGATCGGCCTCTTCCTCGCGCTCATGTTCCTCTTCATTCGATTCCTTCCGATGATCTCCATCTTCGAGATGCGCACGCTCGTTCCGGACGCGAAGCCGTACGCCAAGGAAGCCGTGCCGGAAGAGTCGGTCGCAGGTGAGACGGGATGAGCGCCGTGAGCGCCGTTGGCGCACCGCGGATCTGGGGGCTCCTCGCGGAGTTCGAGACCCCCGACGAGCTCCTTCATGCCGCGCGCAACGCGCGCGACGAGGGGTATCGCCGCATGGACGCGTACACGCCGTTTCCGATCCACGGCCTCTCCGACGCCATGGGCTTCCGTCCCACGAAGCTCCCCCTCCTCGTGCTGGCGGGCGGGCTCGCGGGTGGCCTGACCGCGCTCGCGGCCATGTGGTTTTCCACCACCATCCACTACCCCCTGAACGTCGCCGGGAAGCCGTTCGCGAGCTGGCCGATGTTCGTCCCGATCACGTTCGAGGCGACGGTCCTGTTCGCCGCGCTCACCGCGGTCTTCGGGATGCTCGGGATGAACGGGCTTCCGATGCCGTACCACCCCGTGTTCAACGCCCCGCGGTTCGCGTTCGCGTCGCGGGATCGGTTCTTCCTCTGTATCGAAGCGAGGGATCCCGGGTTCGATCTCGAAACGACGCGGGCGTTCCTGAGCCGGCTCGGCGCCCGCGAGGTCGTGGTGGTCGAGGAATGACTTTCCGACGGACGAGCGCTCTCACCGGAGCGGCGGCGCTGATGCTGATCTGCGGCTGCCGGCAGGAAATGTACGACCAGCCCAAGTACGAGCCCCTCGAGAAGAGCGGCTTCTACGCGGACGCCCGCGCTTCGCGGCCGTTCGTCGAGGGGACCGTGCCGCGCGGGGCCCTGGACGGCCCGTTCGCGCCGCCTCCTCCCGGAGGGTCGGCTCCGCCCGCCGTGCTGGCGACCACACTGCCCATGCCGCTGACGCGGGAGCTGCTCGCGCGGGGCCAGGAGCGTTTCGAGATCTTCTGCACGCCCTGCCACGATCGGACCGGGTCGGGCCGGGGAATGGTGGTTCGGCGGGGCTACCGCCAACCCCCGTCGTACCACATCGATCGTCTGCGGGATGCTCCGGTCGGACATTTCTACGACGTGATGACGCGGGGCCTCGGGGCGATGCCGGACTACGCGCAGCAGATCCCGCCGGACGACCGGTGGGCGATCGCGGCGTACGTGAAGGCGCTGCAGCTGTCGCAGCGCGCGACCATTGCCGAGTTGCCGCCCGAAGACCGGACGCGGGTTGAGACCGGGGCCCGGGAAACGGGAAACGGGAAACGGGAAACGATCCGGGAGCCGGGGCACTGATGGTCGAGCCTCACGGATTGGAACGATTCCAGCGTCCCGCCCTGCTCGTCGGGGCGGCGGCGCTCGCGATCTGCGTCGTCGGCGCCTTCTTCGCTCCGGCGCAGTTCTTCCGCTCGTATCTCTCGGCGTTCCTCTTCTGGATGGGGATCGCGCTCGGGTGCCTGGCCGTCGTCATGCTCCACCACGTCACGGGCGGCGCGTGGGGGCTGCCGATCCGGCGGCCGCTCGAGTCGGGGACCCGGACGCTGCCCCTCATGCTCCTCTTCTTCCTCCCGATCGTCGTGGGCGCCGGGAAGATCTACGAGTGGGCGGATCCGGCCGCGGTCGCCCACGATCCGATCCTCCGCCACAAGAGCCTCTACCTGAACCTGCCGTTCTTCATCGGCCGCGCGGCCCTCTATTTCGCGGCGTGGCTCGCGCTCGCCTACTTCCTGAACCGCTGGTCGGCGGACCAGGACCGGACGGGAGATCGCCCGATCGCGAGGCGCCTCCAGCTGCTGTCGTCCGCAGGGCTCGTCGCCTAC
>DATIBN010000101.1:0-18526 GCA_035457525.1 Thermoanaerobaculia bacterium | reverse complement strand
GGGCCTTCATCCTCCACGCGGCGTTGCTGCGTCAGGCTTTCGCCCATTGCGCAAGATTCCCCACTGCTGCCTCCCGTAGGAGTCCGGACCGTGTCTCAGTTCCGGTGTGACCGATCGCCCTCTCAGGCCGGTTACCGATCGTCGCCTTGGTGAGCCGTTACCTCACCAACTAGCTAATCGGGCGCGGGCCCATCCGGTAGCGCGAGATCTTGCGACCCCGCTTTGATCGTCAGGACTTTCGTCCCGAAGATGTCATGCGGTATTAGCTCGAGTTTCCCCGAGGTATTCCCCACTTCCGGGTAGGTTACCCACGTGTTACTCACCCGTCCGCCGCTCGACTCAGGGAGTTGCCCCCCTGGCCTCGCTCGACTTGCATGTGTTAAGCACGCCGCCAGCGTTCATTCTGAGCCAGGATCAAACTCTCCACTTAAATCTGTTTCAGTCGACCACGAACGAATCCGCGGCCGGTTGAAGAAGAGTTGTGAACCTGCTTTTCAGTTAAGACAGGAAACTCTGCTTTTTCAAAAAAGCAGAAAAAGACGTCTGGCACGCTCTACTCAGTTTTCAAGGAACCGGATCCCGGTTTGCCGGGTGCGCTGTCCCACCAGCGCGTAACCTCCAGATAACGCCTTCCAGAGGCCGAAATTCCAGTTTACGGACTTTTGGGGTCCGGTCAACGAACTTTTTCTCACCGGACCGCCCCGAAGGGGCAAATCTGGCGTCGGAAACGGACTTGGAAAGATCTGGGACCCTTGCGGGTGGATGCGCAATATAGGGGTTGAAGGGGGTGCTGTCAAGAGATTCCGAAGGCCGAACCAAATGCTGACATGGAAGGGTTTACTTGCGAGTCCGATGCACAGATTCCGGTGCAGCTTTCGGAGGGCCCGTCAGCCCCGCGAGGACCCTCACGATTGCCTCCGGATAGGCCTCGTGCTCCTGCTCCAGGATTCGGGCGGAAAGGGTCTCCTCAGTGTCGTTCGGCTCGACCGGGACCCTTCTCTGCAGCACGACCGGACCCGTATCGGTGCCCTCGTCGACGACGTGGACCGAGCAGCCGGCTTCGACGTCCCCCGCTTCGAGAGCCCGCCGCTGGGGAGACAGACCTCGATATTTCGGAAGGAGCGAGGGGTGGATGTTCAAAATCCGCCCGGGCCACTCCCGTACGAATCCCGGCGACAGTATCCGCATGTATCCCGCCAGACAGACGAGATCGGTCCCCGCATCCCGGAGGATCCGGCCGATCTCCGTCTCGTGCTCCGCACGACTCGAAAACCTCCCGCGCTCGACGGCAAAGGCGGGCAGCCCGCGCTCTCTCGCGCGCTCGAGTCCGCGGGCACCTGCGACGTCGGAGATCACCGCGACGATCTCCGCGTCCGGGATGCGCCCGGCTTCGACGGCGTCGGCGATCGCTTCGAAATTCGACCCGCGCCCGGAAAGGAGCACGGCGAGACGGCGCACTGCCGGCGGCTCAGGGAGCGGGCAGGCCCGCGCCCTGCGGGCGGAATCGGAAGAGCCTCCGGAGGCTGCGCACGACCCAGGAGGCGAGCAAGAGCGCGACGGCCACCGTCACCGCGGCCGCGACGATCGCGATCACGGGGTGCTTGACGATGAGAAACAGCAGGAACCCGAGCAGCAGGTCTTCCGACAGCGACGCGGCCCAGTTCGTGAGCGGCTCGGGGCTCGTGTTGAGCGCGAGACGGGTTCCCGCCTTGAGCCCGTGGGTCGAAAGCGCGATCGTCCCGGAGAGCAGCGCCGCAACCGTCCGCCAGGGCTCGGCGACGTCGTTCAGAACGGCGAAGCCGAGGACGGCGGCCGCCGGAACGCGGATGAACGTGTGGACGGCGTCCCAGACCGAGTCCACGATCGGCACCTTGTCCGCGATGAACTCGATCACGTAGAGGACCGTCGCGAGGACCAGCACCGGGGTCTGCGCCAGCACTTCCAGCGGACCCGGCAGCTGCAGAGCCCCGATCCGGTGGAGGAACCCGAGCCCGGCGACCGTCCCGTAGATCCTCAACCCCGACGCCACGGCGGTTCCGGCCACGAATCCGATCTGGGGAAGGTCGAGCGCCATGCGTTTCGCGGAGTCTACGCTCAGCCGCGAGGTCGTTCGATCTCGACGGTCCCGCGGCCCGGCCGGACGTTTCCGATGGCATACCAGCGCTGGGAGACGTCCGCCCAGGCGCGGGAGATCTCTCCGAGATCGTCGGGCGCGGCGAAGACCACCATCCCGATTCCCATGTTGAACACGCGGTGCATCTCCTCGAACGAGACCTCGCCGGCGCTCTGGATCACGTCGAAGATCGGGGGCACCGGCCAGGCGCCCGACTTGACGACGACTCCGAGCCCTTTCGGGAGGACGCGAGGGATGTTCTCGTAGAAACCGCCGCCCGTGATGTGCGCCATGGCGGCGACGAGGTTGTGTTCGAGGAGCGGCTCGAGAGCCTTCGCATAAGAGAGATGCGGGGCGAGCAGCGCATCGGCGATCGTGCCGCCGTGGAGCTCCGGCAGCCGGTCCTCCGGGCGCTTCTTCAGTCGGCCGAACAGGACGTCGCGGGCGAGGGAGTATCCGTTCGTGTGGAGACCCGCGGAGGGCAGGCCGAGCGCGACGTGTCCGGCACGCACGCGGGAGCCGTCGAGGATCTTCTCCCTCTCGACGATCCCCACGATGGTTCCGGCGACGTCGTACTCCCCCGGCGCGTAGAAGCCGGGCATCTCCGCCGTCTCTCCGCCCAGGAGCGCCACCCCGTTCTCCCGGCATCCCCGCGCGATCCCCTCGATCACCTCCTGGAGGACCGCCGGGTCGAGGCGGCCGGTCGCGACGTAGTCGAGGAAGAAGAGGGAGCGCGCGCCCTGCACGAGCACGTCGTTGACGCAGTGGTTGACGAGGTCCGCGCCGCAGGAGCCGTGCCGGCCGGTCTCGAAGGCGATCTTCAACTTCGTGCCGACGCCGTCGGTCGACGCGACGAGAACCGGGTCTCGGAAACCCGAAAGGTCGGGGCGGAAGAGTCCCCCGAATCCGCCGACGTCCCCGAGAACGCCGGGCGTGAAGGTGGAGCGGATCGCGGCTTTCGCGCGCGCGAGCGCCGCCGCCTTGGCGTCGATGTCGACGCCGGCGGCTGCGTAGCGGGATTCCTTCAAAGGCTTCCGGGCATCGGCTGCCCCTCCGCCGACACTCTAGCGCGCCGCGCCGGGAGAGAGGCTCTCGGGCACACCCGAGCGGCCCGAAAGAAGAAGCCCGGGATAGGAGTCCACATAGATCCGCGCGAGGCGCCGGAACCTCTCCGCCACTTCCGGCTCCTGCGCCAGCCGGTCGTGCTTCCCTTCGGGATCCGAAGAGGAGTCGATCAGAACCTCGTCCGAAAGCCTCGCAGTTCCCGCGGCTGAGGAAGGTGAAGAGAGCGACGCCTGATACAGGCGCTTTCGATCGACCACCGTCACCAGCCGACCCGGAGCGCTCCAGAGAATGACCGGCAGGTCGGGATCGATCGGATCCCGATCGAGCAGATCCCGGCCCGTCCCCGAACGCGGACCGTCGATTCCTGCGAAGCCGAGAAACGTCTCGGGCAGGTCCGCCTGGGACGCGGGACCGGCCACCCGGGAAGGGGCGAGCAGCGGCGAGTACACGATCAGCGGAACGCGGTGGCGCAGCTCCGTCAGCGCCGGCAGCGTCTCGATCTTCCTCTGATACGGCACGATCGAGAGACCGTGATCGCCGGCGATCACGAACACCGTTCTCCGAAACCATTTCCGTGAGGACGCGAGCCGAATGAACTCCCCGACCGCCTCGTCCGTGTAGTGGACCGTCTGGATCATCGGCGCGGTCTGAAGACCCATGCGCTGATCGATCCCGAGAAACGAGAGGAATCCTCGCCGTGGGCCGGGAAGGAGCGGAAACTGCGACTTCGAATCGCTCGGAACGTGAAACGGGTGATGGTTGGAAACCGTCAGCGTCAGGGCAGCAAACGGCTCGCGGGCCCGGTCCAGGGCCTCGATCGCGCGTCGCGCGAGCGCCCGATCGGAGTACCCCCAGCCGGTTCGCGGGTCATCCCGGGGGAAATTGCGGCCGTCGATCATCTGGAAGCCACGGGGGCGATAGAAACGATCCCGACGGTAGAAGGTCTGATCCCCGTTGTGGATCCAGAGGAACGACCGCCATCCCGAAGCCCGGAGGATCTCGGGCAGCCCGGTCAGGCGGACGTCGGGATTTTCCGTCATGAGCGACGATTGGGGGTTGGGTAGAACGCCGTACCAGAAAGCGAGCTCCGCGTCGGTCGTCTGCAGTCCGACGCTGTAGGCCTGCTCGACGAGTACCCCCTCGCGCGCCAGTCGATCCAGGTTCGGGGTAACTCCCGGAGGATTCCTCCCGTACGCTCCCACCTCCTCCGCGCGAACGCTCTCGAGCAGAAGAAACACGAGATTGGGTCTCACCCCCGCGGGCGCCCTCGGCGCGGACGGCGAGCGATGGGGCGGGAGGTGAGCGAGCGGAAACTCCGACGCGAGGTAATGCCGCGGAGGGACGCTCGGCGAGAGGCTTCGAATCGTCGTCGGATCGAGGCCCGGACCGGTCACGGATGATGGCGCGTTCGCCGGCTCCCCGGAAGGCTCCGCCCAGATCGAGGCGAGCGCCCCGGCGGGCCCCCGCGCCGTGTCCCGCCGATGAATCGAAACCGGGAGCAGGAGGGACGCCCCGGCGGCGATCGCCGCGACGGAAAGGAGCCGCGGTGCCGTGCTCCACGCTCTCCCGGCCCGCTTTGCCCGGCGCGCTGCCAGCCACAGCAGAAACGCGAAGACGACAAGGAATCCGGCCGTCGCACCCAGCGCGAAGCCCCGGGCGGTTCCGCGGGCGAAGGTGAAATTCATGCCGGCCAGGATCTCGTCGCGGGAAGGCAGCTGGCCGAAGAAGATCAGGACTTCCGACCAGACGACCTCTGCGGTGACCATCAGCACCACGAATGCCGCAAAGAAAGTCCACGTCCAGCCGTCCCTGCGCGTTCGCCGCCCCAGAGCCAGCAACAGGGCCGCGGCGAAGCCCGCGATCGCGAGGTCCTCGAGCAGGCCGATCCCGAGCCACGAGAGCGGCTGGGTCGACGGCAGAGGAGTCCGCGCGTGGATACGCAGCCTCAGCGCGAGCATTGCACCGAGGAAGAGCGCCATACCGCCATCAAAGAATGCGCGAGTCGAGAGAGACGGGCGGGCCGGACGGGGATCGGCAGGACTGCGAATGACGTCTTCGAGAATAGCAGTTTCTTCGCCGGACTTCGATTCGGCGGAGCGACAATGGCGGCGAGGATCCGGAATCCGACATCGATCCAGTCGAGCCCTGCTGATCGCGCTCGCGATCGTGCTCCCGGCGTGCCGGCCGCACTCGCCTCGGGCCACGCTTCCGCGTTACGTCGCCCATGCCATGGGAGAAATCGACGGACACGCCTACACGAATTCTCTGGAGGCCTGGCGGGCCAACTACGCGAAAGGCTGCCGGCTCTTCGAGGTCGATTTCTGGATGACGCCGGACCGAAGGCTGGTCGCATTCCACGACGGCATGGAGGCCGCGCTCGAACTGCCCCGAGGGTTCGCGCATCCCCAATTCATGCGTTCGCGGATTTTCGATCGGTACACGCCGCTCGACGCGGACGGACTTGCGGGGATCCTCTCGGAAAGGCGCGACTGGAAAATCGTGACCGACACGAAGAGCGATCTCGGCGCCAGTCTCGAGACGCTGTGCGAGGCCCTGAAGAGGAATGGCGTCGCGTGCGCCGACCGCGTCATCCCGCAGATCTACGACCCCGAGGCGGACCTGAAGACCGTCGAAAGGCTCGGCTTTCGGCAGGTGATTTTCACGATCTACCTGCTGCGCCTCGAGGATCGGGAGATCGTGAAGGTCGCCCGCGCGAACCCGCTCATCGTCGCGGTGACCATGCCTCCCGCGCGCGCGAACGAACGGATGGTCCAGTCCCTGTCGAAGTCCGGCGTCCGCGTCTACGTCCACACCGTGAACGGTCCGGCAATCGAGGGCAGGTTCCGGGACGGAATCTGGGGGGTCTATACGGACTCGGGGTGCCGGGGCCCGCGATAGCAGTCGAATGGGAGACGAAGGCCGCTCGGTGGCTCGGTGGACTGCAATCCCCGCCTCCACTCATGTGTTCCGTGCGGCGGTCGGTGACGTAAGTCTCTCCGGGACAGAGACCTGAGCGGGGTCCCGAGGCCGGCGCGCGATCGAGGCAAGCGGGCAGCCGGGCCGCTGCCCTAGAATAGGAACAGGCGTTCGGCTGCGGCCGCTCTTTGGCCCTTGAGCTAGCCCTCCTCGCGCGGCGTCAGGGCGACTTTTTGTAAGGAGAGCGGTGTTCCGAAAACTGGGATTTCCCTCCCTCTCCATTCTTGGCCTGGCATTTGTGTTCGGCGTGTCGCTTGCCGCCGCGCATCCAGCCGACACCGGGCAACACTCGCGTCCCAGAATCACACGAGACGTCGATGAAGAGAATCTCGTCCGGCTTTCGGGCAACACGCGCCGCGAAGCGAAGGCGGAGAACGACCGCGGTGCGGTCGCGGACGACCTGGGGCTCGAGCACATGCTGCTTCAACTGCGTCGCTCTCCCGAACAGGAACACGCGCTCCAGCAATTCATCGAGGAGCTCCACGACCCCGACTCCCCGAACTTCCACAAATGGCTGACGGCGGCGGAATTCGGAGAAAGGTTCGGCGTCGCGCAGCAGGACCTCGACGTCGTGACGCGCTGGCTCGAGTCAAAGGGGTTCCATGTCAACGTGGTTTATCCCAGCCGGATAGTCGTGGATTTTTCCGGCACCGCGGGCCAGGTGCGAAAGGCCTTCCGGACGGAGATCCACCACCTCGACGTCAAGGGCGAGAAACACCTTGCCAACATGAGCGATCCACAGATCCCTGCGGCGCTCGCTCCGGTGGTCACCGGTATTGTTTCTTTACACGACTTCCGGCCACGGACGTTGCACAAGACACGGCCCAATTTCACGATCGGGTCTTTCCTCGGCGACTACCTGGCCATGGCCCCGGCGGACCTTGCGACCATCTACAACCTGAACCCCCTCTTCAACGCGGGTTACTCGGGTCAGGGCCAGACGATTGTGCTCATCGAAAACTCCAACGTGTTCAGCACGGCGGACTGGAGCGCTTTCCGTTCGACCTTCGGGCTTTCCGGCTACACGGCGGGCTCGTTCTCACAGGTCCACCCGCCGCCTCCGAGTGGGCCGAACAATTGCTCGGACCCGGGGGCCTTCGCTCCCAACAGCGCGGAAGCGATTCTGGATGCGGAGTGGGCCAGCGCCGCGGCTCCGAGCGCTCACGTCCAGGTGGCCGCCTGCGCGGACAGTGGAATCACCTTCGGCGGACTGATCGCGATTCAGAACGTGATCAACGCCGCCGAGCCGCCGCCGATCCTGAGCGTCAGTTACGGAGAGTGCGAGGCGGTCAACGGTGAGGCGGCCAACGCGGCATTCAACGCGGCGTACCAACAGGCGGTCGCGGAGGGCATTTCCGTCTTCGTTGCGGCGGGCGACAGCGGGGCTTCCACATGCGACTACGGCGCATCGGAGGCGACGCATGGGATCGGAGCCAACGCGCTCGCGTCCACGCCGCACAACGTTGCGGTGGGCGGCACGGACTTCGGCGATACCTATTCGGGTACCAACGACCTCTACTGGAACTCGACGAACACGCCCACGTTCGGCTCGGCAAAGTCGTATATCCCGGAAATCCCGTGGAACGACTCGTGCGCCGGGAGCCTCCTTTCGAACTACCTGGGCTATGGCCCGCCGTATGGCTCCAGCAGCCTCTGCAACGACCCGGACTTCGGCGAGTTCCTGCAGAACACGGTCGCGGGGGGCGGGAGCCCGAGCGGCTGCGCGACGGGAACGCCCTCCAGCAACGGAGTCGTGAGCGGGACCTGCCAGGGATGGCCCAAGCCGTCCTGGCAGTCAGTGCTGGGCAACCCGAGCGACGGCGTGCGCGATACCCCGGACGTGTCTCTGTTCGCGGCCGACGGTTTCTGGAGTCACTTCTACGTTTTCTGCTGGTCGGACACGGGAAGCGGCGGGGCTCCGTGCACCGGCGATCCCAGCGGCTGGTCCGGGGCGGGTGGAACCTCGTTCGGCGCGCCGATCCTGGCGGGTATCCAGGCGCTCGTGAACCAGTGGACGGGCGTACGCCAGGGCAACCCGAACCCCGTCTACTACCAGCTCGCGGCCGCCGCGTACGGGTCGAGTGGCAGCAGCTCCTGCAACTCGTCGAACGGCATCGGTGTCGCCGGCAACTGCATCTTCTACGACGTGACCCAGGGCGACATCACCGTGAATTGCACCGGCAGCAACGATTGCTACAACCCGTCGGGCCCGGGCACGCAGGGAGCGCTATCGACCTCCAACAGCTCTTTCAGCCCGGCCTACGGCGCAGCGGTCGGATGGGATTTCGCCACCGGAATCGGAACCGTCAACGCGACGAACCTGGTCGCCAACTGGCCGACCGGAGAGCCGATCCCGAACTTCACCCTTGCGGCATCGCCGGGCAGTTTGAGCATCGTGCAGGGAGCCAGCGGGACGAGCACGATCACCATAGATCCGCAGAATGGCTTCGGCGACAGTGTCAACCTGTCCGCGTCCAATCTGCCGAGCGGCGTGACCGCGTCGTTCAGCCCCAATCCCGCGACGGCCACGAGCACTTTGACGCTGACAGCCAGCGGGAACGCGACCACCGGAGCGGTTACGGTCACGATCACGGGCACGTCGGGGATCCTGGCAAATCCGACCACGATCTCCCTGACCGTGATTCCGGCGCCGGACTTTGCTCTTTCGGCATCGCCGGGGAGTGTGAGCGTCTACCAGGGAGCCAGCGGGGGAAGCGCGGTCACGATTACTCCGCAGAACGGCTTCAGCGGCAGCGTCAGCCTGTCTGCGTCGGGTCTGCCGACCGGGGTAACGGCGTCGTTCAGTCCCAATCCGGCCACCACCACGAGCACGTTGACGCTGACGGCCGGCGGCACGGCGACCACGGGAACGGCCACGGTGACGATCACGGGCACGTCGGGCAGCCTGACGAACACGACCACGATTGCCCTGACCGTCAACGTCGCGCCGAACTTCCCTCCGGGCTGGCTGGACACAGACGTCGGGTCCGTAGCGACGGCCGGAAGCGCGAGTTACGCCAGCGGGACCTTCACGGTGAAGGCCTCCGGGAAATGGATCTACGACGCCGCCGACGCAATGCACTTCGTCTACCAGGCCTTCTCGGGTAACGGGACGATCGTGGCGCGCGTGGTGAGCGCGCAAGGCAGCACCTATCCCCAGGTCGGCGTGATGATCCGCGAGACGCTCGCCGCCAACTCCACCCATGCCTTTGCGGCGTACCAGCCGTATCCAGGCCCATCGATCTATTTCAATTCCCGGACAAGCACAGGGAGCACCACCTCGGTATCTCAAGGCACTGCGGTCAACGGGTTGCCGTACTGGGTGAAGCTGGTACGCAGCGGGAACACGTTCAGCGGATACGCATCGTCCAATGGAGTGAACTGGGTCCAGGTGGGACCGACCCGGACCTTCGGCATGGCGCAGAACGTCTACATCGGCCTGGCCGTCAGCGCCAACAACAACTCGGCTCTCGTCACCGCCACCTTCGACAACGTCTCGATAGCCGCGGGGAACTAACACCCTCGGAAGAGCCCCCGGCCGCCGACGTCCAGAGCACGCAGCGCGTGGAGGGAATTGGATCGCCGCCGCGACCTCTCGGACGCGGGCTTCCGGGTCGACGTCCACACGGTGACCGGCAATCGAGCGCCGGCTCCGGGAGGGAGTCTGGAGCGTCTAACCGAACCCGGGATGCCGCGGGAGGGAATGACCATCCCGCGGTAAAATGGCAGGATCGAAAAGAGGATCGCTCCCGTCGACCTCTCCGTCGTGATCCCCGTTTACAACAGCGAGGGATCCCTTCCGGTGCTCACCGACGGGCTGCGTCGAACCCTCGCCGGCCAGTCTTTCGAGATCGTCTTCGTCGACGACGGGAGCACCGACGGGTCGTGGAACGTCGTCCGGTCGCTCGCGGAACGCGATCCGAACGTCCGCGGAATTTCCCTCATGCGCAATTACGGCCAGCACAATGCGATCCTCGCCGGGATTCGCGCGGCTCGCGGCAAGGTCATCGTCACCATGGACGACGACCTCCAACACCCTCCCGAGGAGATACCGAAGCTCCTGGCGGAGCTTTCCCGGGGATTCGACGTCGTCTACGGAACTCCCGCGACTGCCCCGCATTCACCCCTGCGGAATGTGGCCTCATGGATCACGAAGCTCGCCCTCCAGAAGGCGATCGGCGCGGAGACCGCGCGCCGGGTCTCCGCATTCCGGGCCTTCCGCGCATCGTTGCGCCGGGCGTTCGAGAACTATCAAAGCCCCTTCGTTTCCATTGACGTCATTCTCACCTGGGGGACGCGCCGCTTCTCATCGGTCCAGGTTGAGCATCGCCCGCGCCCGATCGGGCGCTCCAACTATTCGCTTCGCTCCCTCGTCGTGCACGCGCTGACGGTCGCCACGGGCTTCTCGACGCTGCCGTTGCGGTTGGCGAGCTTGATGGGGTTTTCCTTCACGCTTCTCGGAATCGCCGTGCTCCTCTTCGTGGTCGCCCGCTACCTCCTCTACGGGCGGACCGTTCCCGGCTTTGCATTCCTTGCTTCGATCGTCGCGATCTTTTCCGGCGCGCAGTTTTTCGCTCTGGGCATCATCGGCGAGTATCTGGCCCGTATGCACGCGAGGATGATGGAGCGGCCGACTTACGCCGTGGCAGAGAACCTGCCCGCGAGCGGCGAATGACGATGCGGCGGGAACGCGCCTTCCAGCAGCAGTCGCACTCTCTGGAGATTCCATTCAATCGTCCCTCGATCGTCGGAAGAGAAGAGGCCTACATGGCCGAGGCACTTTCTCGAGGCCATATTTCGGGCGATGGCGAATTCACGCGGCGGTGCCAGGAGCTTCTCGTGCGGGAGCTCGGCGTCGGCGCGGCGCTTCTCACGACATCGTGCACCCATGCCCTCGAGATGGCTGCGATCCTCCTGGAAATTTCTCCGGGGGACGAGGTTCTCGTCCCCGACTTCACGTTCGTTTCGACCGCGAACGCTTTCGTCCTGCGGGGGGCCCGGCCGGTTTTCGTGGACATACGCCCGGACACGCTGAACCTGGACGAGTCGCTACTCGAAGGCCTCATTACGCCGCGCACTCGAGCGATATGTCCCGTTCACTACGCCGGAATTGGATGCGACATGGAGGCGATCGGGCGGATAGCCGGCGCGCACGGCCTGGCGATCATCGAAGATAACGCCCACGGTCTCTTCGCCCGCCGTTCCGGCCGTTTCCTGGGCACTTACGGACAGCTCGCCGCTCTTTCTTTTCACGAAACCAAGAACTTCTACTGTGGCGAGGGAGGCGCGCTCCTGGTCAACGACCCCGCACTCGTGGAGCGCGCGGAGATCGTCCGTGAGAAGGGCACCGACCGGAAACGGTACTTTCGCGGCGAAGTCGACAAGTACACCTGGGTGGACGTCGGATCCAGCTACGTGATTTCCGATCTGCTTGCCGCGTTCCTCCTCGGTCAACTGGAGGAGCGGAAGAAAGTGTTGTCACTCCGAAGAGCGATCTTCGAACGGTATTTGAGCGGCCTCGAGACCTGGGCGGCCTCCCACGGCGTGACGCTGCCCCGCGTTCCTTCCGATTGCCAGTCCAGCTATCACATGTTCTACCTGGTGCTGCCGGACGCCGCCGCCCGCACTCGATTGATCGAAGCACTCCGGGCAAGAGGGATCCTGGCGGTTTTCCATTACCTGCCGCTGCACCGCTCCAGAATGGGGCGACGATTTGCGGTGCCCGGCTCGCATTTCCCCGTGACCGATGCCGTCAGCGAGCGGCTCGTCCGGCTTCCGTTCTACAACACGCTGACCGAGCCAGAGCAGAGCACCGTCATCGAGACGATCCTGAGCACTCCTCTTTAGCCCGAGGAAATCGCCGGACCGCGTTCTCTCCACCCCCAGATGTAAGAAGGCGCCTCCGGACCCACCTGAAACAACAGGTCCAGGATGGAGACGTCGTGCTCGAACGGCGGATAGAACTGCGGGTACTCCGGATAGCCTGCGTAGCTCTTGTAGATCAACTCGATACCGGCGGCGGCGAATCTCGCCGGCGCGATGTAATCGGCCGCGCTCGGTCCGGTGACGTAGCTCGTCGCCGAAGCCCGGGAGAGCAGATCGAGGAGCTTGTCCAGCTTCCGGCCTTCGGAGCCATACTCCCGCGAATCCCGGAAGACCGTGTCGATCCTCAGCAAATCCCGAGCAATGGCCCGGGTCAGAGACTGATTGAACGTCGAGAGATTGTCCCACCGGGTCTCCCGGTAGGCCGTTTCAAAGAAGTCCTGGTATCGCCGGAAGAACGGCGCGCGGGCGTAGGCGTGGCGGATGCTCCGCCAATGCTTTTCCTGCCACCGGCTGTCCGGGAGGTCGACGTCACAGACGCGCCGGTTGCGGTCCGCGCCCGCGGGAATGGTCAGCCAGAGAGGGCCGCTCGGCGTCTTGATCCGGTTACGGGTTCGCCAGTCTCGCGAGGTGTATTGGACGTCGTCGTAGAAGATGAAGAGATCGACGTCGTGAATGATGTCGAAATAGCCCTTCCAAGGAATGTAGCTCGATTGAATTGCGGCGACCCGGGTCACAAGGCGGCCCAGAACCGCTGGTCGAAGACCCCATCGGTGAAACCGACCGGCGGCGAAAAGACACTGTCCAGGTCGGCGCGATAGGACCAGTCCGCACCGGTATCCGGAGAGGCCGCACCGAAGCGGCTCAATGTGCCGGCCAGGTTGACTGCGCCGGAACGAAAAATACGTCGGAGCGTCGACTCAAAGGGGTCACCGGTCCGGGGGGCGAGAGCGCTTTGGGCCAGAATCGGTCCGCTGTCGACTTCAGGTACGACGCGATGGACCGTGGTCCCGAGAATCCGGCATCCGCTCTCCAGCGCGAGACGAACCGGAGCGGGACCGACTGTTCCCGGAAAGGCCGGAAGCAGTGAGTAGTGGAGATTCAGCATCTTTCCTTCGAAAGCCGCGACCGTCTCGGAATCGAGAATCCGATCGAACGTCGTCACAATGACGTCCGGTGCGAGGTCGCGCAGAGCGCTCAAGAGGTATTCGTTCTTCGCTCGCGAATAGTCGACCTGGAGCGCCCGCAGCCCTGCCTGCCGACCCCACTCGAAGGCTCCGCAGACACGGTCGGTCAGAATCCCGACGAGCTCGAGATCCTCGAGGATTCCGGTCCGGATGCAATGATGAACGAACCGGAGGTTACCGCCGCCGCCCGAACACAGAAACGCGAGCCGCGTCATTCCGCGATCCTCGCCACAGCCAGCCAGGAGGTCCCATGCCCCCGCGAGGATCGACGAAAGAGGCTTCGTTCGGCCCGGAGAGCCGTCGAGAGGAGGTGATTCGAAAGAGAGCCGACTCGATATTCGCTTTCGGGGTCTTCGACCGGCCGCCTCCCCCGGATCGCCGCCCGGAGCCGGGCGAGGGGCCAGAGAAAGCGAAACAGGGGCGCAACCGACACGACCTCGAGAGAGGCCTTTCCGCAGAGCTGCTCCACCATCGACCGCGTATAGCGCCGCTCGTGTCCGGCGTACTCGTCGAGCGCTGTCCAGAGTGCGGGATCCGCGGGCACGGTCAGGAGGACCCACCCGTCCGGACGCACGAGCGACGAAGCGATCCGCAGCAAACCAACGTCGTCCTCCACGTGCTCGACCACGTCGAAGAGTCCGACAAGGTCGAAAGATCGGGAAAACGGAGGCGCGCCTCCTTCACCGGCGACGACGGCGAGCGAGCCACTTCGCCGCGCGGCGCTCAGGTCCTCGAGGCGTCTTTCGAGGCCGAAGGCGGTGTGCTGCCGCGAGAGCGCCGCGAGAACGTCCCCGTCTCCGCAGCCGAACTCCAGAATTCGTGCGCCGGGTGAGGCTCCGAGACAGGCGCGCACCGCGTCGAGAATGCACGCCTTGCGGTGATCGAACCAGAAGTGCCCGCCTCTCAGCCCCCGGAGGATTCCGTGACCGACGGCCGGGAAGCCCGGCTGGAATCCGGAGTCGCAGTGCACAGAAGGTAACGATGATACACAGAAAAATCGACCACGTTCCGTATGAGGAACTCCCGACCGATCGCTTCGAGAATTTCTTCCCGGTTCCGCGGGTGGCGGCCCCGGTCGTAACGCCACAGGAGCCGTGACAGCGGCCTCGAGTCCACACGGACCGCGTCCAGGAAAACGAGTGTCCCGCGAGTCACGCGGCGCAGCTCCGCGAGCATCCGGGGCCACGCGGCATCCGGCAGGTGGTGGGAGATGTCGACGCACAGCGAAAGGTCGAAGCAGAGAGCCGGAAAGGGCAGCTCCGTCGCGTCCCCGACCAGCGCAATGGCGCCCGGGTGCTTCTTCCGAGCGGACAACACCGACCTCGGGTCGATGTCGAGAGATATGGGCTGGAGCCCCAGGCTCATGGAGAGACCCCCGCTCGCGCTGCCGACGTCGAAGACGCGCCCGGCGGACGGCGGCAGAACGGTTTTCAACTTCTCGACCACGACGGAACGGCCCGCGGCGTTCTGGACCAGCTCGTAAAACCAGGGCCGCGACACGAGCGCCTCGGCGACACGTTGAAGCGGAGATTTCGTCACGGGGAACCCGCCGGTTGCGGCACTTCGACCGTCTTTTTCCGGTGCGCGGGAATCGTGGCGATCGCCGACGGAAGTCGCCGGAAGATCGACCCGCCGCGATCCGACAAGATCGGCTGATAGTTCCGCAGTATCCAGTTTTCGAGCAGCATTCCGTAGCCGTCCCCGAATCGGGAGAATCCGAATTCCGGCATCGGGCGGTTGAAGATCACCACGACGTCGGGCGGAGATCGCTCGAATCTCGGGATCAGTTGCCGCTCGACGCGGGCATCCAGCCAGCCCGGCATGAGGTGCAGAAGCGGTGAAACGCTTCGGACGCCGAACAGCACGTCGACCGCGTTGATCTCGGGGATCACGAGAGCGGTTTCGCCGGCCCGGAGCTCGCCGCGCAACTTCTCGAAGAACGACGCCTCGTTCGGAGGCAGATAGACGTCGCCCATTGGTGTCGGGACGCGCCGTTTCCAGGGATAGCGCAGGCTGTCCGCTCCGGCGACCGCGCCGTACCCGGCGACGACCAGCAGTGACACCGCTGCGATCCGCCGCATTGCGAGAGCGGCTCTCTCGGCCGGAACGATGAGGGCGGGCGCCACGACGCACAGGAAGACGACCCATGTGAGGCTGGTGGCCAGGTGAGCCGGGCCGTCGAAATGTCCCGAGATCCTGGGGGAAAAGATCGTCCGCGACCCCACGAGGCCCGCGAAGACTCCGATGGCGATCAGCCGGGGTCGATTCGGAAGGCCGCGCCGCCCGATCGCGAAGAGAGCGACGGCAAAGGCAACGCTCGCGGAAAGCGCCACGGGCGTACGGAAGGGTTGGGAAAAGCCTTCGACGAGCCACCAAGCGAGAAGAGCTCCGCCGAGAATCAGCGCGGGCCGCCATCGGGAGGGCCGGAACTCGCGGACCATCAGCATCGCGGCGATAGCCAGAAGCAGCAGGGTCAGCAGAAGACCCCAGGCCACCTCTCTCACGCTGACGGCCCAGTCCACCGGACTCATCCCGGCGACGAGCCGGTAGATCCGGGCGAGCTCGGGCGGAGGAGTGACGTCCGCGGGCCAGAGGTGATTGTCGTCGCGAAGGGATCGAAGGGGGGCACTCGACGCCGCGAGGAGAACGCCGGGCAGAACCGCGATCAGGAAGCCCCCGACCGACCGGCCCCCCTGCGAGATCATTTCCTTCGGTCGCGGAAAGCGCGCGGTGACGAGCGCCGCGAGGGCGGCCACCCCGACCTCCTGCTTCGCACAGAACGCGAGGCCCGCGAGCAGCCCCGCGAGTACCGATCGCGCCGACTCGCTCCGGCGACCGTCTCGGACGAGCAGGATCGCTCCGAGTGAGAGGGCGAGCGCGTGCGCGACGCCCGAGTAGTACGGGAAGACGACGCGGCCGGGCCCCGGAGCCAGGATCGAGAACCCGAGCAGGAGCAGCGCGCAAGCAATGCGCTCCAGGCCGGAGAGATAAGGCCTCCCGCATCGAAGCAGGAGAACCCCGGCCACGATCGCCGGGATCCAATTCCACACCAGAACGGCGCTTTTCGAGGGTCCGACGAGGTGCGCAAGACCGCCCAGCAGGTAGGGGGACAGAGGGCCGTAAGCGAGATACACATCGCGGTAGAGAGTCTCGCCCCCCGCGATGCGGTGGGCGAGCGACCAGGAAAAGCCGGGATCGCCGTAAGGGTCGACCCACCGCCCGCCGGCGATCAGGCCGGCGACGGTCGTGAGGAGAACGAACAGGATCTCGGGCAGCCAGTCCGACGCCCACGCGAGGCGGCCGTGTCCGACCCGACCGGATCCGGTCGTCGAAGAAGTCGTGTCCATCTTCATCGCCGGAAGTAGTAATCGAACGCCGACATCCTTCCGCGAACGCCCCCGTCCGGCGAGAACGGCGCGTAGTTCCCGGCGATCCAGGCGCCAATGCGAACCGCGTAATCGCTTCCGAAACGCGAGGCGCCGTATTCGGACGTCCGGCGCCGGCCGATCACGATGGCCGCGGGCCGTGCCTCCCGGAGGCCTTCGAGTACTTCGCCCTCGTTCTCCTCCGTGAGATAGCCGCGGATGTAGAGCTTGTGACGCAGCGGGTTACGCCGGCCCGATAGGAAGTTCAACACCTCCCCCTCCGGGAAGACGACGAGCCCGTCGGACGGGCTCCGGCCTCGGATCTCCGCCGCGATCTCTCCGATCTCGCGTGCGACCTCGGGTCTCGCCGAGATCATTCCGGCGGTGCCCGCGACGGGGACGCGCCGATCGAAAACGTACCCGAGCGCTCGGCCCGCGAAAGCCACGACGAGGAGAGACCCCATCGCGAGCGAAAGACCGGTTCGAAGTCGATGCCGGTGCCCGTCCGGTCTCACCCGTGCGAGGGCGAGCCGGAGGAGTCCGGCCGAGCTGACGAATGCGAAGAGGAGTGGAGGACCGACGTACGCGCCGTCGCCGATGTGGAAGGGGCGCCGGTAGGAGAGCAGAACGCCGAGCAGTCCGAATGCGACGAGAGCCGCTCCCTTCGGCCGGAGTCGACGCGACAGGCCGGCGATCGTCGCCGCGAGGCAGACGAGCGGAGCCGCGCTGAAGACGACCGCACCGGAGGCTCCGCCGAAGAGGGCCGATGCGCCGATTACGACGAAGAGCGAGGCGAGCCACGGGAGCCTCCGTCGCAGCCGTGGCCGGTCTCCCATCGAAGCGAAAAGATCCACGAGCAAGAACGCCCCGAACCACATCGCGCTCGAATAAACGAGCTGCGCGAGCCCTGCCCTCCAGTCGCGGACGCCCGACATCGTTACGAGGAACCTCCGGGTCTCGGGCGGCAACCCGGTCAGCAGGACATGGCCGTCCACCACCACGGACTTCCATCCCGCGGCCAGGATGAAGGCTCCAAGCACCGCGGTGAAAGTCAGGAGGAACGACGACCCGGCGATGAGAATCCGCGTTGGAGTCGTCCGACGGGAGTGCCGCGCATAGACCGTTGCCACCGCGATCAAAGAGGCGAGGCCCCACTCCGTCCGGCAAAGACCGGAAAGCGCAGACAAGGCCCCGGCGGCCGCCGCGTTGAATGCCGGGCGATTCGAAGCCGGCCGCGCCGCGACCGCGATCGCGGCGAGCGAGAACGCCGCCGCGTGCCAGATCCGATAGCCCATCCCGAGGATCGATCCTCCGGCGTTCGGCATGAAGACCAGGACCGGTATCGCGAGTCCGGTCCAGAGCGCGGCCTCCGACTTTCCCGTCACCCGGCGAAGCGCGAAATACAGGGCGGCCAGAACGCCGAGGGAGCCGACGATTCCCGCCAGCACCAGCGTCGAGAAGCTCGATCCGAATATCCGGAAGAACGCCGCGTGGAAATAGGGGGTGAAGGGTCCGAACCAGTAGACGACGTCGCGATAGAGGAGGTCGCCGCGGGCGAGCGCATCGGGGACGATCCACTCGCGCCCCGAATCGATGATCGCGTCGGACCACTTCCCGCGCGAGACGAGAAAGAGCCCGACGGATGCGAGGAACAGCGCCGCGACACCGATCGCCGCGATTCGCCGTTCGCGACCCGTCACGTGACGATCGCCGGACGGTTGGTCCAACGCTCCCACGCGCCGGACGCCGGATCTCGCAGATACGTCGTCCTCTCGAGAGTCGGGAAGTCGGGGCCGAAACGGATTAGTGGGTCCGCCGTCATGTCAGTCGGCGGTCACAGTGACGGTCGGCCCCACTTTCCTCGCGTTCCGGTAGATCTCCACGATCCTCCGTACGTTCCGGACGTCTTGCAGCGGGTCGGCTTCCAGTACGAGAAAGTCCGCGCGCTTTCCGGCCTCGAGCGTCCCCCGGTCGCGGTCGATTCCGAGGGAACGCGC
>DATIBN010000100.1:0-2689 GCA_035457525.1 Thermoanaerobaculia bacterium | reverse complement strand
AACGTCGGGTTCTACAA
Source organism: Thermoanaerobaculia bacterium (assembly GCA_035457525.1). GTDB lineage: Bacteria > Acidobacteriota > Thermoanaerobaculia > UBA5066 > Gp7-AA6 > Gp7-AA6. The sequence goes on along the minus strand of DATIBN010000100.1, from coordinate 2,672 downwards.
CGGCTCGGATGCCGCGACGTTCGTGACCTTCGCGTTCTTCGAGGACCCGGACGTCCGTCTCGGCGAGATCACCGTTTTCGCCTCCCCGCGTCGGCCGCTTCAGCTGAACGATGCCGAGATCTTCCAGCGGCTCGGGATCTCCCGGGACGTTCCGAACTTCCACTGCATCGCGACCGCGTCCCACGGCGATGCCTCGATCCACGCGTACGCGGCGGTCATCGACAACCGGTCTCTCGACCCGATCTTCGTGCCGGGTCAGAACGCCGCGGCAATGGCGGAGCCGAAGATCACGCTGCCCGCGGCGGCCTCGCTGCACGGCGCCGCCGGCACGTTCTTCCACAGCGACGTGCGCGTCTGGAACGCCTCCTCGTCGGTCGCCGAAGTGACGGCGCGGTTCGCGTGCTTCGCGGGGGACTGCGGGGAGCGGGTGTTCTCCGTCGGACCCCGGCAGGCGATCGCCTGGGACGACGTCGTCACGTCGCTGTTTCACCTGCCGGAGAACGCCGGCGCGATGGAGTTCGTCAGCGAACAACCCATCGTCGTGACGAGCCGGCTGTACACGCCCGACCGAACGGCGCCCACCGTCGGCATGTTCGTGCCGGGACTCCCGCCGCCTCGCGCCTCACCGGCGCTCGTGCTGAACGGCCTGTCGCGTCCGGCGGATCCCGCGTCGGGCTCGCGCGTCAACGTCGGCGTCTTCAACCAGTCGGAGGTCGCTCAGGTCGTGACGTACCGCCTCGTGGACGGGACCGGAACGACGCTCGGCCAGACCGCGCGGCTCTTCGCCCCGCGCGAGGCGTTCCAGGTCAACGACGTGTTCGCGTTCCTGAACGTGGCCGGGCCCGTCGAGACCGCGTACTGCCTGATCGAAGGGAGCGAGGCGCTCCCGCTCTTCGCCTACGCCGCCGTGATCGACAACCGCTCCCAGGACCCGATCTTCATCCCGGGCGAAGACGATCCGGAGCACCCGCCGATCGTGCCGCTCGCGAAGTAAGCTTCGCGCCGGGTGGCGAAAAAGGAGTTCAGCGAGGAGGCCGTTCCGGACTTCGACCGCGCGCCGTCGGTCGTCGCGATCGCCGGGAAGCTCTCCTTCTTCGTGGAAGAGGCGGCGGCGCGCGCGCGGAAACGCCTCGGAGGCGACGACGTCGAAGTCCTCCGTTTCGACGACGACGCGTCGCCGGGAGCGGTCGCCGAGGCGCTGTTGAACCGCTCCCTCTTCTCGCCGAAGCGTCTCGTCGAGATCGACGTGTCGCGCCTTCTCGGCACGGACTCTCCGGGCGAGCTCGCCCTGCAGGCGCTCGAGTTGTGGGCCCGCAAGACGCCGGCCGGTCGGCGCGAAGCGTTTCGCCGGATGCGGAGGGTTCTCTCCGCCGTCGACGTGGCCGTGGAGGGCGATCCGGGAGAGGCGGCGTCGGCGCTCGCCCGCAAGATCCGGCGCAAGGACCTGGCGGAACCGATCGCGGAGATCCTCCGCGAGCTTCCGGAGGAGAGGGGTTCGACGGGAGCGACCCTCGCGGCCACCATCCGACTCGTCCTCGAACGGGAGAACGACGGTCTGGTCGCCCTGCTCACGGCCTCCGATCCCCCCGCAGGCGCCGAGCTTCTGGCGGCCGTCGCGAAAGTCGGCCTTCTGCTGACCCTGCGGATCGGAGAGGAACGGAAGGAGATCGAGCCCGCACTGCGCCGCCTCGCGACCGCGCTCGCGAAGGAACGCGAGGTCCGGATCGAGGGGGAAGCCGTCACGCGGCTCCTCTTCCGCACGGACTTCGACCCGGCTCTGTTCGCGACGGAGCTCGACAAGCTCCTCGAATGGGCGGGCGCGGGGGGGCGGATCTCGGGAGACGACGTCGGCGAGCAGGTCGCGGACGAAGCCTCCGAGGACTTCTACCATTTCCTCGATTTCGTGGCGAAGCGCGACGCGGGGGAGGCCCTCAAGCGGCTCGAGCGGATGTTCTCGCGGCGTGTGGTGCGTGCCGGGAAGCGCTCGTACGATCCGGAGGAACCGGCCTGGCCGCAGATCTTCCTCGGGATGCTGACCGGAGAGATTCGTCGGATGCTTCTCGTTCGCGCCCGTCTCGACGAGAAGGGCGCGCCGGCGTTCGACCCCGGCATGAGATGGGAGGCATACAAGGCGCGGGTGGCTCCATTTCTGGACGAACCGGTGGCGCCCTTCGGGAAGTCGCCGTTCGGGGGGAACGCCGAAGCCTACCCGGTCTTCCGCGCGACGATCGGTGCCGTGCGCTTCAGCCCGGAAGAGCTCGCGCGCGCGCTGTCGCGCGCCGCCGACGTCGATGTGAAGGTGAAGAACTCCGCGCCTCCCCTCGAGACGTTCACCGCCTACGTCGGCGAGCTGATCGCGGGGGCTTAGCGCGGTGTCATCCTGAGGGCCGCAGGCCCGAAGGATCTCTGACTCGTCCGAGAGAGAGATCCCTCGCTTCGCTCGGGATGACAGGCGGGCCGTCCACTAAGATACCGGCCGCTTGCCCCTTTCGATCGACCTCTCCGGCAAGACCGCGCTCGTGACCGGCGCTTCGCGCGGCATCGGCCGGGCCGTGGCGGAGATCCTCGCCGCGGCCGGGGCGCGCGTCGCAATCAACTACCGGAAGGCCGACGCGGCCGCGGAGGACTTCGTCCGGCGGACCCGGCAGGCCGGCGGCGAGGCCCTCGCGCTC
>DATIBN010000099.1:0-6522 GCA_035457525.1 Thermoanaerobaculia bacterium | reverse complement strand
TCTGCGCGACCGCTTCCGCCGTCCGCAGGCCGGCGAGCACGGCGCCCCGCACGAGCGGGTCGGGGTCCGACGCGAGCTTCGCACGCAACGGCGCGGCTTTCGCGAAAGTGAGATACGCGAGCGACTCCGCGGCGGCCGCCCGCAGCGGTGCCTCCGGCGCACGGCCGGCCGTCTCGAGAGCCGGAAAGGCGTTGTCGCGCAGGACGGCGGCGGCGGAGGAAAGGGCGACCTCGCGCCTCCGGCCGGTTCCCGTGGTCGCAATCGACCAGAGACGCCGGAAGACCTCGCGATCGGCTCCCGCGAACTGGCGAAGAAGAGTGAGCGCCGGGACGGCGACGTTCGGGTTCGCGTCCCCCGCCAGGGCAAGGACGCGGGTGATCCGCTCCCGGCCGGCGGACGTTCCGGGGTTCTTCTCGAGCACCGCCTCGAGGGCGATGAGCGCATTCGTCACGAGCGGCGGTTTCCCGCTGTCGAGCGTCGAGAGGAGCGGCTCCAGACTCTCCTTCTTGCCGAGAATGCCGAGAGCGCGCGCCGCGTAGGCCGCGATGTCGGCGTCGGAGTCCGAGAGCGCCGTGGTGAGCGCCGGCAGGGAGGCCTCGAGCGGTTTGCGCGCCAGCGCGTAGACCGCTCCGAACCGGACCCGGGGATCGCCGTCGGTCGCGTACCGCCGGGCGGCCTGCTCGGTGGTGGCGTTGGCGAAGCGCCAGAGCGAGCGGAGAACCGTGGCGCGCGGCTCGGGGGACGCCGCCGTGCCGGCGGCAGCGACGAGCGCGTCCTGTCCGTCTCCTCGCCCCAGGAACCCGATGGCTTTTGCGGCCGCTGCGCCGGCCGCGGCGTCGGGGCTCGCGAGCAAGGGAATCAGCTCCTCGGTGAGCGACGGATCTCCCAGGAGCTGGCTCCCGAACGCCGCGGCCGCCTGCACTTCGGCAGATCGGTCGGAAAGAAGCGCGGCCAGGAGCGCGCGACCGCGGCCGTCGGCGATGCGACCGATGGCAAGCGCCGCGCGGGCGCGGATGGCCGGATCATTCGATCGCGCCGCGGACTCGACGGTCGAGGCGTCGTACGCGCGCCGATCCTCGAGCTCGAGCAGCGCCGCTTCAGCCTCCGCCGGACCGGCGAAAGTCCGGAGCGGCACGGTCGGCGGGGGCGGCGCACCGGGTGCGGCCGTCGGGGTACTGCCGCAGCGCAGGAGCGTGCCCGCCGCGAGGACAAGGGCGAAAAGACTCGACGTGTGTCGAGAAGTCATGGACGCGTCCTTTCTATCCAACCGGGGGAGCGGCAAATTATAAGCATGGTCGAGCTTCCCGCGGAGCTAAGCGCGGCGCGCGAAGTCTCCCGGGGTAATGGAAGGAGGAACGTCGAGGGCCCCGGTCGCGGCGCGAGGAGTCTCCCGAGGTAATCGAGGGAGGAGCCTCGCGCCGCGGGAGCGCGAGCGAGCGAGGGACCAGGCGAGCGGTCGAGCCGAGTTTTGGCGAGTCGCTCGCCGGTGCGTGAGCAGGTCCCGAGCGAACGAGCGCGACGTGAAGGCGCGCGCCGCGGGAGCGCGAGCGAGCGAGGGATCAGGCGCTCGGTCGAGCCCGCATCCGGGCGAGCCGAGCGCCGTTGGCGAAGCCAGATCCCTCGCGAGCGAGCGCGACGGTTTACGCGCCGATCGTCAGCCGGTCGCCGAGCATCCCGGGCAGCCCCGCGCGATGGATCTTCTCGCGGGCGGTCTCGACGTCGTAGCGGACACGCTCGAACGTCACGGTCCGCTCGGTCGAGTCGTAGAACGCGAACGCGGCGTCGGGGTTGCGGTCCCGCGGCTGGCCGATCGAGCCGGGGTTGATCAGGTAGCGGCAGTCCTTCTTCAGCCGGATCCGGACCCGGTCCCCGCGGATGACGTCGACCCGGATGCCGTGCGGCTGGAGGGTGAAGAGCGAAGGGATGTGGCTGTGACCGAAGAAGCAGACGTTCGCGTCGGAAAACGTGAAGTTCAGATAGGCGTCGTAATCCGAGAAGATGTAGGCATCCTCGTCGCGGGGCGAGCCGTGGCAGATGACGAACGCTCCGTCCACGTCGACGGGCCCCACGGGGAGGTCTTCCAGGAAATGGAGACTGGAGGCCGAGAGCTTCGACGTCGTCCATCGCGCGGCCCGGAGCGCGACCGGATTGAACAGCTCTCCCGAATCGAGACCGCAGACGACCTTGTCGTGGTTGCCGCGGATCATCGCCTTTTTCTTCCGCATCCGGGTAATGCGCTCGATGACGGCGTTCGGATCGGCGCCGTACCCGACGAAGTCTCCCAGGATGACGACCCGGTCGTGCTTGCGCCGCCGGACGCGCGCGAGCACGGCCGAGAGGGCCTCCTCGTTGGAGTGGATGTCGGAAAGTATGAGATAGCGCATCAATAAAAGGAGTGCTTCAGGTCCCGGTTTCGAGATCCACCAATTGCCCCACCGGGAACTCCAAACCGGGCTCCTGAGTTGGACTTAGAGCGAAACCCCCAGCTCCCGCCGGTCGTACACGGCCGAGAGCAGTTTGTCGGCGGACTCTTCGATCGACTCTGTTCCGGTCAGCGAAACGCGAACCGGAGCCATTCTATAGAACGTCTCGCGCTCGGCCGAGAGAGCCGCGGCTTGCGCGTCGTTCACGAACAGGGGGCGGTCGGTTTTGCCGGCGAGGCGCCGGCGAACCACGTCGAACGGCACGTCGAGATGGACCGCCGTCCCGAGCGCCGCAATCGTCTTCCGGTTCGACTCGGAGACGTAGGAGCCGCCGCCCGTCGACACGACCGCGTTCGGCAGGGCCCGGGTCCCCTCCAGGAACGCCGCCTCGCGCTCCCGGAAAGCGGCTTCTCCCGAGGTCTCGAAGATCGCCCGGACGGTGAGCCCCGAAGTCCGCTCGATCTCGGTGTCGAGATCGACGAACGGAATACCGAGCCGGTCGGCCACGCGGCGCCCGACCGCCGTCTTCCCGGCCCCCATGAACCCGACGAGAAAAATGCGCCCCGGGGGATCCCGGCGGCGCGCCCGATCGAGCAGACGGCGGGCGTTTTCCTCGAGGCGAGCCTCCGGGGCGAGCGCGCCGACCACGGCGGCCGAGTCGGCGCCGGCGTCGAGGACGGAATCCAGGCGCTCGGGCGTGATGCCCCCGACGGCGACGAGCGGCTTCGTCCTGTCCCGCGCCACGAGAGCGAGCGCCTCGACCCCCCGCGCGGCACGGCCGGTCTTCGTCGGGCTCTCGAAAACCGGGCCGAACGCCACGTAGTCGCACGCGGGGTCGGAGAAGGCCGAACGGGCCGCCCCGGCGTCGTGGGTCGAGACCCCGATCGGAGCGCCGGGAAGAAGGAGAGCGCGCGCCACCGAAGCGGGCAGATCCTCGTCCCCCACGTGCACGCCCGTTCCCGCCAGCCTCGCCACGTCCACGCGATCGTTGACGAGGACCGTTGCGCCCGAGCCCCGCGCCGACCGGGCCGCCCGCTCGACCGCGTCGAGCAGAACGGGGTCCCCGAGGCCCCGCTCCCGCACCTGGAGGAGCCGGATCCCGGCCGAAAAGAGCCGGGTAGCCCGCGCGGCGACGTCCTCGGCCGTCCGGGCCGTTCCGTCGGTGATGGCGTAGATGGGGGGGAGTTTCGTCAGGAGGCGGCCGCGAACCGTTCCATGAACCGGGTCGAGAGGCGCCCTTCCCGGAAGTCGGGGTCGTCCAGGATCCGGCGGTGCATCGGGATCGACGTCTTGATCCCTTCGATCACGAACAGATCGAGCGCGCGTCGCGCCCGCGAGATCGCCTCCTCCCGGTCGCGCCCGCTCACGATCAGCTTGGCGATCAGGGAGTCGTAGTGCGGTGGGATGACGTAGCCCTGGTACGCCGCGGTATCCACTCGGACCCCCATGCCCCCCGGAGGGTGAAACGCCGTGAGCCGGCCGGGCGAAGGCGCGAAGGTCACCGGATCCTCGGCGTTGACGCGGAACTCGATCGCATGGCCTCGCGGGACGAGCTCGCGCCCGGCGAAGGACAGCGGGACTCCCGCCGCGACCGCGATCTGCTCCTTGACCATGTCGACGCCGGTCACCTCCTCGGTCACGGGGTGCTCGACCTGGAGCCGGGTGTTCATTTCCATGAAGTAGAAGCGGTCCTGCGCGTCGAGCAGGAACTCGATCGTTCCGGCGTTGGTGTAGTTGACCGCCTTCGCAGCCGTCACGGCGGCCGCTCCCATCCGCCGCCGCAGGTCCGGCGTCAGGACCGAGGACGGCGCCTCCTCGATCAGCTTCTGGTGGCGGCGCTGGATCGAGCACTCGCGCTCCCCCAGGTGCTGGACGTTTCCCTGGGTGTCGCCGAAGATCTGGAACTCGATGTGGCGGGGCGCATCGAGGTACTTCTCGAGGTAGACGTCGGAGTTGGCGAAGGCCTTCTCGGCCTCGGCCCGGGCCGTCTCGTAGGCGTTCGAGAGCTCCCGCTCGTCACGCGCCACCCGCATGCCGCGGCCACCGCCGCCCGCGGCGGCCTTCAGGATGACGGGGTACCCGGCCTTCCGGGCGAACGCCACGGCGTCGTCGACCGACTCCAGGGGCCCGGGCGAGCCCGGCACGGTGGGGACGCCGGCCGCCGCGACCGTCCGCCGCGCGAGCGACTTGTCCCCCATCCTCCGCATGGCGTCGGGCGACGGCCCGATGAAGGCGATGTGGCAATCCTGGAGGATCTCCGCAAAGTACGCGTTTTCCGACAAAAAACCGTAGCCGGGGTGGATGGCGTCGGCTTCCGTGATCTCCGCCGCCGAGACGATCGCAGAGATGTTCAGATACGAGGCGGCCGAAGGGTACGGTCCGACGCAGACGTCCTCGTCGGCGTAACGGACGTGGAGGGCGTCCCGGTCCGCCTCGCTGTAGATCGCGACGGTCTTGATGTCCAGCTCACGGCAGGCGGAGATGATCCGCAGGGCGATCTCGCCGCGATTTGCGATCAGGATTTTTTTGAACACTTTGTGCGGGCGGAGTTACGCCGCCAGTCGAATGCCGAAAAGTTTCTCTCCGTATTCGACCGGCTGACCATTGCGCGCGTAGACGGCGACGATCTCGCCCTCGACGTCGGATTCGATCTCGTTCATGAGTTTCATCGACTCGATGATGCACAGGATCTTGCCCTTGTCGACCCGCTCGCCGACTTCGGCGAAGGCATCGGACTCGGGGGACGGCGACCGATAGAAGGTCCCGACGATCGGGGAGGTGATCACGTGGATTCCCGGGGCTTCCGGCTCGGCTCCGCCGGTCTCCGGCGCGCCGGCGGACGGGAGCGCGCCGCCGGCCGGCTGCGTCGCCAGGCTGCCCTCCCCCATTCCGTTGGTGGCCGCCGGGCGGCCCCCTTCGATGCGGAGGCGGAAGCCCGTCCGCTCGATCTCGAGACCCGAGAGCCCCCTTTCGGAGACCAGGTCGATCAGTTCCTTGATTTCCTTGAAAGAGAGCATCGTCGCTAAAGTAGCTCCTTTTCGAGAGCCGCTGCGGCCTTGCGCAGCTCGAATCGGCCGCGCCCGAGATTGCCCTCCCGGCCCAACAGTAGCAGCAGATAATACTCCCCGGTCACCCGGGAGAGGACCGTGATCGCGCCGTCGGCGACAGTGGAGATCTCCCGGACGAGCCCGGCGCCTGCCGCCGTCCCGGCGTTGCGCGCCGATTTCAGGAGACCGCCCATCTCTGCGGCAAGTATCTCGAAAGAAACACCTTCCGCCGACCCCCACGTCTCGACCGGAATGCCGTCGGCCCCCACGAGGGAAACGGCGCGAGTGCCCTCCACGCGGTCGGCGACTCGGCGAAGCGTTTCGGCAAAGGCTCCCATCGCGGCAGGTCTCTAACTGGCGCGGTTTCGTATCACGTCGAGCCACTCGTTCAAAACCCGGATTTTCGCGAGCCGGCGATCGCGCGCGGGGTCCCCGGCGGGCAGCTCGGGTTGGGAAGCGGCCGCCGCACGGCGCTCCGCTTCGTCGCGAAGCCCCAGGACCTGCGCGTTCGATTCGTCCCCCGAGAGGATCTCGCGATAGAGATCGAGCGCCTCGGAGTAGTGCCCCTGTTCGAAATAGAGGTCCGCGAGGGTCTTTCCGGAGGGCTCCTCCTTGGGAGGGAGGGGGGCGGCCTCCGGCGCGGCTTCCGGCTCGACGGCGGCCTCCGGCGCGGCTTCCGGCTCGTTCGCCACCCCCGCCCGGGCGGGCGCCGGCGGCTCCGGTTCGAACGGCCACATCGTGGCGGGCAGACGGATCTTCCGGGTCACGATCTCGTCGTCGTCCCGCCGGGGTTTCGACTCCGCGAATTCGTCGAGCGAGAGATCGCGGGACGGGACCTCCGGCTCCCCTGCGTCGAGCGGCGCCGGACCGGTCGGCCGCTTGTAGGAGATCCCGGAGATGTCGAACGGATCGGTGTGCCGGGTTTGCGAGGCCATCCCGGGGGGCGCAGCAGGGAACGGCTGCGCGAGCTCGGGCGGGGCGACGATCGGCTCGAACCGGTCCGGCGGCGTCGCGGCGGGAGGCCGGGACTGCGGTGGGGCCGGCGCGGCTTC
>DATIBN010000098.1:0-2146 GCA_035457525.1 Thermoanaerobaculia bacterium | reverse complement strand
CTTCTGGAAGTCGACCCGCCCGAGAAGCTTCACGGCCTCGTCGCGCTCGACGTTCGCGCCCTGCGCCAGGACGAGGCGGGCCGGCGACGCGATCACGGTCACCAGCGTCGTCGGATTCCCGCTGGATCGATCCGTCACGGCGAACGCCGGCAAGTTGGCGATTTTCAATTCCCGCGCCTCGACGCTCGGCGCCCGGGAAGCCTCCGCCACCGCCTTCCTCAATGCGCCGGCCAGGTCCTTCCCCGGGCCGTAGTCCTGGACCACCAGGCGGAACTGCTTGACCGACGTCGGGCTCTCGATCCGCTGGAAGAAGCGCGAGACCTCGGTGTACGTGCCCATCTCGTTCTCGTCGCTGTCGGGGAGCGGGTCCCGTGGAGCCGCGGCATAACCGGGGAGGGTCGTCGGGAGCCCGTCTCGCAGCGTCAGGGGCCAGACCGGCGCCTTCTCGGGGAGAGCCCGAGAAACGGAGCAGATCATCCCGAAACCGAGAGCCAGGAGCACCCCGGGTCGCACGGATACAGGATAACGCCGACGGCACGATTCTTGATCAATCCGGGGGCATGAAAACGCTCGCCATGTTCCTCGCACTCGCCATCGCCGCCGTGGCCACCATTGCCGCGACCGAAGACGTGACGGCGAAGAACATCACGGTCATCGGCGAGGTCGTAGGCTACGACGGGGGAAGGACGATCGTCATCCGCAGCGTCGACGGGGCCGACGTCACCTACGCGATCGCGCCGGCGCTCGCCGTTCCCGCAGAGGTCGGCGTCGGACGCCGGGTCACGATCGTCACGGAGCCCTCGGAGACGGGCGCGCTTCACGTCACGCGCATCACTCTCGACCCTTCCCAGCCGGCCGGGCCGGCCAGGGGCCAGATGACGAGCGCGTACGGAACGGTCACGGCGTACGAGCAGGGCCGCTCGATCACCCTTCTCCGGCCGAACGCGACGACCGTCACCTACGTCCTCGACGCCGACTCGGCGGTGCCATCGGGTCTCGCCAAAGGCCGCAAGGTCGTGATCCGCACGATCACGCGCGCCGGCGGACGGCCCGTCGTGCGGAAGGTCAGCTACTCGAAGACGGAAACGAAGACGACGGCCGAGTAGAGACGCGGCCGGGTCAGCTCCTCACCCCGACGCTCTCCCGGAGGGAGAGGGAATAGACTTTCCCGCGACGCCCCATGGACGAGGCCTCGCGCGCGCGGATCCGCGTCTTCCTGAACGACCCGGCGGCTCGCGGACAGCGTCCCGTCTCTTCGGAGCCGCCGCGGGACACCGAGAAAGGACCGTGGGCTTTCCGCGTCGAGGGACGCGAACCCGAACCCCGCGCTTACGCGCCGGACACGCCCGAGTTCCTCTACTGGCAGATCGCGTCGGCGCTCGCGCGCGGACGGGCGCTCTGGTCGCGGCTCCTTCCGAAAGCCGGCAAGTGGATCCCGGGTCGCGTTCTCGCCGCTGTTCCGGTGGACGGCGAAGGGCTGAACGCCTTCTACGACCGGCGGGCTCTCCACTTCTTCCGCGACGTGGACGCGAAGACCGGCGAGATCGTCCACTCCGGCGACAGCCCGGACATCGTCACCCATGAGCAGGGACACGCCGTTCTCGACGCGATCCGGGCGGACCTGTGGGACGCGCCGCACTTCGAGGTCGCCGCGTTCCACGAGGCGTTCGGTGACCTCGCCGCGATCCTCGTCGCGCTCGAGGAGAAGGACCTCGTCGCCGCGGTGATCGAGGAGACGAGCGGATCCCTCGACGATTCCAACCTGGTTTCGCGGCTCGCCGAGGAGCTCGCGGCCGCGGTGACCGCGAAATACGGGCCGGAAGCCGCGCTGCCCGACGCGTTGCGCGACGCGGTGAACCCGTTCGGGTACCGGCCGCCGCGATCGCTCCCGGAGGATGGGCCGGCCGACGCGCTTTCCCGTGAGCCGCATTCCTTCGGCCGCGTCGTCACCGGAGCGTGCTGGGACGTGCTCGTGCGGCTCTACGCGCCGCCGGGCCGTTCGAAGGGGAGGTCGGGGAAGGCGGATCGCGCGGCGGACCTCTCGCGGGCGGCGCGGGACCTCGGCTTTCTCGTCGCGGCCGCGACGGCGGGTGCGGCGTCGGGCGCCGCCTTCTTCCGGCGGTTTGCAGTCGAGCTCGAGTCCGCG
>DATIBN010000097.1:0-2464 GCA_035457525.1 Thermoanaerobaculia bacterium | reverse complement strand
GATGTCCTCGGGGGTCATCTCGATCACCCGTTCCCAGTCCGGCTCGGTCTGGAGGAACACCATGGCCGTGACGAGCTTCGTCAAGCTCGCGATCGGGAGGACCTGCTGGGGATTCTTGGTGAAGAGAACCCGGCCGTTCGTGGCGTCGATGACGTAGGCGGCCTTCACGTTGAGGCGCGGGATCCCGTACGGGGTGACCGCCGGGAGCCGCAGGGGCGCCGGCTTCCGGCGCCTCCGGGTCGAGCGCTTCCGGGTGGTCCGCTTCTTGGTCGTCGCGACCGTCGGGGCCGCGGCCAGGACGATCTGGCCGGCGGTCCCAAGGGACGAGCCGGCGGGCATCCCGGCCGGGGCAGGCGCCGTGGCCGGGAGGGCCTGGGCGTGGGCCTCCAGGGGACCGGAGCCCTCCATCAGGAGGACCGATCCAAGGACGATTGCTGCAGCGCGGACCATAGGTGTCATCAGCATCGTGAATTAGCCCTCATCCGTTGACTCCCTGTCGGCGGGTGAAACGGGGGCAAACGATTGCCCCCTCCAGGGTTATCGGACTGGGCAGGCCGATATGAAGCGGAAAATGAGCCTTCATGCCGTGGAGGTGTACCGGCAGGGTTGATCCTATCACATCCGCGGGGCCGCGGCCAACCCCCCAACCCTCTCCCACCGCCCAGAAACATGCCGGGCGGCACGCCGGGGTTTCGATTCGGGCCAGGGCCCCCGGTCGTACCGCCCGTGGTTCGAGACCCGTCAGTCTTCCCGGCTCTCGTTCCGATTCCGGAGCTCGTCGCGGAGCTCGCGGACTTCCTGCTGCAAGCTCTGAATTTCCCGCTCGAGCTGATCCAGCTGGCGGCGGACGTCCTCACGACCCACCCGGATCCGCTCCATCCGCTCCGGCATGTCGTCCAAATCCATGGCGTGCCACCGCATGTTCCCGTACCGCTGGGGCGGCCGCGTTCCGAGCTTCACGTCGAAGTTGTGGCGGGCGCCTTCGCGGACAACGGCGATCTTCACGCTGGCGCCCGGCTTCTTCTCCCGCATCTCGCGAACCAGCTCGGCCGAGTCCTTGATCTCCTCGCCGTCCACGCGGACGATCACGTCGCCGCGCCGGATCCCGACGTCGTCCGCGGGGCTGTCGTCCTCGACGCGGTTCACCAGGGCGCCTTCCGTGCTGGGCAGATCGCGGGCCTTCTGGAGGTCGCGATCGATGTCCTGGACGCGGACGCCGAGATACCCCCCCTTGACCTGGGCTTCCTCGCCGTCGTCGCTCCGGTAGACGCGGACCTCTCGCCGAGGCGGCGACCAGTCCTCGTCTTCGTCGTCCTGAGCCTGGGCCATCGACGGCGCCGTCGTGAGCGCCAGGCAGAGGGCCCCTGCCCACAGGCTGAGCGCGGGCCAGCGGGAGCTGCTCGTGTTCATGTTCCCCTCCTTGTTGGGTTGGACCGGGGCCGGGTCTTCCGGCAGGACTCCCAGGCCTATTCCGCTGTACCGGCAAGGGCGGGGCGAAGTTCCACCCAGGCCGGGAAAGGCGCGCTAGCGGGAGGGGGCCATCTTGAAGCTGGCGCATTTCTTCGGGAGGGCGCCGATGGGGCCGCAGGACGCGAGGATGGCGGGGGAGAGGTCGCTCACGTAGTAGTCGCCCTTCTCGGGATCGCAGAACCGGGGGTCTCCGACCAGCGTGTCGACCGAGGGGAGGCTCGCGATGGCGGCGCCGCTCGGATCGTGGATCAGGTTGCAGTCGAAGAGGGGCGACGACTCGATGCCGCGGAACGCACGCTGGTTCGGCTCGACGTCGAAGATGTTCTGCGCGATCTCCGGCGAGACGTGCTCGGCCCAGAGCGTCGTGCCGCCTTCTCCGGACGCGTTCCGATAGAAGGTGTTGTTCTGGAGGATCGGATTCACGCCCGCGTTCCCGCGTCCGATCATGGCGATCGCGGAGCCGATCGCCGTCGCCCGGTTCTTGTCGAAGACGCAGAGGCCCGCGACGAGGGTGGCGTGGTCCACGTGGACGGCGCCTCCCGCGGGGGCCTCGTTCTGGAAGAGCCGGTTCCTCGACAGGGCCACGCGCGACTCCCGCACCACCGCGATCGCGCCGCCCCCGACCTTGGCCGTGTTCTTCTCGAACCATCCCTCCACGATCTGCACCTCGGAGGAGTCGGCGAAGATCGCGCCGCCGCTCGCGCCGTCGGCGCTGTTCCCTTCGAAATTGCATCCGCGCATCGGGAAGAGGAGACGCGACCGGTCGAACGCGATCGCCCCGCCGGCGTAGCCGTGATTCCTCAGGAATTCGCAGGAGCGGATGAGCGCGGCGGACTCGCTCAGCGAGACCGCGCTTCCGAGGTTCTCGACGAAGCGGCAGTCCCTCAGGTCCACGTTCTGCGACTGCCAGATCGCGACGGCGCTCTCCCAGTTCTTCTCGAAGAGGCAGCCCGCGACGAGGAAGGCAGAGACACGGTAGAGGCGGATCCCGCCT
>DATIBN010000096.1:0-12177 GCA_035457525.1 Thermoanaerobaculia bacterium | reverse complement strand
GGTCGGGTCTCCACCTGCCGGCTTGGACGGCGGTTGGCGGGTGGAGACCTGGCCCTTTTCAACCCGCGGAACTCCCGGCGCCGTCGTAAAGGGCTTCGGCGCGCCGGACTCGGAAGCGCCGCTCGAAAGGGCGGCGCTTTTTTCTTTCCCCCTCTCCCCGCGTGCGGGGAGAGGGCCGGGGTGAGGGGCGGGCGAGGGGCGTCTGCCACAATCGCCCGACCCATGAAGGCGTGGCGGGACTTGAAGGGGATGCCGCGGGGCGTGTGGGTCCTCTTCGCGACGACGCTCGTCAACCGCTCCGGCACGATGGTCCTGCCGTTCCTCGCGCTCTACCTGACGCGCGACCTCGGCTTCACCGCCGGCCAGGCGGGCTGGGTCCTCTTTGTCTACGGCGCGGGCGCGTTCATCTCGGCCGCCCTGTCGGGACGGCTGTCCGACGTCCTCGGACCGATGCACGTGATCCGCGACTCGCTCTTCGCCTCCGGCGGGATCCTGCTCCTCTTCCCGTTCGCGCGGACGTTTCCGGCCGTCGTCGCCGTGACGTTCGCGCTCGCGCTCGCGGCGGAAGCATTCCGGCCCGCGAGCATGGCGGTGGTCGCGGATCTCGTGACCCCTCCCCAGCGCAAGCCCGCCTTCGCGCTGACGCGGCTCGCGATCAACCTCGGCATGAGCATCGGGCCCGCCCTCGGCGGCTTCCTCGCGACCGTCTCGTTCCGATCGCTCTTCCTGGTGAACGGGACGTGTTCGATCGCGGCCGGCATCCTGCTGCTGCTCGCTCTGCGCCGCGCGCCCGTCCACCGCGGTCACGCGGAGACCGAGCCCGGCGGCCCGGTCGAGCTGCCGACGAAACGCGCCTGGGCGGATTCCGCGCTGCTCTATTTCCTCGCGGCGGTCTTCCCGGTGTCGATCGTGTTCTTCCAGCACATGTCGTCGATGCCGCTCTATCTCGTTCGCGACCTTCACCTCTCGGAGCTCGACTACGGCCTCTTCTTCACCATCAACACTCTCCTGATCGTGGCCCTGGAGGTGCCGATCAACTCGGCCACCGCGCACTGGTCCCACCGCCGCACCCTGGCTCTCGGCGCGTTCCTGTCGGGCGCGGGCTTCGGGGCCCTCGCCCTGGCGTGGGACTTCTGGAGCGTGGCGGCGACCGTCGTGATCTGGACCTTCGGTGAGATGTTCCTCTTCCCGGCTCTCGCGGCCTACGTCACGGACATCGCGCCGGCGTCGAGGCGCGGCGAGTACATGGGGCTGACCCAGATGGCGATGAGCCTCGCCTTCGCGCTGGGCCCGCTCGCGGGCACTGCGATGCTCGAGAAGTTCGGCGGCCGCACGCTGTGGCTCGCCTGCTTCGCGTTCGGGCTGGCCGCAACGACGATGCTCCTGCGCTTGAAGGAGAACGCTCCCGCCCGCGCGGAGCCGGCCACGCGGCTCGTCTAGGAGCCATGTGGCGCCCTGACCCTCAATGTGGCAAGTGGAGACCTGACCCCACGTGTCGCCCGGTGAGGACGGTCGAGGGATCATGCCATCATGATGGTATGATGGCGAACATGAAGCGAGCTCAGATCCAGTTCGATGACGCGACGTACGCCGCGTTGCGACGTCGAGCCTACGAGGAACACCGCTCGATTTCGTCGGTCGTTCGCGAAGAGATGGCGAAGGCCCTGTTCCCAAAGACCCGGAGGAGACGTTTGACCCTGAAGGACTTTCCGTTCGTCGGCGCCGGAAAGACGAAACAGGGCGAACTCTCACCGGTATCCGAGCATCACGACGAGGCCCTCGCGGAAGCCATGCTCGCGGACCTTCGCGATTGATCTTCGTCGACACGTCGGCGTTCTACGCTCTCGCCGACGCCGGCGATCCCCACCACTCCGACGCCCGGCGACTCCTCACGGCTCTTCTGGAGAAGGAGGAAGGTCTCATCACCCACAACTACGTTCTCGTCGAGACCATCGCGCTCATTCAGCATCGAATGGGCGCCGAGGCGGCGGTGCGGTTTGCGGACAGCGCCGCCGCATTCGAGATCGAGTGGGTGGACCGAGCCCTTCACGAAGGCGCTCTCCGTGCCATGAAAGGTACACGGCGTGGAAAGGTCAGCTTCGTCGACCAGGTCAGCTTTCTCGTGATGCGCTCCCGGGGACTCGGCGAGGTGTTTGCCTTTGACCGGGACTTTCGACGGGAGGGCTTCCGGGAGTATTCCGACTAGCCCCTCACCCCAACCCTCTCCCCGTCACCGGGGAGAGGGAGTGGCTCACTCCATCTTCCCGAGCCAGACGTCGCCTTCGTCGTTTGCGCGGATGACGCAGATCCAGCGGTTGTCTTTCGAGATCGCGTAGTCGGCGATCTCGGATCCACGCGCCGCCGCGTACACGATGCGGGTCTGCTTCGTGTGCGAATCGAGCAATGCGAGGTGCTCGGGATCCGGCCGGAAAAGCAGCTGCCGGCCGTCCTGTAGCCACAGCGGCTTGTTTCCCCGATCGGTCAGGCGCTCATAGCGCCGAGTCTCGAAGGAGTAGAGAACGATGCCGCCGCCTCCAACCGGAGATGCCAGTGCGGTGCCCGCACCCGCGAGAAAGCGTCCATCCGGCGACCATGACGTGACGAAGAACCATCTGCCCGCTTCCGGAAACGCGGGGAGCGGTTCGGGGGCCCGGCCGAGGCCGGCGGAGACGTCGAACATCTCGGAGCCGCTTCCGGTCGGATAAACGATTCGGCGACCGTCCGGCGACCAATGAGGGAACCAGGTGCGGCCGGTCTTCTTCGTGAGCTGGGTCAATCCGCTGCCGTCCGGATTGATCGACCAGATTTCATACTTTCCCTCGTCCCGGTTCGAGTAGAAAGCAATCCGCCTGCCGTCCGGCGACCATTTCGGCCCCCGATCCCGGTGCGGGTCGTCGGTCAGCTTGCGCAGCCCGGTCCCGTCGGACCGAACGAGAAAAAGGTCCTCCTGGCCGCTGGCCGTGCGAAAGGCCACCCATTCTCCGTCGGGAGAAACGTCCGGATTCTGGAGCGCGCCCGACTGGCGCAAGAGCGATGCCGGCGAGCCAGCTTTCCCGGTGGAAGGATCGAACGGCACCCTTTCGATGCTCGCGAGAGGGTTCAATGCGACGTACGCGATTCGGTGACCGTCCCGGGAAATGGTGAAGTGTGCCGACGAAAGCGAGGGCGTCGTCACTGCCTGCGGCGCGCCGGTCGGCTTTCCCGACTTCTCGTCGACCGCGATGCGCCAGAGGTTCATACTGCCGCCGCGGTCGCTCACGAAATAGAGAGCCTTGCCGTCGGCAGACCAGAACGGGTTCCAGTCGATCGGCGGATCCTGCGTGACCGGGACCGGCGTGCCACCGCTCGCGGGAATCGTCCAGAGATCGCGCTGCGCCGTGTCTTTGGGAATCGCCCAGAATGCGATCCGGTCCCCGTGCGGTGACCAGCTCGGCTGTACAGCGTCGCCGGCGAAGAGTTTTCGCTTCTCGCCGGTTGCGATGTCTATCGTCCAGAGCTCGGAGGAGCCCGTGCGGCCGAGCGGATGGACCACCGATTCGGTCGCAACGACGATCGCTTTTCCGTCGGGCGACCACGACGGGTTGTAGCCGGTGTCCGAGAGACGCCTCACGGACTCGCCCGTCGCGCCCATCACGAAGATCCCGCCGCCGCCGCGCTCGGAGCGAAACGCGATTGTAGAACCGTCGGGAGAAACCGCGGGCTGGGTGTCGTCCTCGGAGGAGTCCTTCGTCAGGTTGATCGGGTTGTGGCCGCCGATCCTGTGCAGATAGATGTCGTCGTTCCCCGCTTCGCGGCTCACAAACGCGAGGCTGTTGCCGTCCGGCGACAAGGCGGGGAAGTTCTCGACCCCCTGCTGGTTGGTCTGCTGCGAGAAGGTGATCGCGGGAGCCGCGGAAGCTGCGCTCCGCCCGCCGCTTCTCCGGCCCGCCTGAAATGCGCCGGCCACGAGAAGAGCGATCGCGAGCCCCGCCGCTGGCGCGAGCCAGCGAGGCTTTCCGCGAACTGGTGCGATCAACTGCTGCGTCGCGGTCGACGTCGTGCCGGACGCGGTCTCGAGATCGAAGGCGACGTCGCGTGCGGACTGGAAGCGTTCCTCCGGGTTCTTCTCCAGGCAGTGACGCACGATCCGGTCGAGGAGAGGCGGAATCGCCGCCTCGCGGGTATCGCTGGGCTCCGGGAGATCGCGGACCAGGATCGCGTTCATCGTCTCGACCGCGGAATCGCCCTTGAACGCGCGCTCGCCCGACAGCATCTCGTAGAGGATGGCGCCGAAAGCGAAGATGTCGCTGCGGTGGTCGGCGGGCTTGCCGCGCACCTGCTCGGGCGACATGTATCCGACCGTGCCGAGAACGGTGCCGGGCTCGGTCGCGCCGAAGGTCGCGGCGCCCGACACGCCGGACTCGGGAAGGAGCGGCTTCGCGAGGCCGAAGTCGAGGATCTTCACCCGGCCGTCGTTGGTCACGAAGACGTTCTCGGGCTTCAGGTCCCGGTGCGCGACGCCGTGCTCGTGCGCGGCTCCGAGGCCCCGCGCGATCTGGAGTGCGTACTCGACCGCCTTGCGGCGCGGAATCGGTCCCGCCGCGAGCTTGTCGCGCAGAGTCTCGCCGGTGAGGAGCTCCGTGACCGCATAGGTGACGCCTTCGTGAACCCCGAAGTCGTAGATGCCGAGGAGGTTCGGATGAGAAAGCGCGGCGACCGTCTTCGCCTCGCGCTCGAACCGCTGCAGAGCCGCCGGATCCGAAGAGAGGCGCTCCGGGAGGACCTTGATCGCGACGTCGCGCTCGAGCTTCGCGTCGCGCGCGCGGTAAACCTCCCCCATGCCGCCCGCGCCGAGCGGACCGATGACCTCGTAGGGCCCGAGGCGCGTGCCGGGAGTCAGAGTCATTCCCTCAACATCCGATCAGCCGATGTGGCAAGTGGAGACCTGACCCCCAATGTGGCAAGTGGAGACCTGACCCCGTCATTTCAGACCCTCGGCGAGGTAGAGATCGCCGGTGAGGCGGAGATACGTGTAGGCGTAGGTGCGGCCGTCGGGAGTGATCAAGGGGGACGAGATCGACTGGACGCCCGCGCGGTCCGACGGCGCCAGCTGGCGCCACGCCTGCGACTGCCCGGTCGCCAGATCGAACCGGAGGATCTCCACGGGGATGTTCGACTCGGCGACGAAATAGAGAGAGCCGCCGTCGGCGCTCCACTGGATGGGCTTCGCGCCGGACTTCCAGCCCGGGACGGCGCGGACGGACCCGACTCCGTCCACCGGATAGAGCGCGAGCGTTTCGTCGGACGCGGTCACCGCGAGCAGCTTTCCGTCGGGAGAAGCGGCCCAGCAGGAACCGCCCTCCGGCCCCACCGGTCGGGGCGGCCCCCCCGGGAGATCGAGCACGTGACACCGGATCTTGCGTCCCGGCGGATTCGCGTCGAAGAAGATCCGCTTTCCGTCGGGCAGCCATCGCGCGAAGTAGTAGTTCTCGAAGCCGGAGACCGGGAGCGGGTTCGGCTGCCCGACGCCCGTCGGCAGAAGAGTCAAACGGGGCGGCGTGCTCGCTTCCACCGTCAATGCCCATTTCCCGTCCGGCGAAAGCGCGAGCGCGCCTCCTTCGCCGAGGCGGACCGCGTCGCCTCCGCTCGTCGCGCGGACGTAGACGGCGCCGCGTGCTCCTCCGCCGCCCCCGATTTCGCTCAAGAGCAGCGTGCGTCCGTCGGACGAGAGGTCGGCGACCAGCGACTCGTCGAGCCAGGTGAGGGTCCGTTCGCCGCTCTCCCCCTCGATTCCGGCGAGGGCGTTCAACCGCACGGTCTCCCGCGTGAAGAGCAGACGCCCGTCACGAGAAACGTCGTGGATCGTCATGGGGCCGACCATCCGGGCGAGCAAGCGGGTGGCGCCCGGGCCCGAGCTGGCGAGCACGTCCCGGAAGGCGCCCGAACGGTCGGGCACGCCGAACCAGACCTCTTTGCCGTCGGGCGACCAGCCCAGGCCGCAGTTCCGGATCCAGCCGCTGTAGAGCGTCGTCCGCTTGCCCGTACGGTCCACGAAGCCGACCCAACCCGTTCCTCCTCCCACGAACGTCCGCGCCAGCGTTTCCTCGATGGCGACCCGGTTCCCGTCGGGAGAAACGCGGATGTCGTTCACGAACCCCTCGGTCTCGTAGAGGATCTTGCCGATCGGATATTCGACCCGCTGACGTCCGCCGACGACTCGGTTCACCGCGAGGGTCTTGCCGTCGGGGGCCCAGGAAGCGAGCCGCACTCCGTCGAGAATCGGGCGGGGCGCGCCGCCGGCGAGCGGGACCTGGGCGAGCGTTCCCGCGCCGAACCCGCCGGTCGGATTGAGGACGATCGCCATCTCTCCGTCGTCCGAGATCGAGCTGATGTACCCGGGAGGAAGTCCGAGAGAGCGCGACTCGGCGCTGCCTGGACGGCTCGAGAAGAGCTGGAAAGGCTCGCCGTCCCATGCCGCGCTGTAAACGATGGTCTGCCCATCCGGCGCGAACCGCGCGAAAAAGACGGTGCCGTTGCGGAACGTGAGCCTCTGATACGACGGTGAGCTGCGTCCCTTCGCGCGGCCGGCCGCGAGATAGCCGGCGCCGGCGGCCAGGGCGATGAGGAGCAGCCCGGCGAGCACCGGCACGACCCGCGACCGTTGGCGGGCGGAAGGCAGGACGACCGCCGTCGCCGCCGAAGACGTTTCCGAGAGGGTCTCGAGGTCGAACGCGAGGTCGCGCACGGATTGGAACCGCAGGGCCGGGTTTTTTTCGAGACAGTGGCGCACGATCCGGTCGAGGACCGGCGGCACGCTTCGACCGGACTGCACCGGCTCGGGCGGATCCTCTTTCAGGATCGCGTTCATGGTCTCGATCGCGGAGTCGCCCCGGAACGCGCGCGCTCCCGTCAGCATCTCGTAGAGGATCGCGCCGAAGGAGAAGACGTCGGCCCGGTGGTCGACGGGCGCACCGCGGACCTGCTCCGGGGACATGTATCCCACCGTGCCGAGCACGACGCCCGGCTCGGTCCCGGGCGAGGTCGGCAGGCTGGTCTGCCCGACGGCCGGCAGGTCCGGTTGCGTCAGCTTTGCGAGGCCGAAGTCGAGGATCTTGATCCGCTCGTCCGACGTCACGAAGACGTTCTCGGGCTTCAAGTCGCGGTGGACGATCCCCTTCTCGTGCGCGGCGGCGAGGCCGGCCGCGAGCTGACGGGCGAAATCGATCGCGCGGCGGGGAGTGAGCGTCCCTTCCGAAAGGCGGTCGCGCAGGGTCTGACCCTCGAGAAGCTCCGACACGACGTACGGGGCGCCGTCGTGGGTCCCGATGTCATAGATCGCCAGGATGTTGGGATGGTTGAGCCGCCCGGCGGTCTCCGCCTCGAGCTCGAAGCGCCGCAGCCGGTCGCCGTCCGCCGAGAAGGACGCGGGAAGGATCTTGACCGCCACCTCGCGCTTCAGGCGCGTGTCGTTCGCCCGATAGACCTCCCCCATGCCCCCCGCACCGAGCGGACCGAGGACCTCGTAGGGACCGAAACGCGTACCGGGCGCGATGCTCATTGAGGGTCAGGTCTCCACTTGCCACAACCCGAGGCTCGAACCTGCTCTGCCACGTTCGCGGTTTCCGCGAAGGATATCCTCCCCGGAATCGAAGGAGCGAGAATGAAGTGGCTGCTGCTCTCCATGTTGAGCGCGGTGCTGTCAGCCCAACCCGCGAGTTCCGACCTCTCGGCTGCCCGCGCTCTTTTCCAGAAGAATCTCGACGCGATCCGGCAGCGGGACAAGACGGCGTATCTCTCCTGCTACTGGAAGTCGGAGAAGCTCGCGCGAACCGGCGCCGAGGGGGTCTCGCTCGGTTATGCAGCGCACGAGAAGGCCGCCGGCGAGAACTGGCCGGACACCTTCGACGCGAGTGACCTCGAGCTCGTGTCGGTCCAGCCGGGAATCGTCTACGGAACGTACCGATATCGGGTCCGCTACGGCGCCGACGAGCAGACCGGGATTTCGGAACGGATCTTCCTGAGGACGCCGGAGGGGTGGAAGATCGCGATGACGAGCGCTTTTCCCGCCATGCCCGGCACGCCTCCGCCGCCGCGCGCGATCGTCGGAGCGACGCTCGTGGACGGGACGGGAGCCCCGCCCGTGCCCAACGCGACGGTCGTGCTTCGCGGCGGGAAGATCGACTGCGCGGGACGCTGCGCGATTCCGGACGGCGTGACCGTCGTGGACGGGCGCGGCCTGTGGCTGACGCCGGGGCTCGCCGACGCGCACGTCCACTTCTCCCAGACGGGGTGGGCGGACGGCCGGCCGGACGCGCTCGACGTCCGGAAAGCGTATCCCTACGAGAATGTCGAAGCGGACCTGAAGGAGCACCCGGACCGTTTCTTCCGCTCACAGCTCTGCTCCGGCGTGACTTCGGTGTTCGACGTCGGCGGATACCCGTGGACGGTCGAAATGGCGCACCGGAAGCGCGACGACACGCGAGCACCACGGCTCGCCGCCGCGGGTCCGCTTCTCTCGACGGTCGACCACTGGGTGAACCTGCCGGCGGAGCGCCAGTTCATTCTCCTGAAGGACGCCGAGTCGGCGCGCAACGGCGTCGCGTATCTGAAGTCGATGGGCGCCGGGGCAGTGAAGATCTGGTACCTCGTCCGCCCGGACCTTCCGGTCGAAGCGTCCGCGCCCGCAGTGCTCGCGGCGGGAGAGGAAGCGCGCAAGGCCGGGCTTCCTCTCATCGTGCACGCGACGGGTCTCGCCGAGGCCAAGGCCGCTCTCCGGGCCGGGGCCCGATTGCTCGTGCACAGCGTCATCGATCTGCCGGTGGACGAGGAGTTCCTCTCGCTCGCGAAGAAGAACGGGACGATCTACTGCCCGACGCTGACGGTGTTCGGCGGATACGTCCGGATGGCGCAGGGCGTGATGGCGAAGAAGCCCCCCGTCGTGGACGACCCGAACGGGTGCGTCGACGCGGGGACGCTGGCGAAGGTCGCGGAGACTGCGCGGATCCCGGCTCCCGAAGGAATTGGGGCCCAGGTGAAGAGGGCCGAGGAGCGGGCCGTGCGCGCGGAACAGATCGGCAAGGCGAACCTGAAGCGCGTCGCGGACGCCGGGATCCCCATTGCGATGGGGACGGACGCCGGAAATCCGCTGACATTGCACGGCCCGTCGGTGTACGCGGAGATGGAGGCCATGCAGTCGGCCGGAATGACGCCGATGCAGGTCGTCGTCGCATCGACGCGCGGGGGCGCGATGGCGATGGGTCTCGAGAAGGAAATCGGGACCGTCGAGAAGGGCAAATCGGCGGACCTGCTCCTGGTCGCCGGGGACCCGACGGCGGACGTCGCGAACTTCCGGAAGGTCCGCTACGTCGTGCGGGGCGGGGTCGTACGGTCGATCGAGGAGCTCAAGGCGACGGTGGCCGCGGCGAAAGAGCGCTAAGGCACCATTCGGTATCCGCAGTCGCGAAAGTCCCGGTCGAACGTAAAGGCCGCGTCGATTCCGAGTCGCTCCATGATCTCGAAGCTCGCGCAGTCGGTCAGGCTCAACCGTTTGTCTCCGTACCGCTCCATCCTCCCGAGAGCCCCCTGGATCAAGTCGATATCGACCAGAATCAGCTCGTAGCGACTGCTTCTGAGAAGATCTCGCGTGAAGTCAACCGCGTTTCTTGCCCCCACCTTCACGCGGCCGCGCGTTGCGAGCTCCGCGAGGATGAGCTCGGTCAGAACGAATCGCGCCTGAGGGTTTCTTTTTCTGAACTCGACGGCGCTTGGATGCCTTTCGTCGTCGTCCCACAGTAGGGCCAGAAGCGCGCTCGTGTCCGCCAGAAGCTTCAAGCTCTGTCTCCTTCGGCCATCCATAGAGATAGTGGTCGTGATTCACCGATTCATCACCAGCCGATCCATGGAACGCACCAATCCATTTGTCGAAGGGATCTTCTCCAAAGGGAATCGGTTTGTCTTCTTCGGTACGCCCCAGGTAGCGGTCCACCGATTCCCGAACGACCGAAGCGACGCTCACTCCGCGACGCAGGGCGGCGTAGCGCAGTTCCCGGTAGGTCTGCTCGGTGAATCGCAGATTGGTGACGACGTAGCGGGCCATGGGAGTATCACGATATCGCGATACCGCCGACGTGGCAAGTGGAGACCTGACCCTCAATATGGCGTGACTCTCAATATGGCGACCTGACCCCACTATTTCTCGGATGTGGCAAGTGGAGACCTGACCCTCAATGTGGCAAGTGGAGACCTGACCCCGCTATTTCTTCAGGGCAGCGGTCCAGTTCAGGACGACGTTGATCGGGGTCGCGGCCGCCTCCGGCAGCAGCTCGCTGACCAGGAATCGTTGGCCGTCCGCGGTCACGCAGTAGTTGCCCCAGAACGCGGGCACGACGGCCGGGAAATTCGCCTTGAACAGCGAGGTCGGGACCGAGGCTTCGAACGCATCGTCCGCGCGAACGACCGCGACGCTCATGACAGTCTGTTCCGGGCTCAGGTAGAAGAGCTCCTTTCCGTCTCCTCGCCACCACGGCTGGCTTCCACCGGCGGTCGAGATCTGCCATCGCCCTCGCCTCTGTGGGAACTGCGTCACGTAGATCTCGAAGCGGCCCGACTCGTCCGAGGCGTAGGCGATCCAGCGTCCGTCCGGCGAAACCTGGCCCTGTGCCTCGGTGAACTTCGAAGCCAAGAGAGGGAACGGCTTCCCACCGTCGGTCGGGGCTACCCAAATGTCCCACCCGGTCTGGCCGAACGTCTGGTACAAGAGAAAACGCCCGTCGCGCGTCCAGTCGCTCGGGAACTTGTCGGTGCCGGAGCCAACGACGAGCCGGGGCTCGCCGCTCCCGCTCGCCGGTTTCTCGTACACGTCGAGTCTGCCGGCGGACGCGGAAGTGAACACGATCCGGCTCGAATCCGGAGACCACAGCGGCGCGCGCTCGGTGGCGGGGTCGAACGTCAGCCGCGACCACGTTCCCCTCGTCGAGTCGAAGACCCAGATGTCGGTATTGGTCTTCGACTCCTCTCGGATGGCGACCGCGATTCTTTTTTCGTCGCGGGACAGCCGCGGAGTGCTGTAGTCGCCGGGCTCGCCGACGCTGCCCAAGCGGCGCCCGGACCGGTCGAACCAGACGAGCTGTCGGCTCCTCGCGTATGGCGTCGAGTACGCGAGGGTCGTGCCCGCGACGGAGAAGGGCGCGTATCCCGGCGGGTTTCCGGTGAGTACCCCCTCGGCGATTCGAACCGGATTGCCCCGGACCTGCGCCGATTTTTCGTCGAACGGATAGGCGACGAGCATTCCCTGCTGGACGGTGAGCAGGTGTCCCGGGGGCGAATACTGTCCCATCGATTCCGATTTGATGATGAAGCGGGCCTTGCGAGAGTCGAGCGAACCGACGTAGATGCCGGTGTTCTCCTGCTTCGAGCTCCGTGCCCAGAACAGGAATCGCTTTCCGTCCGGCAGAAATGACGGGTATCGATGACGGTCCTCGCCGCGTGTGACATCGAAGTCGGTCGCCGGCTGCGGCTCACCGCCCGTGTCCGGCACGCGGGAGAGCGGCGTTGGGGCGCTGTGCGCAAAGACGATCACACCTTCACGGCTCCACGCGCCCCCACGCCCCGCCACGATCTCGCTGAGCCTCTGCGGCGCGCCGCCGGACGCCTCGACTCTCTTCAGGCTCGTGGGCGTGAAGAACGCGAGGGATCTTCCGTCCGGCGACCAGAAGGGATGAAGTGCGTCTTCGGTACCCGAAAGAGGTACCGCCGTCAGGCTGTCCAGGGGGCGTAGCCACACGAGTGGTCGCGAACCTCCGGCGTGGGCCACGAAGGCGAGGGTTCGTCCGTCCGGGGAGAGCGCGACCTGAGTCGACGAGAGCTCGCCGGGAGGGGTAAAAACCGTCTTCTCGGGCGCGAGAACCGAGAAGCGCGTCACCGGCGTGCGAATGGACGAACGGCGCCAGTCGCGGGCCAGGAGGGCGATGACACCGGCAGTCGCGACAGCCGCTACGAGCCACGGAGCGAGGCGCATTGCGGCCGAGCGTCTGGGTGCGGCGGACGGCGCCGGGCCGACGGCCGCGGTTCCACCCTCCTGGATCCACTTCAGCTGCACGGCAATGTCGTGGGCGGTCTGCCAGCGGTCGTCGGGATCCTTCGCCAGGCACGTCCGCACGACCCGGTCGAACGCGGCGGGCGTCATGGGCGCCACCGTCG
>DATIBN010000095.1:0-38971 GCA_035457525.1 Thermoanaerobaculia bacterium | reverse complement strand
GGGCACGTCGCGGTTCAGGTTCCGGTGGTCGAGTGGTCCATCGACCTCTTCCTTGAGCACCCGGTCGAGGTCCGTCAGGTTCACGACCATCGAGGACTCGGGGTCGACCGGCCCCTCCACCGCGACGTCGAGGGTGAAGTTGTGGCCGTAGCCGTGCGGGCTCTCGTCGCCGTAGATCGCCCGGTTCTTCTCGGGGCTCCAGTCCTTTCGCCAGAGGCTGCGGCCCGCGTTGAACCGGATCGTCCGCGACAGGCGGATCACGCGGGGAAGCTAGCACAGGGGCGCCAGCCGATGTGGCAAGTGGAGACCTGACCCCCGATGTGGCAAGTGGAGACCTGACCCCCA
Organism: Thermoanaerobaculia bacterium; assembly: GCA_035457525.1. Classification (GTDB taxonomy): domain Bacteria; phylum Acidobacteriota; class Thermoanaerobaculia; order UBA5066; family Gp7-AA6; genus Gp7-AA6. Next base: position 38,626 of record DATIBN010000095.1, on the reverse strand, counting down.
ATAGAATCGGGTTGTGAACGTCTACTCGACCGCCGCCGAACTCGAAAGCGACCTCGATCGCTCGGGCACGACCCGCCGCGAAGAAGCTCTCGTCGTCGTCGACCCGGTGCGGTTCCGCGAAGAGACGCTGGACGGGCTCGTCTGGACGGCGGTCTTCGGCGGCCGCGACGCGAAGGAGCCGGCGCGCCGCGCCATCCGGGAGGCGGCGGCGTCGCTCGGCATCCTGCCGGCCTCCATCCTTCCCCTGTACGAGGCGCGCGGCCGCGGCGAAATCTCGGGCTTCACGGTTCCCGCGATCAACATCCGCATGCTCGCCTACGACACGGCGCGCGCGGCCTGCCGCGCCGCGCGGAAGATCGACGCCGGAGCAATCGTCTTCGAGATCGCGCGCAGCGAGATCGGCTACACCGACCAGAGGCCCGGCGAGTACGCGGCGGTGATGATCGGGGCGGCCATGCGCGAAGGTTGGGAGGGACCCGTCTTCATCCAGGGAGATCACTTCCAGACGAACCCGAAGAAGATGGAAGCCGACCCGGACCGGGAGATCGGGGCGATCGAAGCCCTGATCGAGGAAGCGATCGCGGCGACCTTCTACCAGATCGACATCGACACCTCGACGCTCGTGGACCTCTCGAAGCAGACGCTCGGGGAGCAGCAGGCGGTGAACTCCCGGCTGACCGCGCATTTCACGAAGTTCATCCGCGCCCGCGAGCCGGAGGGGATGCCGATCTCGATCGGCGGCGAGATCGGCGAGGTCGGGAAGGCGAACTCGACGCCCGACGAGCTCCGCGCGTACATGAACGGATACCTCCGCGAGCTCGGGGGCGGGACCGGAATCTCGAAGGTGTCCGTCCAGACGGGAAGCTCCCACGGCGGCGTCGTGGGGCCCGACGGGACCGTCATGCGCGTCCAGATCGACTTCGAGACGCTGCTTCGCCTGTCGAAGGTGGCCCGCGAGGAGTTCGGCCTGGCCGGCGCCGTCCAGCACGGCGCCTCCACGCTGCCGGCCGAATTCTTCGGCAGCTTCCCGGACCACGACTGCGCCGAGATCCATCTCGCGACCGAGTTCCAGAACATCGTCTACGACCACCCCGTCTTCCCCCTTCCCTTGAAGCGCGCGGTCGAGCGCTGGCTGTTCGAGAAGATGGCCGACCAGAAGAAGAAGGGGGAGACGGACAACCAGTTCCTCTACAAGAACCGCAAGCAGGCGATCGGCGTGTTCAAGGAGCAGGTCTGGAACCTCCCCCCCGGCACCCGCGAAGCGATCCGGGAGACCCTCGAAAAGAAGTTCTCCTTCCTCTTCGAGAAGCTCGCCGTCGCGAACACGCGCGGGATCGTCGCGCGCTACGTTCAACCGGCCCGCGCCGCGGCGCTCGTCGGGGCGGGAGCGGGACCGCGCGCCGGGTACGTGCGGGACGACGAGGCCGGCGATTGAAGCCGAAAAACGGAAAACGGAAAACGTGAAGAAGAAGAAGAGCTCCGGAGCCAGGCGCAAGCCCCGTTTGCCGTTTCCCGTTTCCCGTTTACCGTCCCGGATGACCGCCGTCGTCAAGACACGTCCGGTCGCGGGGCCGAAGGGCACCCAGGTGAAATCGGTCCCGGTGCCGAAACCCGGGCCCGGCCAGGTGCTGATCCGGGTCCTCGCTACGGCGGTGTGCGGCTCCGATCGGCATATCTACGAGTGGGACGAGTCCATGGCGTCGATCGTCAAACCGCCGCGCGTCTATGGCCACGAGTTCTGCGGCGAGATCGCGGCGTTCGGCCCGGGCGCCGAGCGGCCGCATCTCCGCCTGGGCCTGTACGTGTCGGCCGAAATGCACGTGACCTGTGGGCACTGCCGCCCGTGCCGCACCGGCCAGCGGCACATCTGCGAGAACACGCGGATCCTCGGAGTGCACGGGGACGGGTGCTTCGCGCAGTACGTGGTCGTCCCGGCGTTCAACGTGATTCCGCTCGACCGCCAGGTCGTTCCCCCGCGCGTCGGCGCGTTTCTCGACGCGCTGGGGAACGCCGTGCACGCGACGCAGGTGGCCGACCTTTCCGGCCGGTCCGTGGCCGTGCTGGGCTACGGACCGATCGGGGCCATGTGCGCGGAGATCGCCCGGATCTCGGGCGCCGCCCGCATCGCAATCACGGAGGTCAACGCCCACGCCGCGGCTCATGCGCGGAAGTGGGCCAGTTCGCGGCGCCTGGCGCACGTGGCGGTCGTCGAGCTGAACCGGACGAAGGACCCGGAGGGAAGCGTGCGGGACGCCGTGGGCGGAGGCGCCGACGTCGTCCTCGAGCTCTCGGGCGCGGAGTCGTCCATCAACCTGGGACTCGCGGTCGCGCGTCCCGGCGCGATCGTCTCGCTCCTCGGCATTCCGAAGGACTCCGCGGTCACCATCCGCGACTACACGCGCTGCCTGATATTCAAGGGACTGACGCTCCATGCGATCATCGGCCGGCGCATTTTCGAGACGTGGATCAAGATGCTCGACCTCCTCTCCGCCGGGCTCGACGTCGAAGACATCGTGACCAACGAGTTCGAGGGCCTCGAAAGCTTTCACGAGGCGATGTCGCTCCTGAAGACCCGCAGCGCGATGAAGGTCGTGTTCTATCCGAATGGAAGGCCATGACGATCGGTTCGAGGTTCGAGATACAACTTTCGATTTCGACGGAGGCGCCCAATGCCGACGAGCCGGCCACCCCGGCCTGACTTTTCCGAGGGGATGAACGAGCGCCGGATCGCGGAATTCGCGCTCGAGGAGTCGCGGCTCTCGAACGTGGCCTACCGGTTCGAGCTGCGACCGCGGCCCCGAGTGTGGAAGAACTGGGAGCGCACCGAGTTCGAGCCCAACCGCTACCGGGTGATCGGCCTCGCCGGCGTCTGCCTCTCCCGGGAGGAAGCCGACGACGCCCAGAAGGTGGCATCGCGCGCCCTCGGAGACGTGGACGACGTCGTGTACACGGTCGAGCGACCGGCAAGAGCGGTCATCGTCCGGGGGGCGAGCGGTACGTCCGAGATCCTCAACCGGCCGACGCTCTGCGCGGAGATCATCGCTCCCGACACGGCAGCTTTCGAACGCGCGCTGGCCGCCCTCGACGCCGCGTTCCCGGGGGGACGCGTCGCCGGAAAGATCGTGTCGGAAGATGCGTGACGCGGCCGTGGCGACTCTCCTCGATCACCTCGCCGCCGAGATGGCGAAGCTCCGGCAGGCCGGCACCTACAAGGAAGAGCTCGTGCTCGAGTCGCCGCAGGACGCGCGCGTGCGCGTGGCCGGCAGCGACGTCGTCATGCTCACCTCCAACAACTACCTCGGGTTCGCGAACCATCCGCGGGTCCGCGAGGCCCAGAAGAAGGCGATCGACCGGTGGGGCGCCGGGATGGCGTCGGTGCGGTTCATCTGCGGTACCGAAGAGCTCCACAAGGAGCTCGAGGCCGAGATCGCCGGCTTCTTCGGGACCGACGACTCGATCCTCTACATGTCGTGCTGGAACGCGAACGAAGGGCTCTTCGCCGCCATCCTCGACGAGAACGACGGGCTCTACTCGGACGAGCTCAATCACGCCTCGATCATCGACGGCGTGCGGCTCTGCAAGGCGAAGCGCTTCCGCGTACCGCACGACGACATGGCCGCTTTCGAGCGTTTGCTCGCCGAGGACACGACGTCGCGGTATCGCCTGATGATCACGGACGGCGTCTTCTCCATGGAGGGCGAGGAGGCGAACCTTCGCGAGCTCGTCCGGATCTGCGAAGAGAAGGATGTCCTCCTCGCGGTGGACGACTCCCATGCGACCGGAGTTCTCGGAGCGACCGGGCGCGGCACGGCCGAGGAGCAGGGCGTCTTCGACCGCATTCCCGTCACCACCGGGACGCTCGGCAAGGCGATGGGCTCGGCGGCCGGCGGTTTCGTCGCCGGACCGCGGCCGCTCGTCGAGACGCTCCGCCAGCGCAGCCGGACGTACCTCTTTTCGAACTCTCTGCCGCCCGCCGTCGCGGCGGGATCGCTCGAGGCCTTCCGGATGCTGCGGGAGGACCCCTCGCCGGTGCGCAAGCTTCGCGAGAACGCCGCGTACTTCCGGAAGGCCATCTCCGACGCCGGCTTCCGGATCCCGCACGGGACGCATCCGATCGTGCCGGTGATCGTAGGAGACACGGCGAAGGCGCTCGCGATGGGCAAGGCGCTCTTCGAGGAGGGCGTCTACGTGTCCGGCTTCGGATACCCGGTCGTGCCGCAGGGTCAGGCGCGGCTGCGCTGCCAGGTCTCGGCCGCGCACGAGCGCGCGGATCTGGACCGCGCGGTCGACGCCTTTCGCAAGGTCGGCAGGAAGTTCGGCGTCATCGAGTAGAACCGGCCGGAAATAGACTCGGGGAGGAGCTTTCCCGATCAGACCGGTCCCCGTCGCCGCCGCGCTGCTCCTTCTCGCCGCGTGCCGCCACGTGGCGCCGGAAGCCCCGCGGCTCCGGGTCCCGATGGTCACCGACGAGGCCGACGCCGTCCTGGCAATCCTCGAGATCCGCTCCGCCGGAGGGACGCCGGCGGATTCCGACTGGCAGCGGCTGTTCACGAGCACGGGGTACCGGAGACTCAAGGAGCGCGAGGCGTCGCTTCAACGCGGCTTCGAGGACGCGACGTTCCGCGAGTTCGTCCTCTCGTCCGACCTGCTCGATCGCGCGGGAGAGTTGCGACGGACGCTTCGCGAGTGGACACGGATCGATCCGGCGGACGCGGCTCGCCGCGCCTTCGCGTACCTGCCCGGCTCCGCCGTCATCCGGGCGAACGTCTATCCGGTCATCAAGCCGCGGACGAACTCCTTCGTGTTCGAGCCGCGCCGCAATCCCGCGATCTTCCTCTACCTCGACGCGAAGGTGACGCCGTCGAAGCTCGCCAACACCGTGACGCACGAGCTCCACCACATCGGCGTTGCCAGCGTCTGCCCGGAGGAGCCGGCGGATGCCGGGCTTCCCGAGAACGTGAAGACCGCGCTCGCCTGGATGGGCGGGTTCGCCGAAGGACGCGCCGTGCTCGCCGCCGCGGGCGGTCCGGAGGTCCACCCCCACGCCTCGAGCGATGCGGCCGAGCGCGCGGTCTGGGAGCGCGACCTCGCGAGGGTCGAAGCGGATATTCCACGGCTCGAGGCGTTCTTCGGGGCTCTCCTCGACGGCAAGCTCTCGGAGGAAGAGCGCACCCGGCAGGGCATGAGCTTCATCTCGACGGAGGACGTGCCGCAGGGCGCGTACTACACCGTGGGCTGGCTCATGTCTTCGGTCGTCGAGCGCGCGCTCGGCCGCGAGAGGCTGGTCGAATCCGTCTGCGATCCGGCGATGTTCCTGCGCGATTACGACCGCGCTGCGAAGGGCGAGAGGAACCGGGGTCGCGCGCGGCTGCCGCTCTGGTCCGAGGCCTTTCTGGCGCGGCTTCCGGGAGTCTCCCGCTGAAGATTACCCGCACGCTCGCCGTGGAAACCCGGGAGGAGTGGCGCGCCTGGCTCGCGAAGCACCACGGAAAAGAGTCGGAGATCTGGCTCGTGTACAACAAGAAGCAGAGCGGCCGGCCGCGCGTCGCCTACGCCGAGGCGGTCGAGGAAGCGCTCTGCTTCGGGTGGATCGACGGGATCACGAAACCGATGGACGAGAACCGCTACGCGCAGCGGTTCACGCCGCGAAGGGAGAAGAGCAACTGGTCGCCGCTGAACCGGCAGAGGTTCGCGCGGCTCGTGAACGAGGGACGGATGACTCCGGCGGGTCTGGCGCGGAGGCCCACGAGGTCGAGCGTCCCTGCCCGTCCTCCGGCCCGGAGCGTGCCGGCGTACATCCGAGCGGCGCTGGCCCGGAATCGGGCGGCAGAGCGGTTCTTTCGCGAGCTCGCTCCGTCGTACCGCCGCCTCTACGTCCGCTGGATCGACTCGGCGAAACGGGAGGAGACCCGGCAGAAGCGCCTTCGCGAGGCCATCTCGAAGCTCGCGCAGAGGCGCAAGCCGGGACTCGAATCGTGAGCTCCGCTGCCGATTCCCGGCCGACGCTGACGCCCGCGCAGGCGAAAAAGCTCGCGCGATGGCGACGGCTCGTCATGGGCTGTCTCTGGGCGGCGGCCGCCGTCCTCGTCGTGGAAGGCGTGCTCCTCGTCTGGCCCGGCGTCGGCCGCACCGCGAAGCTCGTCGGGATCGCCGTGTTCGTCGAGTTCGCGGTGGCGACCGTGGTCCTTGGCGCCCTGGGCCGCTGTCCCGCCTGCAACTTCAGCTTCGAGGCGCCTCCCGGCGAGCTCCTGCCGGAAAGCTGCCGTCAGTGCGGAGTCGTCCTGCAGACCCGGAGGAAGCAATGAAGTCCCTGACCTGCGGAATCGTCGTGCTCCTGCTTTCGTCCGTCTCCCCGGCCCAATCGCCGCCGGCCCCCGTGATCGACATGCACCTCCACTCGCACCCGGCCGACGTCAACGGGCCGCCGCCGCTCGGAATCTGCGCGCCGCCGGCGGAGCTGCCGACGTGGGACCCGAAGGAGACCTGGCCGGTCGCGTTCATGAGATGGACGAAGAATCCCGAATGCTCCAAACCGATCTGGAGTCCGATGACGGACGTCGAGGTCATGCAGCAGACGATCGCGGTGCTCCGCCGTCGCAACATCACCGCGCTCTCGAGCGGTCCGCAGCTCGACCGATGGATGGAGGTCGAGCCGGACCGCATCCTCCCGGCCCTGGGCTTCGACTTCGGGAGGAAGCCGGTTCCTACCCCGGAGCAGGTCCGCCGATCGCTTCGGGAAAAGCGCCACCGCGCGTTTGCGGAAGTCGGAATCCAGTACCAGGGTGTCTCCCCGAGCGGCGCGAAGTTCGAGCCGTACCTGGCGGTCGCGGAGCAGATGGACGTCCCGGTCGGGATTCACATCGGCACCGGCCCGCCGGGCGCCCGCTACCTCCCCCCGTTTCCGAACTACCGGGCGCGGCTCCACAGCCCGCTCGTCCTGGAAGAGGCGCTCGCGCGCCACCCGCGCCTTCGCGTCTGGATCATGCACGCCGGCTGGCCGATGCTCGACGATCTCCTGGCCGTGCTGTGGGCGCACCCCCAGGTCCACGTCGACGTCGGGGTGATCAGCTGGGTGCTGCCGCGCCAGGAGTTCCACCGGTATCTCCAGCGGATCGTGGAGGCGGGGTTCGTCAAGCGCGTCATGTTCGGGTCCGACCAGATGAACTGGCCGGGCGTCATCGAGCCGGCGATCGAAGCGATCGAGAGCGCACCGTTCCTGTCGGAGGGACAGAAGCGGGAGATCCTCTTCGAGAACGCGGCGAGGTTCCTGCGGCTGACTCCGGAGGAGGTCGCTCACATGACCGGCGCTCGCAGATGACGGCATGGCTCGGGCTCGCGCTGATGCTCGTCGGTGGCGTTCCCCCCGACACGGCGTTGAATCGCGCGGCGATGGCGCAACGGGTCAAGGCCGAGATTCTCCACTCTTGGCGCGCTTACGAGCGGCATGCCTGGGGCCACGACGAGCTCCGCCCGGTGACGAAGAGCCCGCACGACTGGCACGGCGAGACGCTCCTCATGACGCCGGTGGATTCGCTCGACACGCTTCTCCTCGCGGGCCTCGACGAGGAAGCCGCGAAGGCGAAGGCGCTCATCGTCGAGCGGCTCTCGTTCGACCGCGACGTGACGGTCAAGAACTTCGAGATCACGATTCGCCTCCTCGGCGGTCTCCTTTCCGGCTACCAGATGACGGGAGACGATCGCCTCCTCCGCCTCGCGGAAGACCTCGGCAACCGGCTGCTCCCCGTCTTCGAGTCCCCGACCGGGATGCCGTACATGTACGTCAACCTGAAGACCGGAAAGACGAACGGCGCGGTTTCCAACCCCGCCGAGATCGGCACGCTTCTGCTCGAGTTCGGAACGCTCTCGCGTTTGACGAAGCGGCCCGTCTACTTCGAGAAGGCGAAGCGCGCCGTGGTCGAGCTCGACCGCCGGCGGTCGAAAATCGACCTGCCCGGCGAGGAGATCGACGTCGAGACCGGGCAGTGGAAGAGCCGGGCGAGCCACGTCGGCGGCGGGATCGATTCGTATTACGAGTACCTCCTCAAGTGCTCGCTCCTTTTCGGCGACGCGGACTGTCGGACGATGTGGCGCCGGAGCGTTCGCGCGCTGAACCGATACGTGGCCGACGAGGCGCGGAGCGGTCTCTGGTACGGGGCGGTGGACAGGGCCACCGGGCGCCGCACGGCATCGGAGTTCGGCGCCCTGCACGCGTTCTTGCCGGGAGTGCTGGCGCTCGGAGGAGATCTCCCCCGGGCGCGGCGCCTCCAGGACTCCTGCCTCCGGATGTGGAAGCTCCATGGCATCGAGCCCGAGGTCCTGGACTATCGCGCCATGAAAGTCGTGCACCCCGGGTACCCGCTCCGACCCGAGATCGTCGAATCGGCGTACGTGCTCTATCGGAAGACGAAGGACCCGAAATACCTCGAGATGGGCCAGGAGTTCTTCGAGTCGCTCGTCGCCCACTGCCGCACGGACTCGGGCTATACCGTTCTGAAGAGCGTCGTGACGAAGGAGAAGGGGGACCTCATGCCGAGCTACTTCCTCGCGGAGACGCTCAAGTACCTGTACCTTCTCTTCGCCCCGGACGAGACGCTCGACTTCGACAGAGTCGTGTTCAACACGGAAGCGCACCCTCTCCGGCGGACCCCGTGAGCGGCGCGGCGGCGGCCATCCTGTGGAGGCGCGTCGATCGGCCGGGACACGAATCCGCGCGGATCTCGCCCCGCAGCGCGGGGGGCTGGGAGCTCGCCGGCACGGCCGTCTTCGCCCACGAAGGGAAATCGTGCGGCTTCAGCTACACGATCGCCTGCGACCGGGCGTGGCGGACGAAGTCGGCGAACGTCGTCGGCTGGCTGGGAGCGGACGCGGTCCGGGTGAACGCCCTCGTCGGTGACGACGGCCTCTGGCGCGTCGACGGCCTGGACGTTCCGGAGATCGCCGGCTGCGTGGACGTCGACCTGAACTTCAGCCCTTCGACCAACCTGCTTCCCATCCGGCGGCTCGACCTCGCGGTCGGGGAGGAGAAGGAGGTCCGGGCGGCGTGGCTTCGCTTTCCGAGCTTCCGGTTCGAGCCGCTCGATCAGACCTATCGGCGCCTCGCGGAGGACCGATACGTGTACCGAAGCGCGGGCGGGCGATTCGAGCGCGAGCTCGAGGTCGACTCGAACGGGTTCGTCCTCCGGTACCCGGGGTTCTGGGAAGTCGAGGTCTGACCGACCTTCTCTACCCCTCCAGCTTCTTCCGCGCGTTGCGCTCGAGAAGGAAGATCAGGACCGCGAACGCGATCGCCGAGAGGATCCCTCCCGTGACGAGCCCGCTCTTGACGTCCGGGAAGAGCTTCGCGCCCAGGTCGAGCTTCTCCAGGAGAGACGGACTCTCCATGTGGAGCACGGTGTCCCCGAAGAAGGCGACGAAGGCGATGAGAACACCCCCGAGCGATCCCCCGGCGACGAGCCCCGTCGCGTAGAGCATCCCGGAGGAGAGCTCCGTCTCCTCTTTCGGGGTGCCCTCCTTGCGGCGCCGCCACGCGTCCACGAACCACTTCACCATTCCGCCGACCCAGATCGGCGCGGTGGTCGAGACCGGCAGATAAGCGCCGACCGCCCAGGACAGGGCGTGCGCCCCGGCGAGCTGCGCCATGAACGCGAGGAAAACCCCGACCAGCACGGGCGCCCACGGCAGGTTCTGCGCCAGGAGACCCTTGATGATCGTCGCCATCAGCGTCGCCTGCGGCGCCGGCAGCAGGGGTCCTCCGATTCCGTGGAGCTCGCCCGGGCCACGATAGGTCCGGTCGAGCATGAAGAGCGTGATTGCGATGACGAACGCCGAGGAGACGACCCCGATCACGAAGCCGAGCTGCTGCGAGCGCGGGGTGGCGCCGACGAGGTATCCGGTCTTCAGGTCCTGAGACGTCGCTCCGGCGTTCGCGGCCGCGATGCACACGATCGCGCCGACGCACAGCGCCACCGCCTGGTAGACGTCTCCGCGCCACCCGATGACGACGAACACGACGCACGTGGCCATGAGGGTCGCGATCGTCATTCCGGAGATGGGGTTCGAGGAGGTCCCGATGATGCCCACGATCCGGGAGGAGACGGTGACGAAGAAGAATCCGAAGACGACGATCAGGAGCGACATCAGGAGTGACCCGGGGAACGGGCCGTGCGGGAAGCCCGGCAGGATCGCGAGCAGGAGCACGATCACCAGCGAGCCGATGATGACGATTCCCATCCCGAGGTCGCGGTCGGTCCGCTTGACGCTCTCCGCCCCGCCGACCCCGCCCCGGAAGCTCTTGACCGACTCCCGGAACGCCGAGACGATCGTGGGCAGCGTCTTGATGAGCGTCATCACGCCCGCGCAGGCGACGGCGCCCGCGCCGATGTAACGGATGTACGCGCGGTAGATCCAGTTCGCATAGGAGTTGTTGGCCATCCACGCGTCGGAGAAGCCGAGGTTGTGGAGGTCGGTGACGACGCGGTCCTCCGGCACGAAGATCGCGATCAGGGGAATGAGTGCCATCCACGCGAGGAGGCCGCCGGAGAAGAGCTCGGAAGCGATCCGGGGCCCGATGATGTAGCCGAGACCCAGGTACTCGGGGGTGACCGCCATGTCGAGGGTGGCGGCCGGGTACGTCGTCGTCTCCTTCTTCGTCCGGAAGAAGATCGGCGTCTCCTGCCAGAGGCCGAGGATGCCGTAGAGGAACTTGTAGAGGAGCGACGCGCCGACCCCGGCGAAGACCATCTTCGCCAGGTTGCCGCCGCGCTCCCCGGCGATGAGGACGTCGGCGCAGGCGGTGCCCTCCGGATACGGCAGCTTCCCGTGCTCCTTGACGATGAGCGCGCGCCGCAGCGGGATCATGAAGAGGACGCCCAGGGTGCCGCCGAAGATCGCGAGCATCGTGATCTGGAGGTACTTGAAGAAGTTCTCGCCGCCCGACAGGAAGAGGAGGGCCGGCACGGTGAAAACGACGCCCGCCGCGACCGACTCGCCCGCGGAGCCGATCGTCTGGACGATGTTGTTCTCGAGGATGGTGGACTTGCCGATCTTCTTGAAGACCGCGATGGCGAGGACCGCGATCGGCACGGACGCGGAGACCGTGAGGCCCGCCCGCAGCGCGAGATAGACCGTCGCCGCGCCGAAGAGGATCCCGAAGAACATGCCGAGGAGGATCGCCTTGGGCGTGAACTCGGCGGGAGACTCTCCCGCAGGGACGTAAGGCCGGAACTCGGGGGCGTTGGCCATCAGGACCCTCCTCGTCAGAAGGTGGTGGTCATCAGTTGGCGGGGATTATATGCAGGCGCCTGTCATCCTCACCCTCTCTGTCATTCCGAGGAGCGAAGCGACGAGACCACCGAGCGCCTTCTGCCGGAGGCAGAAGCGCGACAAGCGACGGCGTCGAGCCGTCGCTAATCTCTTCCTCGACTCGGGAGAGATCCCTCGCTTCGCTCGGGATGACAGACAAGAGGCGGGCCGACCGGCCCGGCTAGACCCCTCAGGTCCCTCCGAAACCGACGGTGACTCTCCCCCTGTCGAGGATGACCGGAACGCGCCGGCCGCCGGAGAGCTCCACCATCCGCGCGAGTTCCTTTGCGTCGTGCTTGACGTCGTGGTAGGTGAAGGGGATCTTCCGACTCGCGTAGTCCTCACGGGCCGCGGTCGTGTAGGGTCAGGTGTCCTTCCCGAAGATCTCGACGCGCTCGGATTCCATCGATCCTCCGTCGCGGAGATCTTAGCTCGACACTCGCGCTCGCGATCGGCGACGACTCCGCTGTGGCAAGTGGAGACCGGACCCTCAATGTGGCAAGTGGAGACCGGACCCTCCTTCCAAGCTATGATTGAAAACACTCATGGGGACGCGGTTTTTCCTCCTCGGAGCCCTTCTTTTCGCTTTTTTGTGGGCGGCAGGCGGCCCACTCGCCCGAGGGTCTTCGGGGTCCGTTTCCGGGCGGGTCGTTCTCGTGAAGGGGGGCTCGCCGCGGTCGGATTCCTCGAATGCGGTCGTCTGGATCGAGGGGCCGCGGGGAGGCGCGGATCGCGGTCGGACGTTCACGATGTCCCAGGAGTCCAAGCGTTTCACCCCGCGCGTTCTCGTCGTCCCGCGGGAGGGCACAGTCGAGTTCCCGAACAACGATCCCGTCTACCACAACGTGTTCTCGGTCTCGGGCTCGAACCGGTTCGACCTCGGCCTGTACCGCAGCGGCGCCTCGAAGAGCCGCTCGTTCGCCGAACCGGGGCTCGTCCGCGTGTACTGCAACATCCATCCGCAGATGGTCGGGTTCCTCCTCGTGCTCGACTCCGGGTTTTCGGCCATCACCGACCGGGACGGCAGTTTTCGTTTCGACGGCGTGCCGGCAGGCAACTGGACGTTGAAGGCGTGGCACGAGGAGGGCGACGAGGCGAGCGTCCCGCTCTCCGTGCCCGCCGCCGGAGATGCGCCACTCGTCGTCTCGATCGACACGTCTTCGTTCCGCCCGCTCCCGCACAAGAACAAGTACGGCAAGGACTATCCGCCGCAGTCGGGGTCGGACGATGAGCGCTACTGAAAAAGCGACTCCCCGGCCGACGACGGGAACCCCGACCCTTCCTCCACGCGGCACGGGGCTGAAGCTGCCGGCTCCCGAGCCTCCCCGATTCTCGCTTTCTCTCAAGATCTTCTTCGCGGCGGCCCTTCTCATCCTGATTGCGGTCGGCGGCGCGATCGCGATCTCCGCCGCGCGCTCGCGCGCGATCGCGGACGCCAAGATCGCGGACGACCTGAAGAAGGCGGGCCCGGCGTGGGAATCCTTCCAGCGCAACCGCTACGAGGAGCTCCACCGCGCACTCGGAGTGGTCGTCAACAACGCGGGCATCATCTCGATGCTCGCGGAGACCGACGCCGGCACGATCTACGACACGCTCAAGAGGGAGCAGGCGTCGAGCGCGCGGGCCGACTTCCTGATCGCCATCGACCCGGCGGGAACGGCGTTCGCACGCACCGACAAGCCCCTCCCCTACTCACGCGACATGCGCGCGGTCCCGACGATCGCGGCGGCGCTCCAGGGGGAAGGAGACGCCGAGGGGATCTGGCTCTCGGACCGGAAGCTGTACCACGTCGTCGCCGCCCCGGTGCTGCAGGGCGGAAGCCAGACGGTCGGCGCCATCGCCGCCGGATTCCAGATCAACGACGACGTCGCTTCGAGCCTGAAGTCGCTCATGAATGCGGAGGTCGTCTTCCTGGCCGACGCTGCACGGTTGGAGGAGCCCGCGAAGCCCGTCGTGACGGCTTCGACGCTGCGCGACACGAGCTCCGCGGTCCTCTCGGCCATCGTCGCGAAGGCTCGCCTGGTGCCCGCGGTTCTGCGCGAGGGGAAGGCAATCGGGCCGCTGCCGCTCGACGTCTCGGGGGACACGTACCTCGCCTACTTCCTGCCGATCCGCTCCTCGACCGATCAGATCGTCGGGGCGGCCGTGCCGCTGCGGAGTCGCGACCGGGAGCTCGCACCTTTCCGGCGGATCCAGAACATCCAGATCCTCGTGGGACTCGCGGCGCTCGTGATCGCCTTCGTTCTCTCGTTCGTCTTCGCGCGGCGGATCACGGGACCCGTGGACCGGCTCGTGCGCGCGACGGAGGCGGTGCGGGTGGGCGACCTCGATACGGAGCTACCGGTCGAGTCCAACGACGAGATCGGGATCCTGGCGCGCTCGTTCCGGGCGATGCTGGAGGAGCTGAAGGAAAAGGCGGCGCTCGAGAAATACGTCGCCTCGCTGACGATCTCGCTCGGAAGCGAGGAGGAGACGCTCGTCGCCGAGCGCACGACAGCGGGAGGAATCGTCGGCTCGGCGAACGAGCCCCAGATCGGCACGGTCTTCGCGGGCCGTTACGAGATCCAGTCGGTGCTCGGCAAGGGCGGGATGGGGATCGTGTACAAGGCGCACGACCGAGAGCTCGACGACCTCGTGGCAATCAAGACCCTGCGCAGCGAGGTCCTCTCGGCGGACCCCTCACTCCTCGACCGCTTCAAGCAGGAGATCCGCCTCGCGCGACGCATCACGCACGCGAACGTGCTCCGCACGCACGATCTCGGCGAGTCGAACGGCGTTCGCTTCCTCTCGATGGAGTTCGTGAAGGGCCTCACGCTCAAGCACCTGCTCGAGTCGGGCGACATCCTCCCGACTCCCGTGGGGCTGCGAATCGCCAAGCAGGTCTGCGCGGGTCTGGCCGCGGCCCACGAGGTCGGCGTCATCCATCGCGACATCAAGCCGCAGAACATCCTGATCGAGCCCACCGGAGGGTTGAAGATCATGGACTTCGGGATCGCGCGCCTCACGGAGGACCGCGGGATGACGGCGACCGGGACGGTGATCGGCACTCCGGACTACATGTCGCCGGAGCAGGCCCGGGGACTTCCGCTCGACTTCCGCTCCGACATCTATTCGACCGGCGTCGTGCTCTACGAGATCTTCACCGGCTCTCTCCCGTTCGAGGGGGACAGCCCGCTCGCCGTCGTCCTGAAGCACGTCAACGACGCGCCGCCGCTGCCCCAGTCGAAGAACCCGCGGATCGACCCCAAGATCGCGACGATCATCATGAGGTGCATGGAGAAGGCTCCGGATTCGCGCTTCCAGGCGGTCTCCGAGCTCTACGAGTCGCTCGCGCGCGTCACGGCGCAGCAGGCCGCCTGAGTCGAAAAGCGGGAAACGGGAAACGGGAAACGGAAGAGTGAAACGGGGAATCCTGCTCGTGGCGCTCGCCGTGTGCCGTCCGCTCTGCGCGCAGGAGCCCGAGTACTTCGAGCCTCCGCCGGCGCAGCCGAAGTTCACGCTCCGCTGGGAGGCGCTGTTCCGGTACGACTCGATCTCCCAGCTGCGCGTCCGTCCCGACATCGAGCGCGGCCGCTTCGAGGTGCGGCCCGAGCTCGCGTTCGCGCCGACCGACCGGTTCAAGGCCGCCGTGCGCGCGGTCGCGAACCTCGGGACCGACGACAACCGCGAAAACGCGCGGAACTTCGACAACTACCGTTCCGACGGCGCGATGCTCGACCGCCTGTACGTCGAGGCCCGGCCGGGAGCGTGGACGATCCTCGCGGGGCAGTTCGGAATGCCCCTCGTCGCGAGTGAGATGCTCTGGGACCGCGACCTTTCCACGCCGGGTGCCGCGGTCTCGCACCAGCTCGCGACGGGCGCCTCGACGCTCACGTTTTCGGGCGCGGCGCTCTTCAGCCCGCAGCGCGAGGGGGACGGGACGCGGATCTTCGCGGGACAGGCGGTCTGGAGGGGCGGCGACGATCGTTTCGCGGTGGAAGCCGGCGCGGCTTACTGGGACTTCGACGTCGAGGATCTGAAAACCCACCTCGTCCGACAGAACTCGTCCGCGCCGTACGCGGGCGGGCAGCGCCCCGAGAGCGGGTTCCGCCTCGCCGACCTGCTCGTGCGCCTGCGATTCCCGGCGCTTCGCCTGCCCGTCACCGTGTCACTCGATGGGATCCACAACTTCGAGGCGGACAGGAAGAACCGCGATGCCTTCGAGGGGGCCGTCGCGATCGGGTCCGTCGGCACGCCCGGGACCTGGCGCGCGTTCTACATGTTCCAGTACGTCGAGCGCGACGCCGTCGTGGGCGCCTACAACACCGACGACTGGTGGTTCCACTCGCGCTATCGCGGACATCGCGCGGGGGTCGCCGTGACTCTGCTCCCGCAGGTCTACGTCCAGGGAGCTTTTCTCGTGCAGAGGCGCCTGGATCTCAAGACCTGGTTGAACCGGATCACCGTCGATCTCGTGAAGATGTTCTAGGGGATTCGATAGAATCCTCCCTTCCATGACCACTCGTTCGATCGTGGCCTGCGTGGACGACCTCTTCTTCCGCTCGAAGATCGAGGCGACCGCACGGCACCTGAACGTCCCGCTCCGATTCGCGGACGCGAAGGACCTGTCGAGCGCGGCCCGCGCCGAGGACACTGCCGCCGTGCTCCTGGAGATCTCCAGCGACGGCGCGCCGCTCGACGCCGTTCGGAAGCTCCGGAAGGAGCGCCAGACGTCCGGGATCCCGATCGTCGGCTTCCTGAAACACACCGACCGGGAGCTCGCGAAGCAGGCCGAGAGCGCGGGCTTCACGCGCGTCCTTCCGAGGAGCGAGTTTTCGGAGACGCTTCCCGACCTCGTGATGGACCTCCTCGCGCCGGGCACCAAGCGCGAGATGCAGGAAGAGCCCGAGCTTCCGGACGAGTAGGAGAATCGGAGTGCGCGGGCCGACACGGCGCGATCTCATTCGCTCCGCCGCCATTCTCCCGGTCGCCGCGCAACTGAAGCCCTCGGCGAGGCCGTCCGGAAAACTGCCGGTCGTCATCGCCTCCGCCAACGTGAAGAACCCGGAGGAATCGGGG
This sequence comes from Thermoanaerobaculia bacterium, assembly GCA_035457525.1. Classification (GTDB taxonomy): domain Bacteria; phylum Acidobacteriota; class Thermoanaerobaculia; order UBA5066; family Gp7-AA6; genus Gp7-AA6. The sequence continues at coordinate 22,267 of DATIBN010000095.1, read as the reverse complement.
GGCCTCGCGGCGGTCCGGAAGGCGTACGAGATCATCGCCGGCGGCGGCGATCCGGTCGAAGCCGTGGTGTCCGGCGTCAATATCGTCGAGAACGATCCGGAGGACGTGACCGTCGGCTACGGCGGTATCCCCAACGAAGAGGGGGTCGTGCAGCTCGACGCGTCCGTGATGGACGGCCGCACGATGAAGGCGGGCGCCGTCGGCGCGCTCGAACGGATCAAGAATCCTTCGCGGGTCGCGAAGCTCGTCATGGAGCAGACGAACCGCGTCTTCCTCGTCGGAGAGGGCGCGCTCAAGTTCGCGCGCGCGCACGGCTTCCCGGAGGAGAACCTGCTGACCGAGCGCGCCCGGAAGATCTGGCTCTACTGGAAGGAGAAGCTCTCCGGGATCGACGACTGGCGGGAGCGCGGGACGGAGGAGGAGAAAGACCCGGACATCCGCTGGTACATCGAGAAGTACGGCGTGTCGGACTTCCGACCCCAGGGCACGATCAACTGCGACGCGGTCACCGCCGGCGGCGACATCGCGGGAACCACGACGACTTGCGGTCTCTTCTTCAAGATCCCGGGGCGCCTCGGCGACTCACCCGTGATCGGCGCGGGACTCTACGTCGACGGCGAAGTCGGCGCCGCCGGCTCGACCGGCTGGGGCGAAGGGAACCTGCGCTCCTGCGGCTCGCACACGGTCGTCGAGCTGATGCGCCAGGGGAAGTCGCCGCAGGAAGCGGCCTTGGAGACACTGCGGCGCATCGTCGCGCTCGCCAGGGACAACCGCGACGCCCGCGGGATGCCGAAGTTCCAGACCGTCTTCTACGCGGTCAACAAGCGCGGCGAGAGCGCCGGGGCGTCCGTCTACGACGGGACCTACGGCGCCACGGGACGGTTCAACCGCGCGATGTTCGCGCTCGCCGACCCCTCGGGAGCGCGTCTCCTCGAGACGGCGTACCTCTACAAGAGGGAGCCGCCCCGGAAGTAGGCGTCAGGGAGTGGGGCTGGGTCCCCGTCCGCCGGACAGGATCGAGTTGACCGCGTCGATGCGACGCTCGAGCACGCGCCGGAGCTTGTTGACCTCGGCGTCGTTCGCCGCCACCCGCACGCTGTCCCCCTGGAACTCGAAGCGCAGCACCGCCTCGCGGTCCTCGCGGGTCATGCCGAGAAGGCCCGCCCGATAGGCCCGCATCCACTCGGGAGAAGGCTCCGAGTCGAGACGCAGGCGGAACCACGTCTTCCCGTCGCCCGCCCGGTCCTCCGGCATCGCCGACTCGTTGGACAGGTACACCCGGTGCGTGGGCGGCGCCTCCCCGGGGCGGCGGCGGTTGGGCTTGCGGTACTGCGGTCGTCTGGGAATCTTCGGGCCTCCTTGACCCGGGGGATTCTATCGAAATTCGGAGAGCGGCGTGACTACTCCGGAAACGTCCCCGCCGACACGATCGTGAACTTCTCCGGATCGACGCGCCGGGCGAACGCCGCGTCGGCCTCCTCCTTCGTCACACCCGCCACCAGCGCCGGAAACTCGTCGAGATACGAGATGCCGAACCCGTAGTAAACGGCGGCGTCGATCGCATGCGCGATCCCGCCGTTGGAGCCGAGGTCCACTTTGTAGCGGCCGATGTGCGAGCTCTGCTCGTCGGCGAGCTCCTTGACGGTCATGCCTTCCCGGACGAAGCGGCGGATCTCCTCGAGCGTCGCGCCGACCGCGGCGTCCCGGCTCTCCGGCTTCACCGTCAGGCTGACCGCGAACGGGCCCGCGAGGTGGGTCGCGGCGAACCCGGAGTGGATCCCGTACGTGAGACCTTCCGTATCGCGCACCCGAACCCCGAGACGGGACGTGAGCGACGACTGGCCGAGCGCGGAGTTGGCCAGAACGCAGGCCAGGTATTCGGAGTCGAGCCGGTCGAGGTCGCCCGGCTGAGCGAGGACGACGTCGGCGCTCGCCTTGTCGGGCATGGCCACGGTCTCGCTCCCCGGAGCGGGCGTGACCGGCGCCGGCTTCGGAACGTCCGCGGGCGGGCCGGACTTCCACGACCCGAGGCGGCGCTCGAGTCCGTCCAGAATTCGATCCGAATCGACGTCGCCGACGACGACGAGAATGAGCGTCGAGGCGCCGTAGCGCTCTTCGTAGAACCGCCGCAGCTCCTCGCGGTCGAGAGACTCGATGACGGCGATCCGTTCCTCCGCGCGGCGCCGGTGAAATGGGTGACCCGGAGGATAGAGCCGCCGCGAGGCCGCCTCGAACGCGCGGACCGAAGTCTGGTCCTGCTGCTCGCGGAGCACGCCGACGAGGCGCATCCGTTCTTTCTCGAGCTCGTCCCGGGGGAAGACCGGCTCCCGCAGCACTTCCGCGAGCACGTCGAGCAGGACCTCCACGTCCCGCGAGAGCGCCGCCGCCGCGACGTCGACGCCGACGGGATCCGACGAGCCGGCTGCGATCGAGAAGCTCGCGCCGCGGCTCTCGAGCTCTTCGGCGATCTCGAGCTTCGTGCGCCGCGTCGTTCCCTTGGCGAGCTCCCCCGCAGTCACGCCGGCGACGAGCCTCCGGTCGGGCGGGGCGTAGAGCGGTCCGGCGTTCAACGAGCCGGAGACGGCGACCGTCGGATTGAAGTGATTCTCGAGAACGAAGAGGCGGGCGCCGTTGGCGAGCGTGCGGCGCCGTACGGCTTGCTCGAACGGGACCTTGCCGCGCCGCGCGGCGGCCCCGGCCGGAGACGCCGTCATGCCGCCGGCGACTCCTTCGGAAGGTAGAGACCGCACGTCAGGCCGTCGTCGACGAAGTAGGTCGCGGCGACGCGGCGGAGATCGTCCGTGGTCACGCGGCGCACGAGGTCGGGGTAATCTGCGTACCACTCCCAGTCGGCAACCGCGATCGCCTCCGAGAGCGACGCGGCGACCTGGTCCGTCGAGTCGCGCTCGAAGATGACCTCCGCCTCGATCTGCGTGCGCGCTTTCCGTGCCTCCGCTTCGGTGACGCCTTCCGCCGCCACGCGCGCGGCCTCCGCGCGGATCGTCTTCTCGACGATCCCGGGCTCCACGCCCGGCCGGACCGGGGCGAAGACCGAGAACAGGGCCGGGTCGCGCAGCTGCCACGGGACCACCGTCACGGAGAGAGCGAGGCTCGTCTCGACGAGCGCGAGGTGGAGGCGGGCGGTCAGGCCGCCGCCGAGCACATTGCCGAGAACGGCGAGCGCGGGCGTGTCGGGGTGGCGGGCCGCGACGGTCCGCCACGAAAGAGCGGTCCAGGCGACCTGCGCCGTCCGCCGGACCGTGAAGCGCCGCTCACCCTGCTGCGGCGGCTCGAAGGTATAGACCTCGGGGATCGGGCGCTGCGACGGCGGGATTCGTCCGAAGTCGCGCTCGATCATCGCGAGCGCGTCGGCCTCCTCGAAGTCGCCGATCAGCATCGCGGTCGCGTTGTTGGGGTGGTAGAAGACGTCGTAGAACTCCTTCAGGCGGGCGGTGGTGACGCCCTCGATGTCCGCGCGCCACCCGATCGTCGGGTGGTGGTACGGGTGCTCCCGGAACGCGGTCGCGAAGGTCTCCTTGTAGAGCACCTGGAAGGGGGAGTTCTCCCCGCGCTCGTACTCGTTGCGGACCACGGTCATCTCCGGGACGCGGTCCGAGTCGCGCAGGTAGGCGCCGCGCATGCGCGACGCCTCGATCCGGATCGCCGTTTCGATCCGGTCCGAGGGAATCGTCTCGTAGTAGTTGGTCCGGTCGAACCAGGTCGTCGCGTTGAAGCGCGCGCCGAGCGCCTCGAGCACCGCGGCGACCGCCGTCCCGTTCTCGCGGTCGAAGTCCGGAGTCCCCTTGAACATGAGGTGCTCGAGGAGGTGGGTCGCCCCCGTGTGTCCGACCGCCTCGTTCCGGCTGCCGACGTGGTACACGACGCAGAACGTCGCCACCGGCGCCACCGTGTTGCGCAGGAGAAGCACCCGGAGGCCGTTGGATCTCAGGCGGAACTCCCGGATCCCCGCCTTCTCCCTCAGGAAATCGAACTCCACGGGAACCGGTGGCGCTGTACCGGTTTCGATTACGTGGTGGCCCGTATTCGGGAGAGATCCCTCGCTTCGCTCGGGATGACCGCTCGGCTTCTCGCCTTGCTCGCGCCGAGCGGCCACTATCGCCCGCCGGCCACGTCCTCGCCGCCGTCCACGCCGATGACGTTACCGCTCACCCACGCGGCGCCGTCGGCGCAGAGCGCGACGATCGCCCCCGCGAGGTCCGCGGGGGTCGTGAGACGCCCGGCCGGGTGCATGGCGGAGACCCGTTCGATCATCTGCTCGTTGCCTGGGATCTTCCGGAGCGCCGGCGTGTCCGTAACCCCCGCGCGAAGCGCGTTCACCGATATGCGGTGCGGCGCGAGCTCCACGGCGAGCTGGCGGACGTGGGCCTCCAGGACGGCCTTGGCCGCCGAGACCGCGCCGTACGCGGGCCAGACGATGTGGTCGCCCGCGGAAGTCATGGCGAAGATCCGCGCGCCCGGCGCCAGGAGCTTCGCGAAGAAGAGATCCTGCGTCCAGTACACGAGCGAATTGCCCATGACATCCACGGTCATCTCGAGCTGCGCCTTGCTGATCGCGTTCTCGCGCGGCTCACCGAAGAAAGGCTTCAGCGTTCCGAACGCGAGCGAGTGCAGCAGGACGGACACGCGGCTCTCCGGCGGCGCCTCTCCGCAGGCGCGCGAGATCGCCGCGACGACCTCCGCACGCCTGGCGTCGTCGGCCGCGTTGACGTTGAAGAATTCGGCCTTGCGGCCGGCCGCCGCGATCTCCGCCACGATCCGGTCCACGTTCGGCTGCGTGCCCTTGCGGTCGAGGTGGACGCCGAAGATGTTCCAGCCGGCCCGGGCGAGCGCGATCGAGGAGGCCTCGCCGAAACCGGACGAGGCACCGAGAACGAGGGCCCATCGTGTGCGCGTCTCGCCGGCCAAAACGGCGCGGATGTTAGCACGCCGATTCGCCCGGGAGCGCTCCGGCGCCGATGCCGGGACGCGCGATAAGCTCCGACAGTGGAGGATCTTAGGATGAGTCTGCGTGGAACGGTTGCTCTCTTCGTTCTGTCATCGGCGGCTTTCGCCGCCGGCCAGGTCGCGCCGCCTGCGGCCGCACCGCCCTCCCGGCAGGATCTCGTCGTCACGAACCAGAATCTGGCGCTCGTCACCGAGAGCCGCAGCCTCGCGATCCCGGAGGGCCGGTCGGAGCTTCTCTGGGCGGGCGCGCCGGCTTCCGCGCGCACGGAGACGTGGAGCGTCGTCAACGCGACGGAGGCGGGCGTTCGCTTCCTCGGCCTGACGGCTCCCTTCGCCGGAGACGGGCGCCCGGGGATGGACTGGTTCGCGGCGCTCGTCGGGAAGCGCGTTCGCGTCCAGCGGCCGAACGGGCAGACGGTCGAGGCGGAAGTGCTCGCGGTCAACGGGACGACGCCGGCCCAGGTCCTCTTCCGCGAAGGGGACGAGCTCGTGTATGGGGAGCCCGACGCCCGGATCTCGATCCGCGCGGACGCGGTCGCGCCGGGCCGGCCGTCCGGAGTCACGCTGAAGCTCGAGAGCGCTCGCGCGGGCAGCCGAACGCTGACGTCGCGGTACCTGGTCGGCGACGTGACGTGGGACGCGAGCTACGCGCTCACGCTGGCGCCCGACGAGAAACGCGGGCGGCTCGAGGGATTCTTCGTCCTCGACAACCGCAGCGGCGCGGAGTTCACACCGTCACGGCTGCGGCTGCTCGCCGGGACGCTTCGCGTCGCGAGCGGCCCGCCCCCTCCGATGCCCATGGCGACCCGGCAGGCGATGGTCGCCGAAGATTCCATGGCGAAGGGCGCCGAGCTCTCCGAGTCGCGCATCTACGACGTCGAATCGCCGCCGCGCCTGCCGACCGGCCGCACGACGTTCCCGCTGGCGTCCGGCGTCGACGTGGCGGTCCAGAAGCGCTACGTCGCCCGGACGACGTACTGGTTCGGCCAGATGGAGGAGTCGCAGCGGATCCCGGTCGGAGTCCTGTACACGATCGAAACGAAGCCGCTCGCGCGCGCGATGCCCGCCGGCGTCGTCCGCGTTTACGCGCAGGGCGTCTTCACCGGAGAGGATCGCATCGACCACACGCCCGAGCGGACCGATCTCGAGATCGAAAGCTCGGAGGCGTTCGACATCTCGGCGCGGCGGCGCCAGGTCTCCTTCCAGCAGCCGAGCCAGCGGGAAACCGACTCGGCGTACGAGGTGACGATCGCGAACCGGAAGACCGAACCGGTCACGGTTCTCGTGCGGGAGCAGTTCCCGGGCGACTGGACGGTCGTCGAGTCCTCGATTCCGGCAAAGAAGCTCTCCGCGTTCGTCGCCGAGTTCCCCGTACCGGTCCCCGCCGGAGGCGAGGCGAAACTGACTTATCGAGTCAAGGTGCGAATGAGAGGATAAACGTCGCTCGTGTTCGCTAGGGGATGTAGCCGCGGATGGTCCGCACCGAGACACCGGGCCTCGCCACCGCCACGTTGACGGCGCGGTATTCGCCCTGCGGCTTCTGGGAGTCGGTGCGGAACGCGAGCACGTACTGCGACCGCAGCTCCTCCTCGATCTGCTTGGTCACCTCGGCCATCTTCGACGCGCTCCCGATCGAGAACACCTGGCCTCCCGATTCCGAAGCGATCTCGCCGATCACCTTTTTCGACTTGAAATCGGTCAGGGGAATTCCGACCGCGATGAAGTAGACGGGCGCCCCGGCCGAGCGCGCGTAGCGAAGAAGCGTCGAGTAGTCCACGTGCGACCGGTTGTCCGCGCCGTCGGTCACGACGACGAGGGCCTTGCGCCCCTCGAGCGCGCGGAACTGGTAGAGGCCGAGGATTATTGAGTCGTAGAGCGCGGTCGCGCCTTCGGCGCGCGTCTCCCGCGCCGCCCTCTGGAGCTCGGCCGAGTTGCCGGTCAGCTCCTGCACGAACCGGGGCCGCTCCCGGAACTCGATGACGAACCCGCGGTCCTTCTCCCGGATGAGGTTCTTGAACAGCTCCGCCGACGAATCGTGGACGAACGACAGACCCTTCTCCATCGAGCCGGACCCGTCCACGACGAGGCCGACCGTCAGAGGCAGCTTGTCGGCGATCTCGAACCCCGAGATCGCCTGCTTGCGGCCGTCCTCCTGGATCGTGAAGTCCTCGCGCGCGAGGCCCTTCACGAAGTGCCCGCTGCGATCGAGCGCCGACACGTGGAGCTGGACGACGTCGACGCGCACGCTCTCGACCGTCGTCGAGGGTCCCTTGAGCATGCGGATGTCGTTCGCTTCCTTTCCATCCTCGGAGACCGCGGTCGCGCGCAGGAGGCTCCCGCGCGCGTACTGGTCGTAGGGGATCGTCGCGACGTAGGGGCCGTGGGTCCAGGACCCGATCTTCTTCTCGTCGAGGAAGAGCTCGACTAACTTCGCGATGCCTCCCGCGATCGACTGGACGGCCACCTTGACGCGCACCTTGCCCGCCGCGGGATCCGGCTGCGGAAGCACGCGCACCGCGACGCGCGCCGCACCTTCGTTGATCGCCCAGGCGTCTTCGTCGACGACCCGCCCGGTCTCGTCGTAACCCACGGCCCGGACGGTCTGCTTCAGCGGAAGGTTGCCGAGGTCGATCTCGACGGAATAGGGAGGGCGCGTCCGCGCGAGGAGGAGCTTGTCGCCCAGGTAGAACGCGACCTTCGTGATCGGGGGCTCGACCTGCGCCTCCAGCCGCAGAAGTCCGACCGGCGCCTCGCGCGGCGGCGGCAGGAGCTTCAGCCTCGGGACGCCGGAGTCGGTCTCCCCCCGACCGTCGAGCGCGGCCTCGTCCGCGATCACGATCGCCTCGGCGTCCGGCAGCGTCCCGGACTCCGTCGGAGCCATGTCGGGCCGGAACGCGATACCGACCTCGGGCACCATCAGGTCGACCGATCCTTCGCCCACCTCTCTCCCCGTGGGATCCGCGACGATGAGCTTCAGCCGGTAGTTGCCGGGCGCCACGGACCGCAGGAACGAGTACGTGAAGGCTTTGCCGTCCAGGATGTCGCCCGAAACGGAGTAGCGGAACGCCTGGACCATCTCGGCGCCGCGGGAGAACGTCCCGCGGAGCTCGCCGGAGAACGTGCGCACTCCCTTCGCGGCGGCGGCCTTCGACAGCTCGGCCGCTGCCAGACGGATGCGCACGACGGTCTTTCCGGCGGCCATCCCGAGGTATTCGGCCGTGACCTCGAGCGGGAAGCGGCCGACGGCGGTCTTCAGCTCGGTCTTCCTGGTCTGGGCGAGGACTCCCGGCAAGGGGGCCAGGGCGAGAACTGCGGCGAGGACGATCATTTTTCGGAGCATTTCGAGACTCCGAACCGGCGAGCGGGGACCGGGCATTCCCGGGTCAGGATTCCTTAAGGCGCGACGCGGGAGAGATTCCCCGCGACTCCGTCGCCCGGGATGACGCGCGAAGGGCGGTCGCCCGACAGCGCCGCGGAGTCGAAGAACTCGGTCACGGCCTCCCGGAACGCCGCCGGGGTCTCCAGTCCGCTGATCCGGACCCGCAGCGCCTTTCCGTTCTCGAAACCGTGGGTGTACCAGCCGGTCATCGTCCGCAGCTTGTGCAGTGCCTCGCGCTCGTCGCGGGCGGTCGCCTCGATCTGTCCGAAGTGCCAGAGCATCAGGTCACGCCGCTCCTCCGCCGTCGCCTCCCGGGGGGTCCGGCCGGCGAGGCGGTCGGCGGACTGCCGGAAGATCCAGGGGTTCTTCATCGTGGCGCGGCCGATCATCACGCCGTCGCAGCCCGTGTCACGGAACATCGCGAGGACGTCTTCGGCGGTCTCGACGTCGCCGTTGCCCACGACCGGGATCGAGAGCGCGTTCTTCAGCTGCGCGATTTCCCGCCGGTCCGCGGAGCCCGTGTACATCTGGCGCGCGGTTCGGGCGTGCATCGCGACGGCCGACGCCCCCTCGTCCTGGCAGATCCGCCCCAGGTCGAGGAAGTTCTTCCGGGAGTCGTCCAGGCCCAGGCGGAACTTGACGGTCACCGGGATCGAGAGACGACTCTTGACTTCGCGGACGATCCGGCGGGCGAGCGGCAGGTCGCCCATGAGCGCGGCGCCCGCGCAACCCTTGAGGACCTTGTTCGCCGGGCAGCCCATGTTGATGTCGCACACGTCGGGGCCGAGCTCCTCGACGATCTCGGCTGCGGCGGCCATGCGGTCGCAGTCGGACCCGTAGATCTGGATCGACAGCGGCCGCTCCTCGTCCGAGAAGAACATCTTGGCGCGCTGGCGGGCGTTGCCCCGGGTGATCGCTTCGGAGGAGATGAACTCCATCGTCACGAGCCCGACGCCGCCGATGCGGCGGAGCATCAGCCGGTAGAGGTGGTCGGTGATCCCCGCCATCGGGGCGAGGACGAGAGGGGGATCCACGGCGACCGGGCCGAAACGCAGCATGGAACTGCGGATTTTACGCGTTCCGGCGACGACTCGCCCTGGCCCCGAATTCGACGTCGGGTCCGACCTCGAGCGAACGCCGGATTCTTCGAGGCTCACGCGGGCGTCAAGTTCTGTTTCGGAGCGCGGATATTTTGCAGATCGGACGACGAGGACGGGCTGCGAGCCCGTCCCCGACTCCGAGGCTGGACACGTGATTTAAGATCGCTCCGCGATCGACGCGGAGGTTCTCGATGTCGGTGTCCGGTGCCACGATGGTGGGGCGTGCAGGGGACGGCCCCTGGATCCGCAGTCGGAAGTTCGATCTCGTCTTCCTGACGCTCTCCGGCGTTCTCGTCTTTCTCCCCTATCTCTCGTACGGGCTTCTCCAGCGTCTCGGGGCGTCGGAGGGCACGGCGAGCCTGATCGTCGGTCTCGTCGTCACGCTTCTCGTCGGCGGACCGCACATGTACTCGACTTTTCTCCGCACCGCCCTCGAGCCCCGTTTTCGGGCGCGCTACGGGTTCCTGGTCTACGTTCCGATGCTCCTGATCCCGGTGCTCGTGGTCCTCGGAGCCATCCACGCGTTTCTGCTCCTGCTGACGGCGTTCTTCTTCTGGGCTTCGGTCCACGTCACGCACCAGGCGCAGTGGATTTCGGAGACCTACCGGCGCAAGGCGACCGGCCGCGTCTCGATGCTCGACCGCCTCCTCGACGGCGCCGTGATCCTGGGCGCGCTCTACACGATGGCGATGTACAAGTTCGTCGAGGGCCGGTTTGCGCTCGGCGAGAGCACGCTGCTCTTCCCCGAATTCCTGAAGCGTCGTGAGGTCGCCGTGGCGTTCACCGTCGGCTTCGCCGCGCTCTTCCTCTATTACGTGGCGCGGACCGCCGGCGAGATCCGGCGGGGCGAAGCGAGCACCCCGCGGTTGCTCTTCATGTCGTTGACCGTCGGGCTCGCCTTCGTCATCCCGCTCTTCGACAACCTGGACGTGGCGTTCCAGGGGTTCAACACCTGGCACTCCCTGCAGTACCTGGCGCTCACGTGGTTCATCCTTTCGCGCAACGCGGAGCGCGGCGCGATCGAGGGCTCACTCGCGCAGAAGCTCGCGGGCTCCGAGAAGACCGGGAGGTTCTACGCGGCGATGATCCTGGCGACGCTGATGGCCGGCGGGATCTACCTCGTTCTCTGGAAGGTCCTGGGCTTCCAGCAGGACAAGAGCTACTACGTCGTGGTTCTGACGTTCCTGCTGATCCACTACTTTTACGACCACTTCCTCTTCCGGGACTTCGCGCCGCTCGAGGATCGGGCAGCCGTCCGCGTTCCGGCCTCCTAGCCCTTCGTCAGATCCTCGTAGGTCGGCACCGCCGCATAGCCTTTCGGCGGTTCGAAAAGCCCGGGCGCCGCTCCGACCTTGATGTCCAGGAGCTGCGTGTCCGTGAAGGGCTGATACTCGTCCCCCTGGTCCTTCTTTTCGTGCTGGATCCGGACGACCAGCCGATCGAGATCGCGCGCGACCCAGATCGTCGCGACATCCCCGGAGGGAAGCGCCAGCCTCCACCGCTCACAGGGATGCAGGCCGTGCGTCGCATCGTCCAGCCGGGTGACGGTCGCTCCGAATCGATCGGCGTACGCCTCCACGTCGAACCCGGGCCGAAGCGGATAGCCGGGGACGGCCTCGTCGGTCGACTCCCAGCTGTTCTCGTAGATCTTCTCCGTCGAGGGGCGGAACTGCCAGACCTTCTGGACGTCCGGCCGGACGATCTTGACGATCTCGGAGCCGTCCACGCTTCCCGAGATCCGCGCGTTCTCGCCGCGGACCGCGATGTGGAACTGATCCTCCGTCGAATAGACGAGCCTCGCGCGATAGCCGTCCCGGGCCACGGTCTTCGGGCCGCCGCAGCCGAGCGCCGCAACGACCGCGATCGAAGCGATCGTGCAGGAAGCGAGCCCCGTCCTTCGGGTCATCGTGCGCGATTCTCCCTCGTCCCGGCGATCCTGGCGAGATAATCCCGCGCGTGCCGGACAGGATCGTGAGCGAGATTCCCGTCGAAAGGTATCCGGGACTTCCGGCGCTCTTCCTCGACTTCGTGCGCGGTGAGAGCGCGCTCTACCCCGACCCGCCCACGATCGACGCCGCCGTCGTTCGCGCACGGGAGCTCCTCGGCCGGCCGAGCCCGGCGGCTCTGCCCGCGAGCGCCTTTCACCACCGGTCGGCGTCGGGCCGGCCCGCGGCCGAGGAGGTCGCGTCGGGCCGGGCGGTCGCGGTCCTGGCAGGACATCAGATCGGCCTCTTCACCGGACCCCTTTTCACTGTCGTGAAGGCGCTCGACTCGGTCGCGTTCGCGCGCGAGCTTTCGCGGCGCGGCGTTCCGGCCGTCGCCGTCTTCTGGGCGCTGACCGACGACCACGACCTCGAGGAGATCGCCCGCACCGCGAAGCCCGGCCCGGAGGGACCCGAGAAGTTCCTCCTCGAGGGGGCGGACCGTTCGAACCGTTCGCCCGTGGGTACGCTCACGATCCCGGAAAGGATCGAGGGAATCGTCGAGGCCTTCCGTTCGGACGCGCGCGGTCCCGGGGCCTCGGAGATCCTCGACGCCTTCGCGAACCGGTACCGGGCGGGGCGGACCTACCGCGACGCGTTCCTCGACACGCTCTTCGACCTCGTCGGAGACGATCCGCTTCTCGTCGTCGACCCGCTCTCCCCCGACGTCTCCGAAGCCGCGCGAGGCTTCTTCCTCGCGGCCGCAGGCCGCCGGGAGGAAGTCCGGGAGATCCTGCGCCGCGGCGCGGAGGCGGTCGCGGAGGCGGGCCGCGAGCCGCCCGTTGCCTACCGCGAGGACCTCTTCCCGTTCTTCGTGATCGAAGAGGGCGTGCGGCGCCGGGTCAACGCGGCCGAAGTCGACGACGCCGCGAGGAAGGTCGAGCGGGGAGAGGCCCGCGTCTCCGCCGACGTGCTCACGCGCCCGGTGCTCAAGTCCCTCGTCCTTCCGGCGGCGCTCTCGGTCCTCGGGCCGAGTGAGATCGCCTACCACTCCCAGTCGCTTCCGCTCTTCACGGCGTTCGGCGCGGCCGCGCCGGTCCTCGTTCCCCGGTCGCTCCTCGTGCTGCGAGGTCCCGCCGAGAGGCGCGCACAACAGGCCCTGGGGGTCGCCGACGCGGACCTCCTCACTCCGGACGCCGCAAAGGGGGACGCTCCCGTCGTTGCCGAAGCGGAACGGGTCGCCGAGATCGGCCGGCGGCTGGAGGCCGAGCTGTCCACGGTCGCTCCCGAGGTGTCCCGGCTCGACCCGACTCTCGCCGGCGCGCTTGAAACCGCCCGCCGGAAGGCGACGTACCAGCTCGAGCAGCTGGCCGAACGAATCCGGAAGGCGGCGGAGAGGAAAGACGAGGTCGCGTTGCAGCGGCGGAAACGGCTCGAAACGATGGTCCTTCCCGACGGCGCCCCCGCCGAACGGGTCTATCCCCCGCTCGTCTCCATGCTCGCGTGGGGTCGCACCGTCATCGACAGCCTGCGGGCGGCGGCGGGGCGCGGTCCCGGCGACGTCGCGATCCTCGACGTCGAGACGGCCGCGGGAGCGGAGATCGAAAAAGTCCGTGCCGGTTGACGTTCTCGCGATCGGCGCGCATCCGGACGACGTCGAGCTGACGTGCGGCGGGACGCTCGTTCTCCTGAAGGCCCGGGGGAGGCGCTTCGGGATCGTGGACCTGACGGGCGGCGAGATGGGCACGCGGGGGACCCAGGAGACGCGCCGCCGGGAAGCGGAGCGCGCCGCGGAGATCCTGGGCGCCGAGTTTCGCGAGGCGCTCGACTTCGGCGACGGCGGCCTCTCGACTTCCCGGGAGAACGAGCTCGTACTCATGGACGTCATCCGCCGCGAGAAGCCGCGCCTCGTCATCACGTCGTATCCGGAGGACCGGCATCCGGACCATGCCCGCGCGGGCCAGCTCGTCACCGACGCCGCGTTCTACGCCGGCCTACGCAGGATCGAGACGAACCACCCGGCGCACCGCCCGCAGCACACGATCTATTTCCCCACGGGGATCATGCACGAGCCCGACTTCGTGGTGGACGTGACGGCGGCGATGGAGACACGCCGAGCCGCAATCCTCGCGTTCGCGAGCCAGTTTCACCGCGAGGGATCGGCGGAACCCGAGACGGTGCTCTCTCAGAAGAAGTTTCTCGACGCCATCGAGGCGCGGGCCCGGCACGTCGGATTCCTGGTGGGGGTCGAGTTCGGAGAGGGGTTCCTCACGAAACGCCCGCCGCGGATCGACGACCCCGTCGCCGCGTTCGAAGGATTCGAGCCGGGCTTCTAATCCGTGAAGATCGGCATCACCTGCTATCCCACTTACGGAGGCAGCGGCGTCGTCGCGACGGAGCTCGGCCTCGCGCTCGCCGACCGCGGCGACGAGATCCACTTCATCTCCTACGACCTTCCCTCACGCCTGGCGCTGCCGCGACAGGGCGTCTACTTTCACGAGGTCGTGGCGCCGACGTATCCGCTGTTCGTCTCGCCCCCGTACACGCTGGCGCTCGCCACGAAGATGGCGGAGGTCGCCGCGAACGTCCACCTCGATCTCCTCCACGTCCACTACGCGCTGCCCCACGCGATCTCCGCGATCCTCGCCCGCGAGATGAGCGACGGCAACGGCGTGCGGCTCAAGGTCGTGACGACGCTGCACGGAACGGACATCACGATCGTCGGGCAGGACCGCTCTTACCTGCCGATCACGCGCTGGGGCATCGAGCAGAGCGACAGCGTCACGGCGGTGTCGCGATACCTGACCGAAATGACGCTGCGCGAGCTCGGCGTTCGCCGCAAGGTCGAGACGATCCCGAACTTCATCGACCCCGATCGCTATCGGCCGGACGGCGCCTCGGCGTTCGCCCGGACGCTCGTCCCCGAGGGAGAGGTCGCGGTGATGCACATCTCGAATTTCCGGCCGGTCAAGCGGATCGCCGACGTGCTCGCCGTCTTCGACCGGATCCGGCGGGTGGTCCCGGCGCGCCTGCTCCTGATCGGTGACGGCCCGCAGCGATCCATGGCGGAACGGGTCGCGCGGCAGCGTGGATTCGCCGACCGCGCGACCTTCCTCGGCAACGTCGCCGCCGTCGAGACGGTCCTCCCGATCGCGAAACTGCTGCTGCTTCCGTCCGACGCCGAGTCCTTCGGACTCGCGGCGCTCGAGGCGATGGCGTGCGGCGTTCCCGTCGTCGGGACGGCGGCGGGCGGCCTGCCGGAGGTCGTGGCCGACGGCGCCTGCGGCTTCTTGAAGCCCGTCGGGGACGTCGAAGGAATGGCGGAGGGGGCGCTGGCGCTCCTGGAGGATCCCGTTCTCTGGAAGCAGTTCTCGGTGGAGGCGCGCCGTCGCGCGGTCGAGGAGTTCCCGACCGGGGAGATCGTCTCGCGCTACCGCTCGCTCTACGAAGCGACTCTCGGTTGAGGCGGGCCGCCCCGGCGGGGGCGGTGGACTCCGAGCTCGACGAGAGCGCGGTCCCGCTCGGCCGTCGAGCAGAACGCGGAGCGCCACGAGTTCTCGGCGAGAAGACGCATCGTGCGTTCCCCGAAGCCGAGCTTCTCGCGGACGAGCGCGTGCTCTCGAGCCGTGGTCGTCGCGAAGAGGAGCGGATCGTCGGCGCCGAGAGCGACGCACACCCCGGCGTCGAGAAGCCGCGGGAGCGGGTGCTCCGCGAGATCTTCGACGGCGCCGGTGACGAGGTTGGAGGTCGGAGACACCCACAGGGACGTCGACTCTTCGGCGAGGCGCGCGAGGAGGTGGGGGTCGTCCACGGCGGCGACGCCGTGGTCCACGCGGTCGGGCCGGAGGTAATCGAGCGCCTCCTGGAGCGATTGGGCGCCGGCCCACTCCCCGGCGTGCACGGAGGTCTTGAGCCCGAGCGCCCGCGCCCGGACGTAAATGCCGGCGAAGGCGGCCGCCGGCGCCGCGATCTCGTCCCCCCCGAGCCCGAAACCGACGACGGAGGCGAGCCGGGTCTTCTCGTGGAGGTCGAGCACCCGGTCCGCCGCCTCGGGCCCCCACTGCCGCACCGCGTCGAGCAGGATGCGGCAGGGAGCCGCGCCCATTCTCTCGGCCTCCCGGAAGCCGTGGTCGATCTGCGTCAGGCAGCTCTCGGGGTCGAGGCCGAACCGGGCCGGGATCTCGGGCGAGACGTAGACCTCGGCGTACGAGGCGCCTCCGTCGGTGATCGCGAGGGCGACCGCTCCGGCCGCCTCCCCGTACTCCTCCGGGGAGCGGAACAGCCGGCAGACTTCGGCGTACAACGCCAGGAAACCCTGGCGGTCCCGGACCGCGGACCTCTCCGCCTCGAAGACGGCGACGTCGGCGAACCGGTGCCCCCGCCGGCGCGCCAGAGCCGCGAGGAAAGGGACGGGAACCGTACCCTCGAAGTGAAGATGGCAGTCGGCGACCCGGAAAG
This sequence comes from Thermoanaerobaculia bacterium, assembly GCA_035457525.1. Classification (GTDB taxonomy): domain Bacteria; phylum Acidobacteriota; class Thermoanaerobaculia; order UBA5066; family Gp7-AA6; genus Gp7-AA6. The sequence goes on along the minus strand of DATIBN010000095.1, from coordinate 6,443 downwards.
GTGACATTTCGGCCCGAACAGCCGGATCTTACCCCCCGGGAGGGGCGGGTGGCCGAGAACCTTTTGGAGGGCGCTACGTTAACCTAGCCGGAATGCGCAAAGCTCTCCTCCTCGCCTCCCTGTTCCTGGTCGCCGCGGCCGCGACCGCCGAGGAGCAGGTCTTCGAGAAGGCCTTTTCGATGGAAGGGGTTTCGAGGGTCTCGGTCGAGAACGTCAACGGAAAGATCGAGGCTTTCGCCTGGGACCGGCCGTACCTGAAAGTCCGTGCGGTCAAGACCGCCCGGGGCGGCCGCGCCGACGAGACCCTCCGGCTGACCGAGATCCGGGTGCGCAAGGCGGGCGACGAGATCCAGCTCGAAACGGTCAACCCCCGGCGCCGGCGGCTCTTCGGATTCCTCGACTTCGGGTGGCGCAACGCCCACGTCGACTACGAGATCCACATGCCCGCGCTCGCGCAGGCGAGGCTCGAGACCTGCAACGGCCGGGTCATCGCGACGGGGCTCGGCAACTCGATCGCGTGTGACGCGGTCAACGGCTCGATCGAGCTGCGCGACGTCTTCGGTCCGGTGCGCGCGACCACGGTGAACGGTTCGGTCCGCATCGTGTTCCGGGGTCCGCTCAAGGAGTCCCGCGTCGAGACCGTCAACGGGAGCGTGGACGTCGCGTTCGATCGCGCGTCGTCGGTCCGGTACACGCTCGAAACCGTCAACGGTCGGATCGAGGGGGATTTCGACCTGGCCGTCGAAGGGAAATACGGGCCGAAAGAGGCGCGCGGCAGCTACAACGGCGGCGCGGAGTCGCTGCGCTGCGAGACCGTGAACGGGTCGATCCGGCTCAAGACCAACTGACTCGGCGCCGGCCGCAACCTGTTAATGTCCCGGCCAACGATGGCCGAGACCACTCGGACCGCCTCCCGTTCGATGCTGATCCTCGCCTACCTGGGGCCTCTCGGAGTGATCCCTCTCCTCTTCAGCCGTAACAACCCGGATGTCCGCTGGCACGCTCGGAACGGGCTTCTTCTCTTCGGCGCCGTGGCGGCGATCGCCCTCGTGGCGACGCTCGTCGGGACGCTGCTCCCGGCCCTCGGCTGCCTCTACGCGATGCTGATGTTCTTCGTCCTCGTTCTCTATGCGTTCGTCGCGATCCTCGCGGTCGTGAAGGCGCTCGACGGCCAGCGCCTCCTCGTCCCCGGCGTCTCGAGATATGCCGGACGGGGATGACGCCCGCTTCCTCGCGGCCGCCGTCCTCGCGGCGATGATGGGGCTCGCGGTCGGCGACTCCCTGCGACCGGTGGAGGAACAGCGGACCGCGCGGGCGGGGGTTCTCGCCATCGACGCCTACCGCGCGACGTTCGGGTCACTCCTCGGACGGACCGGGATCGTCCAGTGCCGCTTCGAGCCGTCCTGCTCGGCCTACGGGCGCGAGGCGATCCGCCGGTACGGCTCTCCCCGGGGCTTCGCCCTCACGGCGCGCCGGATCGCGCGCTGCCACCCCTTCGCGAAAGGGGGACCGGACCCGGTGCCCTAGGGCGCCTGCCGCAGCCCGACGAACGCGAACGCGTCCTGCGTCCGGTTGTCCAGCGTGTACGCGGCCGCGACCACCCCGCCGCTCGCGAACGCGGGCGCCGTCTCCTTCACCGCGACCGTGATTCGCAGACCCGCGGCCTGCGGCGCGCCCGCCGTCACGAGGATCGCACCCAGCCGCAGGAGCGAGCCGGGCGCCACCGTGTAATCGAGCGTCCCGCCGTAGATCTCGGTCGTGATGGGATCGATGACCCGCACTTCGATCGGGAGCGCGACCACCGACGTGTTCGTGACGTCGAGGTTCGTCCGGAAGTTGGGGTCGCCCGAATTCACGCCGAAGATCTGGAGGACGTTCACGGAATCGGAGGGCGCCGTTTTCTTCCCGAGCGACTCGGTGAGCGGAATCGCGGGCAGGAAGAACCCGTACGTGCCGGCGGGCGCCGCCGTGTAGATCCGCCCGGCGCCCAGGATCGGCGTGGACGACTGCCACGAGAGCGCGCCGACGACTCCGTCTCCCGCCGGGACCGTCGCGAGCGTCACGTCCGGCAGGAACCGCGTCTCGCGCGGCGCGAGCGTGATGGGCGAGGAGACGACGGGCGTCGCGGGCGGAGCGCCGTCGCCGACGGCGGGATGGAACGTCAGCGTGACGGTGGCGGCGGTCGCCGGGTCGGGGTTGAAGAGCCAGAGGTCCGTGCGGAAGAGCGCACCGAACTGACCCTGCACGCGGCCCGCGGTCACGAACCAGCCGGCGGTCGTCGCCGGCGAGTAGGCCGCGCGAGCCGTGCCCGCGGCAAAGAGGACCACGGCGGCGACCGGGATCGCGGAGAGACGGCGTCTCATGGGGGACCTCCTGTGGGAGATCGGACGAGGGGGATCGAAGGAAGGTTTACCGGGGCGGTTGCGATGGTGCCGTCGGCCGGACTCGAACCGGCATGGGTTGCCCCATACGCCCCTCAAACGTACGTGTCTACCAATTCCACCACGACGGCATCGAGACTACGGATTCGGCGGAGCTCCCGACGGATTCGCGGGCGCCGGAGCCGGCGGCGGCGCGGCCGGGGCGCCGGTCGCGGGCTGACCGGGCGCAGGCTGCGCCGGCCCCCCCGGAGCGGGGGCGGTCGTGCCCGCCGGCAGCTGCCCCGGAACGGGGGCCTTCTGGGTCGCCCCGGTCGCCGGGAGGGTCGTCACGACCGACGAACGGGGTCGCGCTTCGAGCACCGTCAGCACCAGGGAAAGCAGGATGAAGCCGACGAAGGCGCCCGTCGTCAGCTTGTGCAGAAGCGTCGTCGCGCCGCGCGCTCCGAACGCCGTCTGGCTGCCGCCGCCTCCGAACGCGCCGGCGATGTCCGCACCCTTCCCCTGCTGGAGCAGGACCACCAGGATCAGGAAGAAGCAGACGAAGATGTAGACCAACACGAGCGCGATATAAGCAATACCCAAAGGGCCTCCTGCCGAAAAGGGCAGGAGAGTCTACAGAGAGCTGACCACCCGGTCAAGCCGAGCCGGCCCGCGCGATGGCCGCGAACGTCGCGGCTTTCAGCGACGCTCCCCCGATGAGAAATCCGTCGACGCGCCCCTCCCGGAGGAGGTCGGCGGCGTTGTCCGCATTGACCGACCCGCCGTAGAGGATCCGGAGGTCCCGGCGCGCGGAAATGAGCTCGCGCAGCCGGATCGCCGCCAGCGCCGCGTCGTGGGGAGTCGCGGCGAGGCCGGTTCCGATCGCCCACACCGGCTCGTAGGCCACGACGAGGGGTTCGGCCGCGGGGTCGTCGGCGAGCGTCTCGACCTGCGCCGCGAGCGTCGCTTCGGTCCGGCCCCGCGCCCGCTCGGCGGCGGTCTCCCCGAGACAGTAGATCGGAACGAGCCCCGCCTCCCGGGCGCGCGCGAGCTTGCGGGAGAGCACCGCGCCGTCTTCCCCGAAGAGCGTTCGCCTCTCGGAATGTCCGACGATCACGTAACGGCAGCCCGCGTCCGCGAGCATCGCCGCCGACACCTCTCCGGTGAACGCACCGGCGGCGTGCTCCGAGAGGTTCTGCCCCGCGATCGACCATCGGCCGCGCGCGTCGCGGGCCGCGTCGAGGAGGGTGAACGGCGGCGCCACGGCGAGCTCGCTCTCCCCGACGCGATCCCCCAGCTGCGAGCCGAGCTCCTCCGCGAATGCGCGCGCCTGCCCGCGCAGCATGTTCATCTTCCAGTTGGCGACGAAGAGGTTCACGAGAGCGCGTCGATGCCGGGCAGCTTCCCGCTCGCGAGGAACTCGAGCGACGCGCCGCCCCCCGTCGAGACGTGCGTGAAGCGGTCGGCGACGCCCGCCTGCTGGACCGCGGCAACGCTCTCCCCGCCGCCGACCACGGTGATCGCGTCGGACTCCGCGAGCAGGAGCGCCAGCGCGCGCGTCCCCTTGTCGAACGGCGGTTTCTCGAAAACGCCGAGAGGCCCGTTCCAGAAGATCGTCTGCGCCGGCTCGAGCAGCCGCTCGAACTGCTCGAGCGTCTTCTGCCCGACGTCGAGCGCCATCGCGTCCTCCGGGATCTTCCCGATACCGACCGTGCGCGCGTGCGCGCCGTCCTCGGGCGAGGCGGCCACGACGAAGTCCGTCGGCAGGGCGATCTCCTTGCGGTTGGCGCGGCAGAAGTCGAGGATCTCGCGCGCGACGGGAACCTTGTCCTCCTCGATCAGCGAGCGGCCGACCGGGAGCCCGATCGCGCGGACGAAGTGGTTCGCGATTCCGCCGCCGACGAGGAGCGTGTCGGCCCGCCGCGCGAGAACCCGCAGCGTGTCGATCTTCCCGGAGATCTTCGCGCCGCCGAGGATCGCGGCAAAGGGCCGCTCGGGTTCGAGCAGGCGCGACAGCTCGCGCACCTCCTTTTCGAGGAGGAAGCCCGCCCCCTTCTCGGCGACGAGCGCAGGCACCCCCGTCACCGAGGCGTGCGCGCGGTGCGAGGAGCCGAACGCATCGTTGACGTAGACGTCGGCGAGCGCGGCGAGCGCGCGCGCGAAACCGGGATCGTTGCTCTCCTCTCCCCCGTGGAACCGGAGGTTCTCCAGGAGCAGCACCTCGCCCGCCGCGAGGCCTGCGACGAGCTTCTCGACCTCGGGACCGATGCAATCCTCCGCGAACCGGACCGGCCGGCCGAGCTGCCGCGCGAGCTCGAGGGACACCGGCGCCAGTGAGAGCTCCGGTTTGCGCTGACCCTTCGGCTTGCCGAGATGAGAAGCGCATACGAGCCGCGCGCCGCGCTCGACGGCGTGGCGGATCGTCGGCATCGTTTCGACGATGCGGGTCGCGTCCATGACGTTCCCGCCGGCGAGGGGAACGTTGAAGTCGACCCGCAGAAAGGTCCTTCGGCCCTCGATCGCGAGGTCGCGGATGGACTTCATGCGTGCGGATCGTAGAACGGGACAGGGGAAAGGGAAAACGACACGGGCTCCCGCGTCGCCCGTTTCCCGTTTTCCGTCTCCCGCCCCGATAGAATCGGGGGATGCGTCGAGTCTGGCCGGCAGCGCTTCTTCTCCTGCTCGTCGCCGAGCTCGCGGTCGGGGCCGCGCAGGTCGCACGGGGCAAGGGGGGCGCGGTCGCCGCGGCGGAAGAGAACGCCGCCCGGGTCGGAATCGAAATCCTCCGGAAGGGGGGCAACGCCGCCGACGCCGCGGTGGCCGTCGCGTTCGCGCTCGCCGTGACGTGGCCGGAGGCCGGGAACCTCGGGGGAGGCGGTTTCTGGATCTCCCGCGACGCGAAAGGCCGCACGCTCGCGGTGGACTTCCGCGAGACCGCGCCGCGGATCGCGCGCCGCGATCTCTTCATCAAGCCGGGGGCAAATGGCGAGGTCCCGTCGTCTACCGACGGGCCCTTCGCGTCGGGAGTGCCGGGCTCGGTGGACGGGCTCTGGCGAGCGCATCGCGCGGCGGGGCGGCTTCCGTGGAAGACGGTGCTCGCGCCGGCCGTACGGCTGGCGCGAAACGGGTTCACGGTGACCCCGGCAATCGCGGAGTCGATCGCGAAGCCGAAGTACCGCGCGAAGCTCGCGGCCGACCCCGAGACGGCGGCGATCTTCCTTCCGAACGGCGCGCCGCCCGTACCCGGGACGGTCTTCCGTCAGCCCGCGCTGGCGCGGACCCTGGAGGCGATCCGCGACCGCGGCGCCGACGGCTTCTACCGGGGGCGCGTCGCCCGGGAGATCGAGGAGGGGCAGAAGAAGGTGGGCGGTCTCATCACTCGCGGGGACCTCGCCCTCTACTCGGCGAAGATCCGCCGCCCGGTCCGATTCCGGTTCGGCCCGGCGGAGGTGTTGACGACGCCCGCTCCGTCCTCCGGGCCGGTGCTCGCGGAGATGGCGATCCTCGCCTCCCTCGTCGGACTCGACCGGCTGAAGAAGCGCGACCCCGCGTCGTCGCACTACCTCGCCGAGATCGAGAAGAGGGCGTTCCGGGATCGGAACCGGTGGCTGGGCGATCCCGCGTTTCCGGGAGTTCGCGAGCGCCCGTTCACCGACGTGGCGCGGCTGCGCGGGGTCGCGGCGACGATCAAACCGGATCGCGCGACGCCTTCCGAAGCGCTCCGAACCTCGCGGGGCGAGCGCGTCTCGACGACTCATTTCTCGGTCGTGGACGCCGCCGGCGGCGCGGTCGCCGTGACGACGACGCTGAACGACTCGTTCGGAAACGCGCGCGTCGCGCCGGGACTCGGCTTCCTGCTGAACAACGAAATGGACGACTTCGCCACGGTGCCGGGGAAGCCGAACCTGTACGGGCTCGTCCAGGGCGAGGTGAACGCGGTCGCGCCGGGCAAGCGGATGCTCTCCGCGATGTGCCCCTCGATCGCCGTGATCGCAAAGCGCAACGTCCTCGTGTGGGGAACCCCCGGCGGGTCCACCATTCCGACGACGAACTTCCAGGTCCTGATCGGGGTCCTCCTTCGCG
>DATIBN010000094.1:0-9905 GCA_035457525.1 Thermoanaerobaculia bacterium | reverse complement strand
TCGGCGTGTTGGTCGGCGTGTTGGTCGGCGTGTTCGTCGGGGTGTTGGTCGAGGTATTCGTCGGGGTGTTCGTCGGAGTATTGGTGGGGGTGTTCGTCCGTGTTTTCGTGGGCGTGCTCGTCGGCGTGTTGGTCGGAGTGTTCGTGGGCGTGTTGGTCGGCGTACTGGTCGGAGTGTTCGTCGGCGTGTTTGTCGGAGTATTCGTCGGGGTATTGGTCGGAGTGTTCGTCGGCGTATTGGTCGGGGTATTGGTCGGAGTGTTGGTCGGTGTGTTCGTGGGCGTGTTGGTCGGCGTATTGGTCGGAGTGTTCGTCGGCGTATTCGTCGGCGTGTTGCTGGGAGTGGGCGTGTGCTGGGAGTCCGCGTACGTGCAGGTCCAGTTTTCGCCCTCGCGGAGATCGATCGTGACCTCGGCGCCGTTGGGGGTGGCGCTGCCGCTGTTCGGGCTGGTCACGCCGCACGAGATCATGTCGAAGTTCCAACCGCTCGGAACCGGAGTCTCCGTCACGGTGTAAATCGTGAAGTTGACGATGCCCGAGAAGAGCCTCGTGTTCGCCGTGGTCCCGTCGTCGACCAGGTTGAAATTGGTCAGCGGAGACGGGCTGGCGGTGAACGGGAACGAAGTGCTCCCGTTCGGAGTCGCGTTCTTGATGATCGTGATCGACGCCGGGAAGATCACGGCTCCGGACGCGAGAGCGCGGTCCTGGTTGCCGCCGCTCCCGTCGAGGTCGAGCAGCCGGGTATGGTACGGCGACCCGGAAATCGAAACCGCGGCGCTGTCCGCTCCCCAGTCGCCACGGGCCGCGATGTGTCCGCCCCACGCGAGGACCAGGTCCTGCCCGGCCGTGGACGTGAACGTGATCGTGATGCTCGTCGAGCTGTTTCCGGCGTAGCTGCCGTTCAGCGTGTACGAGGACACGGCGGTGATGTCGCCGCCGAAGAGCGTGAGGACCCCTGGAATCTGATTGATTGCGTTCGGATCCGTCGGGATCGGGTACGTGTCGAAGCTCGCCAGGCTGCAACCTGCGACTCCGTCGCAGGGGTTGTTGCCGACCGACTCGGTCCGGTCGTAACTCGTGAGGTAGTCGATCGCGTGCTTTCCGCTCTGGGTCGTGTCCCACTCGATCGTTATCGTGTGACTTCCCGCTTCCAGGCTCGTCAGCTTGATGCGGTAGGGGATCGAGTCCCCTTCGAGATAGTGGGCCTTGCTCTCGTTGGCGTTGCCGTTGACCCAGTTGGCCCCCGTGCAGGGCTCCGGCGGCTGGCCGACGCCGCCGTTCGTGCACTGGTCGATGTCGGCGGCCGCGTTCGCGGTGGGGCTCGCGACGGCATCCGGGCCGAAGGCCGTGCGCGCCGAGCGCCGGGTCGTTGCGCCCGTGGCGGTCACGACGAACCGGACACCGCGATCCTGCTCCTCGAGCGTGTAGTGGTCATTGTGAATGCGCCCCGCCCCGTCGGCAGTCGCGTAGAGAGTCCGATCCGCGCGTGACGGCGACAGGTTGGCGTGCACGAGAAGCTCGACGCTCTCGCCCGGCAGCCAGCCGGAGCCCCGGATGACCACGACCTCGCCCGGCTCGTACTCCCGCTTGCTGGTCTCGACGGTTGCCGCGACCTTGCGCTTCGAGGGCACGATCCGGCCGGGCTCGAGCGCCGTCTTCGCCGATTCAGTTCGGGCCGCGGGAGGGGGTGGCGCGATGACCTCGCGCACCTGCGGCAGGAACTTCGGAAGAGACAGTCCCGACGCGAGGACGAGGAGACTGAACGGCAGCAGAAGCAGCGAGAAAAGAAGATTCCGCGACCTGCGCTTCATCAAGGGCTCCCGTCTCTTGTTGGTCGACTTTCCTACGAGGGCCGCACCTGGCGTTTTCTGTCATCGGGTGAACACCGCGTAAATAGGACTTAAGTCGTAGAGACTCAAACCGGGTGACTCGCGTCACAAACGTCGAGCCCTCTTGACTTTGCGAGCGGGTATTCCCTCTGGCTGTGTCCGCCGGCCCGCATCCTGTAGGGGCTCCAGAAATCCGAGGCACCGCGGCTTGTGCAGCGATCGTACAGGCCGATCCGGGCCAGCTGTTCGATTTCGAGACGGGTTCGGGGAGCGCGGGCGCCGCCGCGGAGGGTTTCGACCTTTCGCGGCAAAAAAAAGAGGGGCGCCGGCGGCGCCCCTCTGCCGGAATCCGACTTACCGGGCTACTGCACCGCGCACTGGCCCTCGCGCGGCTGGAGGACGGCGCAGGGGCTCTTGTGAGCGGTCTTGCACTCGTCACTCGATCCGGCCGGACCCTGCTTGTCCTGGCAGGGCCCTGTCGTGTTGTTGTTCGGCAGGTTCAGGTCTTCGAGCGGAAGATCCTGGCTGTGACAGTTCCCCGGAAGCGGCACGCACTCGGCCGTGTCGGGGTTGGCGCACTCGGACTTGTCCCCTCCGTTGCACGGGAACTGATTGTCCGAGCAGGTACCGGTCTGGCAGAAGCCGCCCGTGATGATGACCCCGCCGTTGTTGAAGCAGTCCAGCCTCTGGATGCAGCTGTCACCCGTTCCGCCGGCCGCGCAGGCCGCGTTACAGGCGTCGAAGACCGCATCGATGGATACACCGGTGCAGTCGGCGTCACCACCGCTGACGATGCAGTTCAGAGCCGTCGCGGTGAGCTGACGTGCGAGCTGGAGCGTCTGCTGGCCGCGGGGGTTGACGCACAGGGCTTCGATCGCGGACGAAGCGTTGTCCGTGAGCGTGTTGTTGATCGTCTCTCCGCAGATGGTCAGCGAGCCTCCGCCCTCGGCGATCACAGCGAGAGTGATGTCCTGGCTGCAGGCCTTGTCCGGATCCTGGTCCGCGTGCGTGCCCCAGAATCCCGCAGTCCGGCAGACGCCTTCCGGAGGCGTTCCCGGAGTCGGCGGGATCGGCGTGTTCGTGGGCGTATTCGTCGGCGTATTCGTCGGCGTGTTGGTCGGGGTATTCGTCGGCGTGTTGGTCGGCGTATTCGTCGGCGTGTTCGTGGGCGTGTTCGTGGGCGTGTTCGTGGGTGTATTCGTCGGGGTGTTCGTCGGCGTATTCGTCGGCGTGTTGGTCGGCGTATTCGTCGGCGTATTCGTCGGCGTGTTGGTCGGCGTATTCGTCGGCGTGTTGGTCGGGGTATTCGTCGGCGTGTTGGTCGGCGTATTCGTCGGCGTATTCGTGCGGGTCGGCGTGGGGGTCGGCGTCGGCGGCGGCAGGATGTCCGCGCCCTTGATCTGGTTGTCCTGGTCGCCGAGGCTGATCACCTCGTCCGAGGTGTCGGGGGCGTTGGGATTCAGGAGCTGTCCGATCTTGAAGTGATACGGGCCCCCCTGGATGTTCGACGAGCCGCCACCGGGACCCCATCCTGCCGGCGCAGCGCCAGACGTGGCGAGGTGTCCCGACATCTCGACGAGAACGGTGGAGGAGCTCGACGTCCAGTCGAGCCGCCACAGGGTGTAAGAGTCGCCGGAATCGTCCGGGGCGCTCAACCCGAGGGGAACGAGCTGCGCGTTGATCGGCGCAGGATTCGCGTAGACGGCGATGGTTCTCGCGCCGTACGCCGTATCCCGGCCCGCGGCCTCGACCGTGTCGGGGACGTTGACCGGTGTCAGGTTGCCGGGCACGCGGATCGCCACGCAGGTGTCGTCGAGCGTGCCCGGAGGTCCGATCTCCTCTCCGCAGGGATTCAAATCGGCGAGGCTGTTCACGGCGCCCGTGGAAACGGCGTCGCCGTAGCCGCCGAGGAAGTCATAGGCGTGAATCCCGCCCTTGCTGAACTGGTGCTTGAAGAAGAACGAGTGGAGCGCCGGACTGCCGGAATCCGGCAGGTCGCTGACCAGAAACCTCTGCGGGTTGAACATTCCCTCGACGTAACGGGAGTTCGAGGCCTGGACGATGGATCCGATCCAGTGGCACTGGCCCAGGGAGAAGTCCGGCCCGTCGTTGTTCGCGCACTGTCTCCAGTCCACGATGATCGCCGCCGTCGCGAACTCCACGAGCGAGTTTCCTTTGATGCCCCTGGCCGTCAGCGTCCAGAAGACCGGCTGCGTGTGCGTCTCCGGAGTGAAGGTGAAGGAGACCCGGCCCGATTCGTCGGCCACGGCGGTTCCGACGACCTTGTCCGGCTGGACCTTGGGAAGCGCCGCGAGCGAGAACGCGACGACTTCGTTCGGTTCCCAGCCTCCGCCTTCGATGACGACCGGATCGCCGTTGCTGTAATACGAACCCTTGCTGTGCTGCGTGTAGCTCGGTTTGATCCGCGGCTTTCCGATCTCTTCATCGAGAACCTCCGATGAGATCGGCTGAGGCGCCGCGAAAGCGCGCGCCTCGGCAGCACCCGAATCTTCACTCGATTCGACAATCGTGAAGCCGCCGATCGCCTCGAAGAGCTTCGGTATCTGAAGGCCGCCACTCGCGAGAGCGACGCCGACCGATACGATCAGCAGCCCGCTCAAGAAAAAGGAACGCCTCTTCGGTTTCATTGCCCCTGACCTCCCCCTGAAAGAACCGCACCCCACTCGGACCGTGAAAGAAAAATCCGTTTTCGGATTGGCGGGATTCTTCCTCTTCGACGGGGTGGGTGGAATTGGACCTAAGTCGGATATGCGAAAAACGGTGACTCGCGTCACACGCCTGATCCACCGGGGTTTCCGGCGCTACAGGCTGTGGAAAAACGGCGGCGGGCTACCGCCCGTAGCGCTCCGTGGTCGTAGAGCGAAGGTGTCAGCGACCGGGAAGGGGAGGAGACGTCCTTTCTTCCACCAGGACTGTCGATCCCCCGCGCAGATCCCGCCGGGTTTCCCGCGTTCCATCCGGCCAGCGGATCTCGAGCGACTCGATCGCCGGCGCGCGGCCCAGGCCGAACGTCAGGGTTTTCTCGGGGGCCGAGAGGTAGGACTGGCCTCCCGACACTTCCTGCGTGAGCGTTCGACCGCCGGTGCGCGCGGTGGCGCGCGCGCCGACCGCGTCGCGATTCGATCGCCCGGCGCCGACGAGCCGGACCCGTACGCTCCGCTCCGGGCCATCCGTGCGGTTGAAGAAGACGCGCGCCGGTCCTCCGTTCTCGACGATCACGACGTCGAGGTCGCCGTCCCCGTCGAGATCACCGTAGGCGGCTCCCCGGGCGACGAGCGGTTGATCGAGGTCACCCGCGCGTTCCTCGAGCGGCGTGAAGCGCGCGCCGCCGGCGTTCCAGTAGAGGATCGGCGACTGTCGGTAAGTCACGTTCTTCTGGACGGCCTGTACCGTCGGCTCGACGTGTCCGTTCGCGAGCAGGAGATCGCTCCGTCCGTCGAGGTCGGCGTCGAAGAAGAAGACTCCGAACGTCAGCGCCAGGAAGGATGTGGGCCCGACGCCCGAGACCGGAGACTCGTCCAGGAAGACCTCGCCGTTATCGGTCCAGTAGAGCGACTTGAGCTCGTTCGAGAAGTTCCCGATCGCGAGCGTCGCGCCCGGTCCGTTCTTCGCGTCTCCCCACGCGACTCCCATGGCGCCCCGGGAACGCCCCGCGTCGTCCACGGCCACGCCCGCGGGAACGCCGACGTCCTCGAACGTGCCGTCCCCTTTGTTGCGATACAGATTGTTCGGCGCCGTATCGTTCGCGACCACGAAATCGATCCGGCCGTCTCCATCGAAGTCGTGGGTCGCGACCCCCAGGGCCTTCTGGTTTTCGTTCCACACTCCCGCGGGCCGGGTGACGTCCTCGAATGTGCCGTCGCCCCGGTTGCGGTAGAGGTGAGACGAAGTCCCGGGATATCTCTCCGGCGTGCAGTAGGACTTCGTCGAGCCGTCCAGCGTGCACCAGAGGTCCTGCCGGGGAGACCAGTCCACGTAGCGGCACACGAACAGGTCGAGGTACCCGTCCGCATCGTAGTCGAAGAATGCGGCGGACGTCCCCCAGCCGGAATCGCGAACTCCCGCGCGCGCCGCCACTTCTTCGAAGCGGCCGCCGCGGTTACGGTACAGGCGGTTTCCTCCGAGACCCGTCACGTAGACGTCCTCGTTGCCGTCGTTGTCGTAGTCGCCGACCGCGGCGCCCATTCCATAGAACACGGCCTCGAGCCCCGCCTCGCGCGTGGCGTCGCGGAACCGGGGGAGGCCCGCCTCCGAACTCCCCTCGTTGCGGTAGAGGGCGATCGAGGACCGCTGCGCAACCGGGCGCGGGTCTCCGGGCCAGGACGTGCCGGACACGAAGAGGAGATCGAGCCGGCCGTCGCGGTCGAAATCGAAGACCGCGACCCCTCCACCCATCGTCTCGGGCATCCACTTCCGGCCGCTGGCGCCGTTGACGTGAACGAACTCGATCCCGACGTCGGCGGCGCGCTCCTCGAACCGGATGTTCGGGATCGGAACCGGTGTGGGCCGGGCGGCGGCGGCGGCGGGCGGCTCCGCGCGACGGCAGCCCGCGACGGCCGCGAGCGCGAACGAGATGCAGACCGGGAGAAGCGACCGAGGGCCGGTCCGACGCAATCGGGCGAACCTACTTCGATTTCGGCGCCGCGCCGGCCGGCGCGTACGACGTCTTCCGTCGAAGAGAGCTGCCTGCCGGCTCCGCCGCCTCCCGCCGGATCGGCGCGTGAACCCGGGTGAGATACCCCAGATCCGTCTGGTAACCCTTCGGGCCCATCGAGGCAACCCATCCCGCCGGCGGGGCCGCCGGCGGCACCGCCTCCTCGTGAACGTGGATCGGGAGTGACTCGCGGTTGGCCCACGGGTCCTGGCGCCGCAGATCCGCGGCGACCGCGCGGCCCGCCTCGTCATCCTTGTGCTTGCGGTACGCGGCGGCGTGCACCGCGGCGAGCCGGCGGTCGCCGATCGCCCGGTACACGCGCATCAGGTTGTAGTGCGCGTTCAGGTCCTCCGGATCGATGGCGAGCGTCTTGCCGTAGGCCTCGGCCGCCTCCGGGAATCGGCCGGCGAGCCAGAGAACGCCGCCGAGGGAGTTCCACGCGACGCGGTCGAGCGGGAACTTCGCGAGGACCGCGCGCAGGTCGCGCTCGGCGTCCTCGAGACGACCCTCATCGCGGGCCACGATGGACCGGAAGAAGGCGGTCTTGCCCCAGCCGGGCCGGATCTTCTCGGCGGCGGCGAGCGAAGCGGTCGCGTCGGCGAGCCGTCCCTCCGCGATCTCGGCGCGGGCGCGATTGAGCGGCCCATCCGGCTTGTCGGGCGCGAGCTCGGCGACGCGCGTCCAGGCTCGCGACGCTCCCTTCAGGTCCCCCTGGAGGAAGAGCCCGATCCCGTAGTCGTTCCAGCGCAGCCACGGTGGATCCGTGTTCCCCCGTTTCGTTTCCCGTTTCCCGTTTCCCGTTTCCCGCCCCGCGCCTCTGACAGGCAGCACGACGACGTCGCTCGCGAGCGTCGTGACCGGTAGTGACGGATGCGCCGCGCCGAGTGAGAACGTCGTGTAGTCGCGGCTGAACTTCCGGTAGTGCACGCCGGCGGAGAGCGCGACGGATCCCCGCGCGTCTTCGGGAACCCGGACGCGGTAGTGAACGACGCGCGCGGCCCCGGGCCCGATCTGGTTGCTGTAGAGCGTCGTGTGGATGTCCTGCGGCTGCCGCCGGTCCATGTACCGGCCGTCGTGATCGACGACGTAGGCGGAGAGACGGTCGGCCGCGGGATCCAGGCGGTCGGAGGCGTCGAGGACGCCGCTCTCGAAGAACGGGCGCCCCGCGGCTCTGCCGGCGAACGAAACCCACGTCTCGTTCGAGTCCGCCGTGCCGTTGGTGTAGGGGTGGCCGACGCCGCGGGTGCGGACGACGACCTCGACGTCGAGAAGCTCTCCCGGGACGACCTCCGGCGGCTCGCCACCCAGGACCGCGATCTCGTCCCCGCGACGGATCGCGAAGAGGTCGACGGTGAGCACCTTGTCCTGGAGGAACTTCTGGATCCGTTCGGTCGTCGCGGCGTCTTTACGGATGAAGGGGAGCGCCGTGTTCGCCGCCGGGAAGAGGTGGTCGTGCAGGTAACCCCCCCGGTTTCCGAACTCGACGGACTTGAAGGGCGGCAGGTGACAGTCTCGGCACGCCTTCGCCTTCGGAGGATCGTAGAAGGAACGGACGGCCCGACCGGAGACGCCCGAGTCGTACCAGGTGTCGTAGTGGTTCTGTCCCCGCATCCAGCGGTAGTCGTTCAACGCCGGGATGAGTGCGACCTTGTGGCACGACGAGCAGAACTCGGGCGTGCGGTGAACCGGCTTCAAGAACGTCTTCCGATGGAGCGAAGGCTCCATGCGGATGAGGAGCCGGTTGATCGCGCGGAGGGTCTCGTTCTTTGAGAACGCGAACGGATACTGCTTGGACTCCTCGATGACGTAGGAACCGTTGCCCCGGACGTCCTTGACCTCGACGATCGAGTGGCACGACATGCACGTCAAGCCCTGCTGCGCCTCGAACGAGTCGTAGGAGAACTTCGCCTGCGTCGCGGCGCCCATCTGGCCGGTGAAGAGAACGACCGGATCGTGACATCCCGAGCACCACTTCGTCCGCTCGCGGCCGACCTGGTCCGCCATGAGCTCGACGCTCTTCCGATAGAACGGGTTGTTGAACGACGAGAAGCGGTGCGCCGAGCGCTCCCACTGGTGGAAGGAATCCGGGTGGCACTCCTTGCAGTACTCGTTCGCCGCGAGCTTGTAGCCGTTCAGGAGACCCTGGTCGAAGGTCTCCGAGGACGAGGGAAAAAAGACCGTGTCGCCGTTGGTGTTGACGATTCGCTTCGGCGGCTTCTCGAGCTTCGCAGCGAGGGTCATCGCTCCCAGGAAGATCGCGACGCCGGCCCCCCACGCGTAGAGCCTCTTGAACTGGAGCTGGTGGGTGTGGGCCCGCCGGTGGAGGATGAAGGCGACGAGGGCGAGGGGGACCGCGGCGACGTGCGCGACCCAGACGGCGCGGTTGGGGATGGTCGCCCCGCGAAACGTCAGAAAGAGCCCGGTCGATACGCAGACGATCGCGAGAGTGAAGATCGCGAGACCGGCGATCTTCGCCCGCTTGTTCCACATGCGGATCATGCGCCTCGCGTGCGTGATGGCGAAGACGAAGAACGGGATGGCGATCGCGATGCCGAGCGCAAGGTGCGTCAGCAGCATCGCGTAGAAGAATGCGGTGTCTCGGGTGAACGCGACGAGGAAGATCGCGTTCGCGGCCATGACGCCGAGCGGGATCAGGAGCAGCCGGTAGAGCCGACGCTGCCAGGGCTTCAGGACACCGGAGGGTTTCGCCGTAGAGGGGGCCTCGGCCGACATGGGTCGGGGCCGATTCTAGCGCGTGGGTTCCGTGTTCGGTACGGGCGGGCGGCCGGTCGCCGAAGAAAAAGGCCGCGGTTTGCCGCGGCCTTTCGTTTCCCGTTTCCGTTTCCCGTTCTCGGGCTCAGGGCTCCCGCGAAGCCGGCACGTAGATCGCGTCGCCGGACGTGTTGTCCACGGCCACGCCGTACGCCAGGATCCTCCCCGCGCCGCCGTCGAGCTCGAACTGCAGGTAGATGTTCGAGGCGAAGGATCCCGGCCCGAGAATGTCCGTCACGCTCGCCTGGAAGGAGGTGTTCGCCGGCACGAAGTAGCTCTTGAATCCGAGCACCGCGCCGGTCTCGCCGCTCTTCGCGGTGACGCGCACGAGCACGTCCGCCCCGCCGACCTCGGCGAACCCGAAGTTCGAGCGCGAGGCCGTCGCCGCGCTCGACTGGTCGAGCTGGATCGCGGCGACCCGCCCGGTCCCGAGCCCGATCGCCGTGGCGTTCGATGTCGCGATGCCCGGGATGTAGAAGCCGAAGGTCCCGCCGAACTTTTCGACGAACGTGCGCGTCGAGACGACGAGCTGCGCGGGCCCGGCCGGGTGGATCCGCAGGCCCGCCGCCGAGGGGTCGAGCAGACCGAACTCGGTGTTGAGCACGTCGGCCTTCTCGATCGTCTGACCCG
>DATIBN010000093.1:0-6171 GCA_035457525.1 Thermoanaerobaculia bacterium | reverse complement strand
CGGGATCCGGCGGATGCTCACGCGCGAGGTGGTCGAGAACGATCTCGTCCGGGTGCCGCGGTCACGGAGGCGACTGTTCCGGAACGGCGTCGTCGTCAACGTCCTGAACCCGAAGACGGCGCTGTTCTTCGTTGCGTTCCTGCCGCAGTTCGTCGACCCGGACGCGGCGGCCGTGCCGCTCCAGATCCTCGCCCTCGGCCTCGTCTTCGTCCTGATCGCCCTGTCGTCGGACTCGCTGTGGGCGCTCGCGGCAGGGACGGCGGGCGCGTGGCTGAAGCGGAGCCCCTGGTACCTCGGGGTCAAGCGCTGGGTGACCGGCTCGGTCTTCGTCGTGCTCGGCCTCTCGGCCGCGCGCACGTCCTGAGCCGCGCTAGCGCCAGTCGACGGCGACCACGTCCACCGGCTGCTCGAACCCCTTGAGGCTCTCCGAGCGCGGCTCCGAGACGCGGAATCCCGTGCCGGCGCCGTCGAGCGCCTCGCGGCTCGCCAGGATCTCGCCGGCGCCCGCCGCGCTGCCGATGCGCGACGCGATGTGCACGGCCTCCCCGCCGTAGCCGTTCGACCCTGCGTCGTCCTCGAACGCCGCTCCGGTGTGGACGCCGATCCGGACGTCGGGCGCGACGATCTCGCCTTCGAGCGCACGCTGGATCGCGATCGCCGCCTCCAGCGCGGCTCTCGGCGTGGTGAAGACCGCGAAGAAGCCGTCCCCGGTCTGCTGGACGACCTCGCCGCCGGTCCCGGCGATCCCCTCCGCGACCAGCTCGTTGTGGCGCGCGAGCAGCTTTCTCCACTTGTCGTTACCGAGCGTCTCGAGGAGCCTCGTCGAGCCGACGATGTCGGTGAAGAGGAAGGTCCGGCGCGTCTGCTGGCGGCCGAGGAGCTCGGCGGCGCGCTCGGCATCGCGACGCGCGCCGATGCGCTCGAAGGCTGCGTGCGCCGCCTCGAGCTCGGCCGTGGCCGCGTGCTCGTCGCCGCCGCGACGGAAGGCGACGCCGAGGAGGAGACGCGCCTGCGCCGTCTCGAACGGCGCACCGACCTCCCTCCAGCCGTCGCGCGCGTCGCGGAGGCGCCGAACCGCCTCGTCGGTGTCGCCCTCCGCGAGGGCGATCCGGCCGGCGGCGATGTGGACGGTGGCGTCGAAGGCCGGAGCGCGGCGCGCGCCGATCTTGTACGAGTCGACCAGCCCCTCGAGCTCCGACGCCGCCTTCCGCGCCGTCTTCAGGTCGCCGGCCGCGACGGCGATCTCCACCTGGGCCGGAAGGCGCCGCAGGCGGCCAGGCGTCTCCTGCACCTCGCCGAGCGTGCGGGTGATCCCCGCGACCGCCGCGTCGAGCTTGCCCTCCGCGAGCCGGAGCAGCGCCAGGCCCGGCTGGGGATCGCCTCCGAGCTCGTCCGCGCGCCGGTACGCCTCCTCGGCGGCGTCCAGGTCGCCGAGCCGGCGCCGGATCTCGCCGATCTCGTAGTACCCGCTCGAGGTGATGTACCGCTCGAAGTCGGCGAGCTCCTCGCAGGCGGCAGTGGCGACCTTCTCGGCCGCCTCCAGGTCGCCCCGGAGTCGCATGATCTCGGCGCGGTGGATGCGGCAAGCGCCGGGGAAGCCCGTGACGTCGAGGCGGTCGCACCAGCGGTTCGCGGCCTCCGTCCACTCCGCCGCCCGGCGGAAGTCACCGAGGTCGTGACAGGAGCTGATCGTCATGCAGTAGACGAGCGTGGTGGAGTACGGCTGCAGCTCCCCGCTCACCGCCGCGACGGTTCCCTCGTCGATGAGCTGGAGACCCTGCTCGATCTCGCCGCTCTTGACGAGGGCACGCCCCTTCGCGACGAGCGCCAGCATCTGCGTGTCCCGGTCGCCGAACCGGCCGGCGATCTCGAAGGCGCGGTCGAAATCCTCGATCGCGGCCGGGTAGTTGCCCTCCGCGAACATCGCGTTCACCGCCCGTGTCAGCGCGATGCGCCCGTGCTCCACGGACTCCTCCTCGCCCTCGAGCAGGCGCTGCGCCGTGGAGAACCACCCGTGCGCGACGGAGAAGGCACCGCGGTTGGACTCGTCCCAGGAGAGCGTGAGCGCGACGCGCGCCGCCGCCACCTTCTCACCGGCGCCCGCGAACGCCGTGTACGCGCGCTCGCGGAGGGCGATCGCCTCGCGGAGCCTGCCCGTCCACCAGGCCGCCTCCCCGTAGTGCTCCAGGTCGGCGGGCGTCAGGCTCGCCTCGTCGAGCGCCGCGTACGCCTCGAACGCCTCGCGCCACGCCTGGCGCGACGCGGCCCCGCGCGCTCCCGCAAGGACGTCGACGGTTTCGGTCACCTGCTCATTGTCACATCAGCCGCAGAAGTGACAAACCGGGAGGGGGCTAACGTGCGAGGCGCGTGGGCATCCGGATCGTGGACGGCCATTCCGACGACCGCCTCCCGGCGGTCCGGGCGCTCTTCGCCGAATACGCGGACTCGCTCGAGGTCGACCTCTCGTTCCAGGACTTCGAACGCGAGCTCGCAACCCTTCCCGGCGACTATGCGCCGCCCGCCGGCCGCCTGCTGCTCGCGCTCGACGGCGACGAGCCGGCGGGGTGCGTGGCGCTCCGGCCCTACGAGCCGGGCGTGTGCGAGATGAAGCGGCTCTACCTCCGTCCGGCGTTTCACGGACGCGGCCTCGGGCGGCGCCTCGCAGAGGCGATCGTCGAGGCCGGCCGCGCCGCCGGCTACGACTCGATGCGGCTCGACACCCTGCCGTCGATGACGGCAGCGCGCGGCCTCTACCGCTCGCTCGGCTTCGAGGAGATCGAGGCCTACCGCCCGAACCCGGTCCACGGGACGACCTACTTCGAGCTACGCCTTCGCTAGCGCGCGGCCGCGGTCGAGCTCTGCCCACGCCTCGCCCAGCGTCTCGCCGAGGATCGACGTGATGCGGTCGAACTCCTCCGGTCCGGCAACGAGCGGCGGCGAGATCTGGATCACCGGGTCCCCGCGGTCGTCGGCCCGGCAGATCAGCCCCGCGGCGAAGAGGCGGGGGGAGAGGAACCCGCGAAGGAGCCATTCGCACTCCTCGTCGGTGAACGTCTCCCGCGTCTCCTTGTCCTTCACGAGCTCGAGCGCGTAGAAGAAGCCGGTCCCGCGGAGGTCGCCGACGATCGGAAGGTCGAGCAGCTGCGCGAGCGTGTCGCGGAAGCGGTCCTCGTTCTCCTTCACGTGCTCGACGATCCGCTCCCGCTTCATGATCTCGATGTTCTTGAGCGCGATCGCGCACATGACGGGGTGCCCGCCGAACGTGATCCCGTGCGCGTACATCGACGATCCCTTCATGAACGGCTCCATCACGCGATCGCTGGCGACGACGCCGCCGATCGCGCCGTAGGCGGAGGAGAGCCCCTTCGCCATCGTGAGCAGGTCCGGCCGGATGTCGTACCGCTCGGAGCCGAACCAGTGGCCGAGGCGCCCGAAGCCGGTGATCACCTCGTCGGCGCACAGCAGGATGCCGTAGCGGTCGCAGAGCTCGCGCACGCCGCGCCAGTAGCCGGTCGGCGGCGTGAACGCCCCGCCGGCGTTCTGCACGGGCTCCATGATCACGAGCGCGACGGTCTCGGCGCCGAGCGACTCGATCGTGTGCTCGAGCTCCTCGAGCAGGAGCGCCGTGAACTCCTCCTCCGTCTCCTCCTGCGGCCGGTGGTAGCGGTTCGTGTTCCGGACGTGGGCGACTTCCGGCACGAGCGGCTCGAACGGGTCGCGGAGCGCCGGGATTCCGTTGATCGACCGGGCGCCCATCGTCGTCCCGTGGTAGGCGATGTGGCGAGAGATCGCCTTCCAACGGCGTTCGTGGACCGGCTGCTCCTCGACCCGGCCGCCGGCGATCATCCGGTGGACGGCCTCGGCACGCCGGTGCTCGCCGCGCGCCGCGTAATGCTGCCGCGCGAGCTTCCAGGCCGACTCCACGGCCTCGGAGCCGCCGGAGCAGAAGAAGACGCGACCGAGATCTCCGGGCGCGAGCTCGGCCACGGTGGCGGCGAGCTCGATCGCGCGCGGGTGGGCGTACGACCAGTTCGTGTAGAACGGCAGCTCCTTCATCTGCTCGTGGGCCGCCCGGCCGATCTCGTCCCCGAACGAGTACCCGACGTTGACGGCGAAGAGCCCGGCGAGCGCGTCGAGGTACCGGTTGCCCTTCGAGTCCTCGAGGTAGCAGCCCTCTCCCCGGACGATGATCGGGATCTCGTCCTCCATGTAGCCGCCCATGCGGGTGAAGTGCAGCCAGAGGTGCTCGCGTGCTTGCTGCTGGAGGTCCGTGCTCATGCGGCTCCTTTCGCCTGCCGGCCGCGCCGGGTCTGGATGAAGATGTTCGCCGCCATCGCCGCGAGGGCGATGACGAAGATCGCCGTCCCGATCACGTTCACCTGCGGAGGCGCTCCGATCCGCGCCGCGCCCCAGACGAAGAGGGGGAACGTCACCTCGGAGCCTGCGTTGAAGTACGTGATCACGAAGTCGTCGACCGAGAGCGCGAAGGCGAGGAAGAGCCCGGCCAGGATCGCCGGCGCGATCAGCGGCAGCGTGACCTTCCGGAACGTCGTCCAGGGGCCCGCGCCCAGGTCCATCGCGGCCTCTTCGAGGTGGCGGTCGAAGCCGACGAGCCGCGCCTTCACCGTCACGACGACGTAGCTGATGTTGAACATGATGTGCGAGATCGCGATCGTCGTGAAGCCGGTCGCGAACTGCAGGTTGAGGAAGAGCGCGAGCAGCGACGCGCCGAGGACGATCTCCGGCGTCGACATCGGGAGGAAGATCAGGAAGTTCGTGGGGCCGCGGCCGACGAACCGGTGCCGCACCAGCGCGAGCGCGATCAGCGTCCCCAGCGCGGTGGCGACGAAGCTCGAGATCGCGGCGATCTGGATGGAGAGCACGATCGAGTCGCGGAGCCCGGGCACGGCGTCCCAGTTGCGCCACTGGTCGAGCGTGAATCCCTGCCAGACGTAGTTGAAGCGCCCCTTCGGGTCGTTGAACGAGAACGCGATCACGACGGCGATCGGCAGCAGCAGGTAGGCGAAGGCGCCGATCGCGTAGACCGTCAACGCGTGGTGGCGGATCGCGGCGAAGCTCATCCCGTCAGCCGCTCCGATCCGAGCGCGCGGCTGTAGACGATCACGCCGAAAAGGATGATCCCCATCAGCACGAACGAGAGCGCCGCCGCCGCGGGATAGTCGATCAGCTCGAGGAACTTCGACTGGATGACGTTGCCGATCATGTGCTGCTTCGGCGTCCCGAGCAGCTGGGCGTTGATGAAGTCGCCGGCGGCCGGGATGAAGGTCAGGAGCGTGCCCGCGAAGACGCCCGGCAGCGACAGCGGCAGGGTGACGCGGAGGAAGGCCTTCGCACGGCTCGCGTAGAGGTCCTGCGCCGCCTCGATCAGCCGGGGATCGATGGACTCCAGCGCCACGTAGAGCGGCAGCGCCATGAAGGGGAGGAAGTTGTAGGTGATCCCAGCGACGACCGCCGTCGAGGTCGCGAGGAGCCGCCCGTCCGAGTCGAGGATGTGCAGGTCACGGAGGATCCCGACGACCATCCCCTCGTCCGCGAGGATCGTCTGCCACGCGAGGGTCCGGATCAGGTAGGTGACGAAGAACGGCGCGATGATCATCAGCAGGAAGAGGTTCTTCCAGCGGCCGCCGCGGAACGCGATCCAGTAGGCCAGGGGATAGGAGACGACGAGCGCGATCGCGGTCGCGAGCCCGGCGTAGACGAAGGACCGGATCAGGTGGTCCTTGTACCGGGAGATCGCGTCCCAGTAGTTGCTGGCCTGCCACGAGAAGTCGTAGCCGAAGTCGAACGACCCGCTCTGCAGGGACTGGTACGCGAGGAACGCGAGCGGGACGACGAAGAAGACCGCGAGCCACGCCAGCCCGGGGGCCAGCAGGAGGTACGGGACCAGCCCTCGGTGACGATGCAGCCAGGTCAAGCCGTTACGCCCCGATGAGGCTCTGCCACTTCTCGAGGTAGTCCTGGTTCGTGAGCGCCTTGCTGTCGAAGATGACGACCTTCGAAAGCGTGTCCTCGTCGGGGAAGATCAGCGGGTTGTTGGCCAGCTCCGGGTCGAGCTTCGTCGCTTCGGCCTTTGCGCCCTTGACCGGCGAGACATAGTTCACATACGCCGCGATCTGCGCCGCGATCTTCGGGTCGTAGACGTAGTTCATG
>DATIBN010000092.1:0-15744 GCA_035457525.1 Thermoanaerobaculia bacterium | reverse complement strand
GTTTCGCCCTGCCGGACCAAAGGTTTGGCGGTTTCCGGCCTCGGTTATATTGCCTCCGTGGCGTTCAAGATCGTCGACTTCGCGATCCAGCTCGCCGTCATCCTGTTCGCCATCTCGTTTCACGAGTCGGCGCACGCGTGGGCGGCGCTCAAGTTCGGCGACACGACCGCCCGCGACCTCGGCCGGATCAGCCTGAACCCCCTGCGGCACCTGGACCCGGTCAACAGCGTGCTCCTACCGGCGCTCATGTACATCCTCTCTTCGGGACGGCTCATCTTCGGCGCCGCGAAGCCGACCCCCGTCAACCTCTCGAGGACGCGCAACCCGCGGCTCGCGAACCTCGTCGTCTCCGCGGCGGGCCCCCTCTCGAACTTCCTTCTCGCGGCCATCGCTCTGGCGGCGCTCCTCGTGATCAAGCAGTCGGCTCCGAGGGCGATCGTGGACCTCGCGCTCGCCATCCAGGGGGACCATTTCTCCTCCGGCGCGCTCGCGCCCGTCACCTACGTGCTCTTCCAGTTCGCGGTCGTGAACGTGCTGCTCGCCGTCTTCAACCTGATTCCCATCCCTCCGCTCGACGGAAGCGGCGTCGTGATCTCGGTCTTCGGCGGCTCCGTGGCCCGCGCGTACATGACGATCGCCCCTTTCGGCTTTCTGCTCCTGATCCTCCTCCTGTGGAGCGGGATGTTGACGCGGATCTTCCGGCCGGTCATCTCCGCCGTGTACGGGTTCGTGTTCGGCGGGATCGCTTGAGCGAGCCCGTCGTCCTCTCGGGCCTCCGGCCGACCGGCCGCGTCCACCTCGGAAACTACTTCGGCGCCGTCCGGAACTGGGTCGACCTCCAGAACTCCGGAAAATACCGGTGCTTCTTCTTCGTCGCGGATCTGCACGCCCTCACGACCGACTATGCCGACACCTCGGCGCTCGCCGGGTTCACGCGGGACGCCGTGCTCGACTGGCTGGCCGTCGGGATGGACCCGCAGCGCGCGACGGTCTTCCTTCAGTCGCGCGTTCCGCAGCACGCGGAGCTCGCGCTCTACTTCTCCATGATCACGCCGCTCGGCTGGCTGGAGCGCGTCCCGACGTACAAGGATCAGATCGAAGCGCTCCGCTCACGTGACCTCGCGACGCACGGGTTCCTGGGGTACCCGGTCTTGATGACCGCGGACATCGCGCTCTACCGCGCGAACTTCGTCCCGGTGGGGGAGGACCAGGCGAGCCACCTCGAAATCTGCCGCGAAATCGTCCGCCGCTTCAACGGCTTCTACGGAGAAGTGTTCCCGGAGCCGAAGGCGCTCTTCACCCCGACGCCGAAGGTCAACGGCGTGGACGGACGCAAGATGTCCAAGTCGTACAACAACACGATCGGCGTCACCGAGGCGCCCGAGAGCGTGCGCGAAAAGGTCATGGCCATGGTCACGGACCCCGCCCGCGTCCGGCGGCAGGATCCGGGGACTCCCGAGAACTGCAATCTCTTCCCCTTCCACGTCCTCTTCTCGCCGCCCGAGGAGGTCGCGATCGTCGACCGCGAGTGCCGGACCGCGGCCCGCGGCTGCGTCGATTGCAAGAAGCACCTGATCTCCAACATGAACCCGGCCCTGGAGCCGTTCCGCCAGAAACGGGCCGAGATCCTGGCGGCGCCGGGCGACGTCGTCCGGGACGTGCTGCACGCCGGGGACCAGGCCGCCCGCGCCGTGGCCGAGGAGACGATGGAGCGGGTGCGGGAAGCGGTCAAGTTGAGCCCAGAGCCGTGAAGTGATGACCGACGAAACGGCCGAGCGCGCCCTTCCCCCCATCAGCATCCCGGCGTTCTCGGGGCCCTTCGACCTGCTCCTGCACCTGATCCGCGTCAACGAGGTGTCGATCACGGACATCCCCATCGCCGAGATCACGGAGCAGTACACGGCCTACCTCGACACGATGCGCGAGCTCGACCTCGACGTCGCGTCCGAGTACGTGGCGATGGCGGCGGAGCTCATCTACATCAAGTCCCGGATGCTGCTGCCCCGCGCCCCGGGGGAGCCGGAGGAAAGCCCTCTCGAGGACCTCCAGCGGCGGCTCCTCGAATACCAGCGCTACAAGGAGGCCGCCGAGAACCTGCACGAGGTCGACGCCCTGCGGGCGGGACTCTGGCCGCGCCCCCCGACCGCCCTGCCGCCGTCTCCCGACGGGGAGACTCTCGAGGTGTCGCTCTTCGACCTCATCGGCGCCTTCCGCCAGGCGACCGAGCGGTATCGGCTCGCGCATCCGGCGGCGCTCGAGATCCACCACCAGCGTTTCTCGGTCCGCGAGAAGATGGAGCAGCTCCTCGCCCGCCTGGACGAGCGCCGCACGATCCCGCTCCTGGAGTTCTTCGGCGAGTTCCAGTTCCGCGCCGAGGCCGTCACCGCTTTCCTCGCCTTCCTGGAGCTCATCCGCCTCGGCGTGGCCCGCGCGTTCCAGAAGGCCGCCTTCGGCGAGATCCACGTGACCCGCACCGACCTCGCGTTCACTGCGGCGGACGTGCGGGATACTTACCGGTGATGGAGGAAGGCACCGCGGCCGACGCCGAAAAGACTCCGGAGCGGCCTCCACGCGAGTCGAGCATCCGCCGCCTCCGCCCGGCGCTCGAGGCCCTCCTTTTCTCCTCGCCGCGGCCCGTGCGCGAAGCGGAGCTGGTCGAAGCGCTCGACGCGGAGCCCGCGGCGGTCGCGGCCGCACTCGCGGCGCTCGCCGAGGAGGCGGACGTTCCGCTGCGGGGGGTGCGGCTCGAGCGGGTCGCCGGGGGCTGGCGCTACGTCACGCGCCCCGAGCACGACTCGCTTCTGCGCAAATACCACGAGGTCACCGAGCGAAGCCGCCTCTCGCTCGCCGCGCTCGAGACCCTGGCGATCATCGCCTACCGTCAGCCGATCACGCTGCCGGAGATCCAGGACATCCGGGGCGTCAACTCCTCGAGCGTTCTGACGACCCTCCTCGAAAAGAAGCTCGTCACGACCGCCGGACGGAAGGCGGTCGTCGGGACGCCCTTCCTGTACCGAACGACCCGGGAGTTCCTCGTGCGCTTCGGGCTGAACGAGCTCGAGGACCTTCCGAAGCCCGAGGAGCTCGACGAGGACCTGGCGGCGACCGCCGAGGCGACCCCCGAGCCCGGCGGGACTCCGGCGCCCCTCGCGGCCGCGGCCGTCTCCGGGGACGACGGGGACGAGGAGGAGAGCGAAGCGGAAGGCGAAACGGAAGAAGAAGAAGAAGAAGAAGAAGAAGAAGAAGAAGACGAGGACGATTGACCCGTGGCGCCCGTGCGCGTACAGAAGATCCTCGCCGACGCCGGGCTCGCGTCGCGCCGCGAGGCCGAGGAGTGGATCCGTGAGGGCCGCGTGCAGGTCAACGGCCAGGTCGTCTCCCTGGGGGACCGGGCCGATCCCGACCGTGACGCGGTGCGCGTCGACGGCAAGCGCGTCCAACCGCGTCGAGGGCCGCGGGCGTACGTTCTCCTGAACAAGCCGAAGGGATACGTCACGACCGTGGACGATCCCGCGGCGCGCAACACCGTTCTCGATCTCCTTCCGCCCTCGCTGCGCGGCCGGGTGAAGCCGGCCGGCCGTCTCGACGTTCAGACCGAGGGCCTGCTTCTCCTGACCGACGACGGCGAGCTCGCGCGCCACGTGACGCACCCCTCGACCGGCTGTTCCAAGGAGTACCGCGTGAAGGTCTCGGGCGTCCCGGGCGAAAAGGACCTCCAGCGCCTGCGCCGGGGCATCCCGCTCGACGGAAGGCCGACGCGCGCGGCGGAGATCGAGCGCATCTCGACGACCGCCCGCGCCGGGGAAGGAAACACGTGGTTCCGCGTCGTGCTGCGCGAGGGGCGCACCCGGCAGATCCGCCGGATGTTCGAGGCGATCGGGCATCCCGTGTCGAAGTTGAAGCGCGTGGCAATCGGCCCGATCCGCGACGACCGCCTTCCCACGGGAGCCTGGCGTTCGCTCTCGCCCGGGGAGGTCGAGCGGCTGCGAGCGGTCGGGCGGGGGCGTTGAGTCCCCCGATCGTCGCCATCGACGGACCGTCGGGCGCCGGTAAGTCCACGGTGGCGCGCGCCCTCGCCCGCCGTCTCGGAGTTCCCTACATCGACACGGGAGCGATGTACCGCGCCGTCGGCCTCGCCGCGCGGGAGCACGGGATCGCCCTGCCCGTGATGGACCCGGAGGCGGTCGCCGCGATCGCCGAGCGGGCGTCGATCGACCTCGACGTCTCCGGCGACGCGACCCGCATCCTGCTCGACGGCCGTGACGTCTCGGAGGCGATCCGGCTTCCGGAGATGTCCCTTTACGCCTCGGCTGTCTCCGCGATTCCGGCGGTCCGCCGCCGCCTGGTCGAGAAGCAGCGCCATCTCGCCGGCGAGAGGGGAGGCGTCCTCGAGGGCCGCGACATCGGGACGCGCGTCTTCCCCGACACCCCGCACAAGTTCTTCCTGACGGCGCCGATCGACGTCCGCGCCGAGCGCCGGGCCCGCGAGCTCGCCCTGCGCGGGACCCCGCAGCCCGTGGAGGCGGTCCGGCAGGAAATCGAGCTCCGTGACCACGCCGACTCGACCCGGGCGGACTCCCCGCTGACCCTCGATCCGACCTATACGGTCGTGGATACGGGCCGGCGAGGCATTGAAGAGATCGTGTCGGAATTGGAAGAGCGCATAAGATCGCGGGGTCAGGCTTTAGCCTGACCCCTCTTTGTTGATCGTGCCAAAACGCGGGGTCAGGCTTTAGCCTGACGCCTCTTTGCTGATCTCGCCGAAGCGCCTCGGGTTGACTGCCCGCGACGCAGCAAAGTATATTTCGCGTTTTCAGAGACTTATGAGGGGGTCATCCCTGTTCCATGCCGGGTGAATTCGATAAAGGGGGTCGTCAGACCGAACCGATGCAGACCGAAGAGGAACTCTCGCCGCAGGAGTACGAGCACCTGCTGGCTCAGTACGAAAACTCGTTCAAGAACCTCCAGGAAGGCCAGATCATCCGGGGACGCGTCCTCGCGATCACGCCTTCGGAGGTGATCGTGGACATCGGCTACAAGTCCGAAGGGATCATCTCCCTGGCCGAGTTCACCGACTTCTCCGGCAACGTGACTGTCCACGAGGGAGATACGGTCGACGTGCTCCTCGAGCGGACGGAGGATCAGAACGGCTACGTCGTCCTCTCCAAGGACAAGGCCGAGAAGATGAAGGTCTGGGACGAGGTCGAGCGGTCCTACCGATCGGGCTCGACCGTCCGGGGCCGCGTCATCGACCGGATCAAGGGGGGCCTGGCCGTGGACATCGGCGTCAAGGCGTTCCTGCCCGGTTCGCTGGTGGACGTCAAGCCGGTCAAGAACCTGGAGTCGCTCCGCGGAAAGGAGCTCGACTTCAAGGTCATCTCCGTCGACAAGAAGCGCGGGAACATCGTCCTGTCGCGGAAAGCCGTCGTCGAGATCGAGCAGGAAGCGCGCAAGCGCGAAACCCTGCAGTTGCTCGAAGAGGGCCGCGTGCTCCGGGGGACGGTCAAAAACCTCACGGACTACGGCGCGTTCGTGGACCTCGGCGGCCTGGACGGGCTCCTCCACGTGACCGACATGTCGTGGGGGCGCGTGAACCACCCGTCGGACCTCGTCAAGGTGGGCGATGAGATCGACGTCGTCGTGCTCAAGTTCGACCGCGAGACCGAGCGCGTCTCGCTCGGCACGAAACAGCTCACCGAAGACCCGTGGGTCCACGTGCCGGGCAAGTACCCGGCCGGGTCGCGGGTCAGCGGCCGCGTGACCAACGTGACCGACTACGGCGCGTTCGTCGAGCTCGAGGAGGGTGTCGAAGGCCTCGTCCACGTCTCGGAGATGTCGTGGTCGAAGAAGGTCAAGAACCCCTCGAAGCTGGTCTCGCCGGGAGACCAGGTCGAGGCGGTGGTCTCCGACGTCAACCCCGACGCCCGCCGGATCTCGCTGTCGCTCAAGGACACGCTGCCGGACCCGTGGGAGTCGGTTCTCCACAAGTACGCGATCGGCAGCCGCGTGCAGGGCAAGGTCCGCAACCTCACGGATTTCGGGGCGTTCGTCGAGATCGAGGAGGGCGTGGACGGGCTCGTCCACGTCTCCGACATGTCCTGGACGAAGCGGATCAAGCACCCTTCGGAGGTTCTGAAGAAAGGGGACGACGTCGAGGCGATCATCACCTCGATCGATGAGGAGAACCGTCGGATCTCCCTCTCCATCAAGGAATTTCAGCCCAACGAGTTTCAGACGTTCCGGGAGCGCCATCAGCCGGGCGAAGTGGTCGAGGGGGTCGTGTCGCGCATCGCCGACTTCGGCGTCTTCGTTCAGATCGAGGGGCTGGTCGAGGGCCTCATGCACGTCTCGGAGACCGCCCTTGCCCGCGGCGCGAAACCCCAGGAGCACTACAACGAGGGGGACGCGATCCGCGTGCGGATTCTGCGGATCGACGACGGTGAGATGAAGGTCGGCCTCTCGGGGCTCGACGACGCGGGACAGCCGCTCGGCGCGCCCGAAGCGTCGGCGGCGCCACCCCCGGAAGCCGTGCCGGAGGCCGTCGCGGAAGCCGTCCCGGAAGTCGTCCCGGAAGCCGTCCCGGAAGCTCCGGTCGCAGCGGCCGCCGCGCCCGAAGCGGCCGAGCCGGCCGAAGTCGAGGAGGCCCCGAAGAAGCGGCGCACGCGTAAGAAGACCGAAGAGCCCAAGGCGTAGTTCCTCTCTCCGGCGGACCGGGAGGAGTCGCGATGACGAAGGCCGAACTGATCGAGCGCGTGGCGGTCGCGACGGACGTCACGAAGAAGCAGGCCGAGGGGATCGTCGACACGATCTTCGAGGCGATCATCCGCTCCCTGAAGCAGGGCCAGAAGATCGAGCTGCGAGGCTTCGGTTCGTTCCGACTGCGGGAGCGCGGCGCCCGGATTGGCCGCAATCCCAAGACGGGCGTCAAGGTCTCCGTCCCCGCCAAGAAGATCCCGTACTTCAAACCCGGCAAAGAGCTCAAGGAGCTGATCAATAAGTAGCGATCCGCTGTCGGCGTCTCCGGGAGCCGGGCCGCTCCCCGCCGAGACCTGAAAGCCGGGAGCCACGAATGCCGGAAGTCCTCTTCGCTCCCTGGCGTTACGAGTACCTCGTGGCCGAGAAATCCGAGGGTTGCATCTTCTGCCTGGCGGCGGCGTCGAAGGACGACCGGGAGTCCCTCGTCGTTTACCGCGGCCGAAGGGTTTTCGTGATCTTGAACCGTTACCCCTACACCAACGGCCACGTCATGATCGCTCCGTACGATCACCATGCCCGCATCGGCGACTCGGACGAGGCGACGCTGCAGGAGCTCATCGGCACCGTGGCCGCCGGCGAGCGGATCCTCGCCGACGCCTATAAGACGGACGGACTGAACGTGGGTGTCAACCTGGGCTCCGCCGCGGGAGCCGGCATCTCCGACCACTACCACGTGCACCTCGTTCCCCGCTGGAAGGGGGACACGAACTTCATGACGGTCGCGGGCGACACGCGGGTCGTGCCGGAGGAGCCGCGGGTCACGCTCGCGCGCCTGGCGCCCCTGTTCGCGGAGGCGGGCCGATGAGCGCGCAAGTCGTGCGGGCCCGCGTTCACCCGGCAGTCGCCGCGCTCCTGGCGTGGATCTTCCCGGGGCTCGGCCACTTCTACCTCGGGCGCCGGAAGACCGCGCTCGCCTACGCCGCCATCGTCACCGCGACCTTCCTCCTCGGGATCTCGTTCGAGGGAAGGCTCTACACGATCGATCGGACCCAGCCCCTGACGATCCTCGCCACCTTCGCCGTCTCCGGCGCGGGATTGCTCAACCTCGCCGCGCGGTTCCTCTCCGACAACCCGGGAGGAACGATCCTCGCGCCGACCTATGAATACGGCTGCGCGTTCCTGTTGACCGCCGGCCTGATGAACCTGCTCCTCATGCTCGACGCGTGGGACATCGCTGCGGGGAAGAAGTGATCGCCGCGATCCTCCCGGCCGACCACTTCCTGATCATGACGGCGTACGCTCTGCTCGTGTCGCTCTTCTTCGCGCTGCTGTGGCGGGACGAGCCCCGTCAGCGGCTGCGGCTCTTCGGGATCCTGCTCGCCGCGCTCGTGCTCGGCGGCCTCGCGGTCGCGTGGCTGATGTACCCGTTCCCGTCGTGAGCTCCCCCTTCCTGTCATCCCGAGCGCAGCGAGAGATCTCTCCATAATAGGGAGGGATTCTTCGCCCCTTCGGGGCTCAGAATGACAGTGTCGACGGCATCCGGATGACAGGGGAAGAATGAACCTCCTCATTTCCGCGGGAGAAGCTTCCGGCGATCTGCACGGCGCTCGTCTGCTCGATGCGTTGAAACGCCGGCGCCCCGACCTGACCGCCTTCGGGATGGGGGGAGACCGGCTGGAGCGTGCGGGACTCCGCCGGATCGTCCGCTCCGAGAAGCTCGCGGTCGTCGGCGTTTTCGAGGTCTTCGAAAAGCTCCCCGCTCTCTCGCGGGCGCTCGCGCGAATGCGCGGCGCGGCTCGGAGATTCGCGCCGGACGGCGCCGTGCTGATCGACTTCCCCGACTTCAACGGGATCCTGGCGCGCCGCCTTCACCGCGACGGCGTGCCTCTCGTCTACTACGTGAGCCCACAGGTCTGGGCGTGGAGGCCGGGCCGCGCCCGCTCGATCGCGAAGATGGCGCGGCGCATCGTCACTCTCTTCCCGTTCGAGACGGAAATCTACCGGGCGCTCGGCGCCGACGCCGTGTGCGCGGGACATCCCCTCGTCGACGACGTTCGCGAATCTCTCGAGACAGAGCCGGCGCCGACGCACAAGGAGAAGCACCGTCTCGTCCTGCTGCCGGGGAGCCGGGTGGCCGAGGTCCGCCGGCACTGGCGACCGATGCTCCAGGCGGCGGACTCGCTCGCGCGCCGGTTCGACCTCGAGGTCGCGGTGGTCCGGGCCCCGGCGCTGCCGGAGGCCCTGTTCGAGGGCGCCGCCGAGCGCGGGTTCCCGTTGGTGGCTTCCGGACGCCACTCGCTCATCGCCTCGGCGGATCTCGCCATCGTCGCGTCGGGAACGGCGACACTCGAGACCGCGCTCTGCGGAACGCCGATGATCGTCGTCTATCGGACGTCGGCGGCGAGCTACGCGATCGGCAAGCGTCTCGTGAAGGTGCCGTGGATCTCGCTCGTGAACATCGTCGCGGGCGAGGCCGTCGTCCCGGAGCTGATCCAGGAACAGTTCCACGCCGCGCGCCTGGAAAAGGAGGCGGCCGCGCTCCTCGGCTCGCCCGGAGACCTCGCGAAGATGCGGTTCGCGCTGGCGCGCGTCGCCCGCCAGCTCGGCCCTCCCGGGGGGAGCGAACGGGCGGCGGATGCGGTTCTCGAGGTCCTCGAGCCGTGGGAACGGCGGCGGTCGGCGGGGCAGTGAAGACGGCGACTACGCTGCGCCGGCTGCTCGGGTATTTCCGGCCCTACCGCGGTCGCGCGGCCGCGGCGCTGCTCGCGATGGGGATCGTCTCGTTTTCGACGGTCCTCCTTCTCTACCTGCTGACCAAGATCATCGACGACGTCCTCGGCGCCGGCGCCTCGTCGTCGCTGCCCGGACTCGGGGCGGCGCCGGAGAAGGCGGCGGGATTCGTCCGCTGGCTCGATTCCCTCTACGCGGGAGCGCGGCAGGCGTCGGAGGCGGCCGGAGTCCCCGTCCGGCTGGCCGTCCCGCTCCTGCTGCTCCTCGCGCTCGTCTCCAAGAACGTCTTTTCCTACTTCTCCGAGTTCGCTTTCAACGGCATCGGCCTGTCGATGGTGCGGGACCTGCGCCGCGACGCGTACTCGAAGCTCCTCGGACAATCGGCCAGCTTCTACTCGCGCTCGACGACGGGCGACCTCCTCTCCCGGCTCCTCTCCGACGTCGAGCTCATTCAGTCGGCGTTCGGTACGCGCCTCGCGGACTTCGTCCAGGGCGCCGTGACGATCGTGCTCGTGCTCGTCTACGTCGTTTCGCTGAACGCGAAGCTCTCTCTCTTCGTGCTCCTGCTCGCGCCCGTCCTGCTCCTGCCGATCGTCGAGGTCACCCGGCGCCTGCGGCGCACGACCTTCTCCTCGCGCGAGCGGATCGGCGAGATGGGCGCCCTGCTCTCGGAAACGCTCCGCGGCCACCGGGTCATCAAGACCTACGGGATGGAGCCGTTCGAAGCGGAGCGGTTCGCCCGCGCCAACGACCGCTATTTCCGGGTGACTCGGAAGACGGTGAGGATCCAGGCCCTGAACTCGCCGATGATGGAAGTGATCGCGGGCCTCGGTCTCTCCGCGATCTTCGTCTACGCCGCGGGGGTGATCCGGGCCGGAGGCATGTCGGTCGGCGGCCTCATCTCTTTTCTCGCGGCGCTCATGATGCTGTACAAGCCTCTGAAGGACGTGACGAAGGTCAACATGGCGCTGCAGCTGGCGCTCTCCTCGGCCCGGCGGATCTTCGAGCTGATCGATGCGCCGGCCGAAATCACCGAGAAACCCGGTGCGCGGGAGCTGCCGCCGTTCGCGAACGCGATCCGGTACGAGAACGTCTCGTTCCGATACGGAAACGAAGAAGTCGTCCTCACCGACATCGACCTGACGATCCGCCGGGGAGAGACCGTGGCGATCGTGGGTCCCTCCGGCGCCGGCAAGACGACTCTCGTCAACCTTCTGCCCCGGTTGTACGACCCGACCCGGGGGCGGATCACGTTCGACGGGGTGGACCTGAAGGAAGCGTCGCTCGCGTCACTTCGCGGCCAGATCGGCATCGTCACGCAGGACACGGTCCTCTTCGACACGACCGCGCGGGAGAACGTCGCGTACGGCCGGCCGGGCGCACCCGAGGAGGAGATCCGCGCCGCCGCCCGCGCCGCCTTCGCCGACGAGTTCCTGGAGCGGCTGCCCGAGGGGTACGACACCCGGCTGGGGGAGGACGCCGGACGGCTCTCCGGCGGTCAGAAGCAGCGGCTCGCGATCGCCCGCGCCCTGTTCAAGGACGCTCCGATATTGATCCTCGACGAAGCGACGTCCCAGCTCGACTCGGAGTCGGAAGCGCTCGTGGCGTCGGCCCTGACGAACCTCATGGAGGGGAGGACGACGCTCGTCATCGCGCACCGGCTCTCGACCGTGCGTCGCGCCGACCGGATCCTCGTGCTCGACCGGGGCCGGTTGGTCGAGTCGGGAACGCACGCCGAGCTCTTGACTCGCAACGGTCTGTACCGCAGGCTCCACGACATGCAGTACTTCGTCGAGACCGAGGTCCCGGCGGAGGCCCGATCGTGATCCGGAGCATGACCGGCTTCGGCCGCGCGAAGGGAAACGTCGGCGAGGACTGGAGCGCCGAGGTCGTCGCGCGCAGCGTCAACCACCGCTTCCTCGATCTGAACGTCAAGGTGCGCGAACAGGAGCTCGACCTGGAGCCCGTGCTGCGGCGGGTCTTCACCCGCCACGTCGCCCGGGGCAAGGTGGAGGTCTCCCTGCGCCTCCGGCGCGCCACTCCGGCGCCGACCGCGATCACGATCGACGAGGGACTGCTCGAAGCGCTGATCGCGAGGTTCCGTGCGCTCTCCCAGAAGTATCCGGTGGCCGGCCGTCTGGAAGCCCGCGACCTCCTGACGATTCCCCAGATCTTCTCGGTCGAGAGCGCCGTCGACGGATTCACGGAGGAGGACGTCGCCGCCCTGGAAGAAATTGCGGGCGAAGCCGCACGCTCGCTGGTCGCGATGCGCGAGGCCGAAGGCGCGCTGGTCGCCTCCGATCTCGCGGAGCGGATCGGGTTCCTCGAGAAGCGTCTGCAGCAGCTCTCGGAGCGGCGGGGCGAAATCGTGGGACGGGTCCTCGAGAATCTGAAGGAGCGCCTGCGGTCGCTCCTCGCGGAACCGGGTCTCGATCCCGGTCGGCTGGAACAGGAGGCCGCGCTGGCCGCCGACCGTTCCGACGTCTCGGAAGAGCTCCAGCGCCTCGAGGGCCACCTCGCCCAGTTCCGGTCCCTCCTCGGTTCGTCCCGGGAGCCCGTGGGCAAGAAGCTCGACTTCCTCGCGCAGGAGATCCTCCGCGAGCTGAACACGCTCGGGTCGAAGGGGCGCGACCTCCAGATCATCCGTGAGGTGCTCGACATGAAGTCGGAGATCGAGAAGATCCGCGAGCAGGTGCAGAACGTCGAATGACGAGGCGGCCCCGCGGGAACCTCTTCATCGTGGCGTCGCCGTCGGGGGGCGGAAAGACGACCCTCATCCAACGGCTGATCGCGGACCCTCCCGGCGAGCCGTTGCATTTCTCGGTGTCACACACGACGCGACCCCGGCGCGCGGGGGAGAGGGACGGCCGGGAGTACCACTTCGTCTCGGACGAGCAGTTCCAGAAGATGGTCCGGCGGCGGGCGTTCCTGGAGCACAACCTCGTCCACGGACGACGCTACGGCACGTCGCGCGCGGAGGTCCTTCCCCGGCTCGTCCGGGGAGAGGACGTCGTTCTCGACATCGACGTCCAGGGGGCCCGCGACATCCGCCGCTCCTACCCCCGGGCCGTCTCGATCTTCATCGTCCCGCCCGACCCGGACGAGCTCGAAGAGCGGCTGAGGAAACGGGGGCTCGACCGGGGGGACGAGGAGGAGGCGGAGATCCGGCGGAGGCTTCGAACCGCCCGGTCGGAAGTCCGGAAGGCCAAGTATTTTCAGTACGTTATCGTGAACGATGACGTGGATCGGGCCACTCTTGAGTTACAATCCGTCGTTCGGGCCGCCCGTGTCACCTACGCCCGGCAGAAGACACGCCTCGAGCGGGTCTTCCGCGAATTCCGCTGAAAGGGACTTCGAACGATGATCCAGACCATTCCCGACGGGGTGGACAGCAAGTTCCGACTCGTCCTGTTGATCGCGCGCCGCGCCGAGCAGCTCATGCGGGGCGCCCGCCCGAAGATCGCGAGCGACCGGCCCATGAAGCCGACCCGCCTCGCCGCCGAGGAGTTCGAGGACAACCAGATTCGCTGGGACTACGGCGAGGAGGGGGGCGTCCTCGAGCCCGCGGAGGAGAGCGCCGGCGAGGCCGAGATGGAAGAGGAAGAAGAGCCGGTTTCTTCCCTCGACTGAACATGAACGGTCGCGGGGGACCTTCGGTCCCCCAAACCCCCGGGGCGTCGGTGAATCGGCAGCCGCACGTTCTTCTCGGGGTCTCCGGAGGCATTGCCGCCTACAAGTCGGCGGACCTGGTCCGCCGACTCGTCGAGCGCGGCGCCGAGGTCCGCGTCGCGATGACCCGGGCCGCTCGCGAGTTCGTCGCGCCGCTGACGTTCGCCGTCCTTTCGAAGCACGAGGTCTACCTCGAGGTTTTCGGAAGCGGCGCGGCGCCCGCCGTCGATCACGTCGAGCTCGCCGACTGGACCGACGTTCTCGTCGTGGCGCCGGCCACCGCGCACACGATCGCCCGTCTCGCCAACGGGCTCGCCGACGACTTCCTGACGACGTACTTCCTCGTCCACCGCGGCCCGGTGCTCGTCGCTCCGGCGATGGAGACCCGCATGTGGGAGCATCCCGCGACCCGGCGCAACCTCGAGCTCCTCGGAGCGCGCGGCGCGCGGTTCGTCGGACCCGGCACGGGTTTCCTGGCCTCCGGTCGGGAGGGCGCCGGCCGGATGGCGGAGCCCGAGGAGATCGCCGAGGAGGCGATCGCTCTCGCGACGTCGGCGCGCCGGGATCTCGAAGGGCTCTCGGTGCTCGTGACCGCCGGGCCGACCCGCGAGCGGCTCGACCCCATCCGCTTCGTGTCGAACCGTTCGAGCGGACGGATGGGTTACGCGCTCGCCGAGTCCGCCCGCGATCGGGGTGCAAAGGTGACTCTCCTCTCGGGACCGACCGGACTGGCGCGGCCGGAGGGGATGCGGTTCGTATCCTTCGAGACCGCGACGGAGCTCGAGAACCTGCTCCGGGCCGAGTTTCCGGATTGCGACGTCCTCGCGATGGCCGCGGCGGTCGCCGACTTCATCCCGGAGGAGAGTCCCGAGAGACTCCATCGGGAGGAAGGAGAGATCAGCGTGCGTCTCGCGCCGGGCCGCGATCTCCTCCGCGAGATCGCTCCGCTCCGCAAGGGGCAGACCGTCGTGGCGTTCGCCGCCGAGACCGAAAACCTTGAGACGCGCGGCCGCCGCAAGATGGAGTCGAAGGGCGCGGACCTGGTCGTCGTGAACGACGTTGGCCGCTCCGACGTCGGCTTCGACTCGCCGGAGAACGAGGTCCTGCTCCTCACCCGCGACGGCGCGAGCGAGACCGTCTCCCGCCGCTCGAAGCGGGAAGTGGCCGACCGGATCTGGGATGCGGTCGGAAGAGTCCGGAGCGCCCGACTCTCCGTTCCCGGACCGGGTCCGAAGGCCCGGGCCGGATCTTGAACCCTCTCGCGGAAGGGCTCGAATACTTCCGCGATCTCGGTTTCTCGGAGATCTACGTCAGCGGGCCGCCGGTCCTCGTCGCCGGCTCGATGGCCGACCTTCCCTCGCTGGCGCAGTTCGTGGCCGGTTGCCCGCGCTGCAAGCTCGCCGGCGGACGCACGAACATCGTGTTCGGCCAGGGCAATCCGAAAGCGGAACTGATGTTCATCGGCGAGGCGCCCGGCCGCGAGGAGGACGAGCAGGGTCTTCCGTTCGTCGGGGCGGCGGGGCAGCTCCTCACCAAGATCATCGAGGCGATGGGAACGACGCGTCAGGACGTGTACATCGTGAACACCGTTCTCTGCCGCCCGCCGAACAACCGGGACCCCGAGCCCGACGAGATCGCCGCGTGTCGTCCGTTCCTCGAGGAACAGATCCGGCTGGTGTCTCCGCGCGCCATCGTGACGCTCGGCGCCTCGGCGGGACGATCTCTGCTCCGGACGAACGAGCCCATCTCCCAGCTGCGCGGACGGTGGCACGTCGCGCATGGCGCGCGCGTCATGCCGACGTATCACCCCGCGTTCCTGCTGCGCTCGCCCCGGCACAAGCGTGACGTTTGGGAGGACATGCAGAAGGTGAGGGACTACCTGGCGTCGGGCGACGGTTAGCCCCGGGTCCCGGAACGATAAGCTCCCCGGGTGCCACTGACGCCCGGCTCACGGCTCGGCCCCTACGAGATCGTCGCGCCGCTCGGCGCGGGAGGGATGGGCGAGGTCTATCGGGCGCGGGACACCCGTCTCGAGCGCGACGTCGCGGTCAAGGTTCTCCCGGAGTCGATCCAGGGGGACCCCGAGGCGCTCTCGCGCTTCGAGCGGGAGGCGAAGCTCGTGGCGGCCCTGTCGCATCCGAACATCCTCGCGATCCACGACGTGGGGAAAGACGGCGGGGTTTCCTACGCCGTCACCGAGCTGCTCGAGGGAGAGACCCTCCGCGATCGTCTGAACTCCGGTACGGTCTCGCTTCGGAAGGCGATTTCCTACGCCCGCGAGGTCGCAAGCGGTCTCGCCGCCGCGCACGGCCGTGGAATCGTCCATCGCGACCTGAAACCGGAGAACGTCTTCGTGAGGACGGACGGGCACGTGAAGATCCTCGACTTCGGCCTCGCGCGGCGGGATGCATTGGGGGAAGCCGAGGGGGCGGCCGAGGCGCCGACGGTCGCGCGCACGAAGCCGGGGACGATTCTCGGGACCGTGGGGTACATGTCGCCCGAGCAGGTCCGGGGGCAGACCGCCGATCACCGCACGGACATCTTCTCGTTCGGGACGATCCTCTACGAGCTCGCGTACGGAGAGCGTGCCTTCAAGGCCGACTCGGACGTGGAGACCATGGCCGCGATCCTCCGGGAAGAGCCGCCGGC
>DATIBN010000091.1:0-21599 GCA_035457525.1 Thermoanaerobaculia bacterium | reverse complement strand
ACATGGTGGGGCAACTGCGCGACGACCAGCTGATCGCGTTCGGCGCGGAATCGGCGCCGGAGTGGACGGCGGCGCTCGACTCGGCCGCAAAACCGCTGGGCTTGAAGCTCACGTCGAAGGGGGACGGCTACGGCCCGTCGGACCAGACGAGCTTCTACGCGGTGAAGATCCCGGTGGTCCACCTCTTCACGGGCGCGCACGATCGCTATCACACGCCCGAAGACGACGCGGACTCGGTCAACTTCGCGGGTGGGGCGCGGGTCGCGGAACTGACCGCGCGCCTGGGTGAGCAGCTCGCCCTCGGGAAGCTGACCCCGACGTACGCGGTGGCGGCGGCCGCTCCGGCGATGCAGGGGGACAGCCGGGGTTACGGCGCTTACCTCGGAACGATTCCGGACTACCGCGCGATGGAGGACACGAAAGGCGGTGTGCTGCTCGGGGACGTGCGGCCCGGCGGGCCCGCGGATCGCGCGGGCATCCGCGGCGGGGATCGGATCGTCGAGATGGCCGGAACGAAGATCGAGAACCTCTACGACATGACGTTCGCGCTGCAGGACAACAAACCCGGGGACACGATCGACGTCGTCGTGCTGCGCGGGGGCGAGCGCCTCACGCTGCGCGCGACGCTCGGTTCGCGAAGCGGCGCGGAGCCGGGCGCCGCCAGCCCGGGTCATGCGGCGCCGCCGCCGACGCCGACGCCGCCGGCCGGAAAGCCGTCCGCTTTCGGCGCGGGCAAGCCGTTCGAGCCGCGGTTCGACGGCGAGCGCCGGCTCACCGACGTCCGGCAGCTCACGTTCGGCGGAGAGAACGCCGAGGCGTACTTCTCCCCGGACGGATCGAAGCTCATCTACCAATCCACTCCTCCCGGCGCGGCGTGCGACCAGCAGTACGTGCTCGATCTCGCCACCGGAGAGACGAAGCGCGTGTCGAGCGGAAAGGGAAGGACCACGTGCGGCTACTTCCGCTTTCCGTCGGGCGATCGGATCGTGTATGCCTCGACCGAGGCCGCGGGAGCCGAGTGTCCCCCGCCGCCCGACCGCTCGAAGGGATACGTCTGGGCGGTGTACGAGAGCTTCGATCTCTACGAAGCGATGCCGGACGGGTCGCGGCCGCGCCGCCTGACCGAAACGCCCGGCTACGACGCGGAGGCGACGTGGTGCCCGAAAGGCGGCAAGCTCGTCTTCACGTCGGCGCGCGACGGAGACCTCGACCTCTACGAGATGTCGGAGGCCGGCGCGGTCCGGCGCCTGACGAACGCGCCCGGATACGACGGCGGCGCGTTCTACAGCCCCGACTGCTCCGAGATCGTCTGGAGGGCGAGCCGCCCGACCGGGGCCGCGCTCTCCGATTTCCGCGAGCTCCTGTCGAAGGGGCTCGTGCGCCCGAGCGCGCTCGAGATCTACGTCGCGAAGAGCGACGGCACGGACGCGCGCCCGCTCACTTCGAACGGCGCGGCGAACTTCTGTCCGTATTTCCACCCGGACGGCAAGCGGATCATCTACAGCTCGAACGCCGGATCCTCCGACGGAAGGGAGTTCGACCTGTGGCTGGTCGCGAAGGCCGGCGGTGCAGCGGAGCGCGTGACGACGGCGGCCGGGTTCGACGGCTTCCCGCAGTTTTCCCCGGACGGGAAATGGCTCGTCTGGGGATCGAATCGGGCAAACCCGACGGGTCGCGAAACGAACCTGTTCCTGGCGCGATGGGTAGACTGAGACGAGAATGAGGTACTGATGAACGAAATGGACCCGAACGAAGCGACGAAGATCGAGCACGGATTGTTGCGCGCGGAGTTCGAGCGGGCCACCCGAATCGGGGGGGAAACCGCGGATGCCGCGCGCGAAGTGCTCAAGGTCCTCGCGCCTCACATGGTCATGGAGGAGGAGCTCGCCCGGCCCCCGTTGAAGCTCCTGCCCCGGCTCGCCCGCGGGGAGTTCACGCCCGACATGGAACGCATCCTGTCCAAGACCGAGACGCTCAAGGCGGAGATGCCGCGCATGCTGCACGACCATACCCTGATCGTCGCGGCCCTTCGCCAGCTCCTCCAGGCGGCCTTGAAGGAGAGGCACGAAGGCTACGCGACCCTGGCGCAGAAGGTGATCCTCCACGCCCAGCAGGAGGAGGAGGTCTTCTACCCGGCGTCCATCCTGGTGGGGGAGTTCGTGAAGCTGAAGCTCGGCCGGGACTGAGCCCGATTCCGATGATGCGTCGGCATCAGGGAATGGCCCCGCGAGGCGCGTAGTTTGGCTGAGGCACGAACGTGAAACGGACCGGCTTCGCTCTCGCGCTCCTCCTCGTGGCGGGCGGTCTCCTGGCCGACCCGCTCTTCTGCTGTGCCCTCCCGGGCGAGAAACCCGCGGCCTTCTCCGCGCCGGCGATGGACTGCTGCGCCGAGAAGGACTCGTCGGGCTGCGCGCCGAAGGTCGAGAGAGCCCTCGACCGGCCGCAGGCTCCGCCCGCTTCGGTGTCGCCCGTTGCGGCGGCATCCCCGGCTCTGTCGGCGCCGCTGTCCGACGCGCCGGCCGGACGCCCGGACTTCCACGCCGGCCCGAGGGTCGACCGACCTCCCCGCCCGCACCTCCTGAACTCCCAGTTCCGGATCTGATCCCGGTCTCCGCCTGAGGAGAAACGGCGGACGTCGTCCGCCTTTTCGGTCCGGAGTCCGTCCGGACCTCTGGAGGCAAGACCGGTGACCATTCGCACAATCGCAGGCCTCTTCCTGCTCGCCGCCGTCGCGGGCCCGGGAGAGCTGCGCGCGCAGACGGCGCGCGCGACATTCCCCGACGAGCCACTCGAAGCGCTCGTGGCCGAGGCGCTCGCGAAAAACCCGGACGTCGCGGCGGCTCTCGCCGACTCCGAGGCGGCCGGCTTCCGGATCGCTCCGGCCCGGACGCTGCCGGACCCCTACCTGTCCTTCAACTACCAGAACGACGGCACGGCGATCACGCTCGGGGAACGGGACATGACCTTCCTCGGAGCGATGTTCTCCCAGACGCTTCCCTGGCCGGGGAAGCTCCGTCTCGCGGGGGAAGAAGCACGGCAGCGGGCCGAGGAGGTCCGGGTGGGAGCCGTCGGCCGCACGCGGCTCGCGGTCGAAGCGCGGGTCCGACGCGCTTACTACGAATACCTGCTGGCGCAGGCGCTCCTCTCGCTGATCGAGGACCGCAGCCGATCCTGGCGGGAGATCTCCGCGGTCGTGCAGGAGCGGTACGCGGTCGGACTCGGCATTCAGCAGGACGTCCTGCGCAGCCAGGTCGAGGTCCTTCGCCTCGACGAGGCGCGGGCGGAACAGGCGGCGCGGGTCGCCAACCGCCGCGCGGAATTGAACCGCATGACGGCACGCCCGCAGGACGCCCTCCTCGAGACGGCGGAGCGGCTCGATTTTCGCGGCGAGGTGCCGGATCTCGGGTCGCTGCTCCGCGCGGTCCGTGAGCGGAGCCCCGAGATCGCCGCTCTCGAGCGGGGGATCGAGGCGGGGCGCATCCGCGTTTCGCTCGCGAGGAAGGACTTCCTTCCCGACTTCAGCGTCAGCGCCGGCCCGATGTATCGCGGGGACCTCGACCCCATGTGGCAGGTCGGTCTCGGAATCACGCTCCCGATCTATGCCGGCTCCCGCCAGCGTCCGCGGCTCGCCGCGGCCGAAGCGGAGCTTCGCTCCGATCGGTCCCGCGTCTCCTCCGTCGAGCTCGAGCTCGAGCTCCAGACGAGGCAACGCTACGAGGCGTTGAACGCGGCGCTCCAGGTCGCGAAGCTCTATCGCGACGGCGTGCTGCCGGTGGACCAGCTCTCGCTCGAGTCCGCGGTCGCGAGTTACCGGACCGGGAAGGTCCCCTTCGTCACCGTTCTCGAGGCGCTCAATACGCTCTTCTCCGACCGGGCGGTCTACCTGGCGCGGCTGGCCGAGTCCGAGGGGTGGCGGGTGTCGATCGACGAAGCCGACCCGCAGCCGGGAGGCGCGATGCCTTCCGCTGTCCCGAGCTCTCCTCCCGGCGACGCCGCCGGCATCGCAATGAGCTCTTCCGCTCCGATGAGGTGACCGAAATGACGTTCAAGACAACGCTCCCCTGGCTCATCGCCGCCGTTCTCGCGGCGGTCCTCGTCGCGGTTCTTGCACGGGACGGAGACCGTGGAAAGAGCGCCGCCGTCACGGAGCGAGGCATTTCCTCGACCCCCGCCGCCGGTTCGGAGTCGGGCCGCAAGGTCCTCTACTGGATCGATCCCATGCACCCGGCGTACAAGTCGGACAAGCCGGGAATCGCGCCGGACTGCGGAATGGACCTCGTCCCCGTCTATGCGGACGAGGGGGCCCCGGCGGCCGCGTCGTCGGTCGAGGGGTACTCGGCGCTCACTCTTGCGCCCGACCGGCAGCGGGCAATCGGCGTGGCGGTCGGCACCGTCGAGCGGCGTGATCTCGTCAAGACCATCCGGGCCGCGGGACGTGTCGCGTTCGACGAGCGGCGCCTGCACCGGGTCCATGCGAAGTTCGAGGGCTGGGTCGAGAGCCTTCCGGTGGACTACACGGGCCGCCCCGTCCGCAAGGGAGAGCCTCTCCTTTCGATCTACAGCCCGGAGCTCCTCGCGACCCAGCAGGAATACCTGCTCGCGGCCCGGGCGAAGAGACAGCTCTCTTCTTCCGGGAACGCGGCCGTCGCCCGCGGCGGCGCGGATCTCTACGAGTCCGCCCGGCAGCGCCTTCTCCTCTGGGACATCCCGCCGGCGGAGATCGCCCGGCTCGAGAGGACCGGCCAGCCGCGGAAGGCGCTGACGCTCGTCTCCCCCGTCACCGGGGTCGTCACGGCGAAAAACGTCGTCCGGGGAGCCCGTGTGATGCCGGCCGAGAGCCTCTTCGAGATCGCGGATCTCTCCCGGCTGTGGGTGCTGGCCGACGTCTACGAGGCGGAGGCGGCGTTCGTGCGCGTCGGGCAGACGGGCCGCATGACGCTCTCCTATCTGCCGGGCCGGGAATGGACGGGCAAGGTCACGTTCATCGCCCCCGTCGTGCAACCCGAGACGCGGACGGTCTCCGTGCGTCTCGAGTTCGCCAACCCCGACGGCGTGTTGAAGCCCGACATGTTCGCGGAAGTGGTGCTCGAAAGGTCGCTCGGCAGCGTCGTGGCCGTGCCCGAGGCCGCCGTGCTCTCGACCGGCACGCGGTCGATCGTCTTCGTGGTGAAAGAGGACGGCGCCCTGGAGCCCCGAGAAGTTCAGGTCGGGACGAAGACCGACGGCTACTGGGAAATCGCGAGCGGGCTGGAGCCCGGAGTGAAGGTCGTGACCCAGGCGAATTTCCTGATCGACTCGGAGTCGAGGCTGAAGTCGGCGCTCGCCGGCCTCTCGCCGCCGCCGGTCGGACACGAGCACGGCGCGGCGACGGCTCCCCGAGCGAGCCCAGGCCCGGAGCAGCCGTCCATGACCTCGACTCCGGGCAGGCGCCGCGAGCCGAAAGCCGCGGCCCCGCCCGCGCGGCCGCCCGACCCACACGCGGGGCACGAACCGACCCCGGCGCCGACGCCCGATCACTCCGGTCACTCCCACTGAGCGGAGCCACCCATGATCGAGAAAATCATCGCCTTCTCCGCGCGAAACCGGTTCATCGTCCTCGCTCTCACGGGCGCGGCGATCTTCGCGGGCGCGTGGTCGATCTCGAACGTCGCGCTGGACGCACTGCCGGACCTCTCCGACACGCAGGTGATCGTGTACTCGCGCTGGGACCGCAGTCCCGACATCATCGAAGACCAGGTCACCTATCCGATCGTCACGGCAATGCTCGGAGCGCCGCGCGTGAAAGCGATCCGCGGTCTTTCCGATTTCGGCTTCTCCTACGTGTACGTGATCTTCGAGGAGGGTACCGACATGTACTGGGCGCGCAGCCGCACGCTCGAGTACCTGTCGAAGATCCAGCCGAGATTACCGGAGGGCGTCCGCACCGAACTCGGCCCGGACGCCACCGGCGTCGGGTGGATCTTCCAGTACGCGCTGGTCGACCGAACGGGCAAACAGTCGCTCGCCGATCTGCGTTCGATCCAGGACTGGAGCATCCGGTACGACCTGCAGTCGGTGCCGGGGGTGGCGGAGGTCGCGAGCCTCGGCGGCTTCGTGCGCCAGTACCAGGTCAGCGTCGATCCCAACCGGCTGGCCTCCTACGGCATCCCGCTCATGCGGGTCACCGAAGCGATCCGGGACTCGAACAACGAGGTCGGCGGCCGCCTCATCGAGTGGAGCGGCGCGGAGTACATGGTCCGGGCGCGCGGGTACATCCGTTCGGTCGCCGACATCGAGGAGATCGTGATCAGGGGGAGCGAGGCCGGAATCCCCGTCCGCGTCCGGGACGTCGCGCGAGTCGAGCTCGGGCCCGAGATGCGCCGGGGCGTCGCGGAGCTCGACGGAGAAGGCGAAGTCGCCGCCGGCATCGTCGTCATGCGTCACGGCGAGAACGCCATGAACGTGATCCGCCGGGTCAAGGAGCGGCTCAAGGCGATCCAGCCGACGCTGCCCGAGGGCGTCGAGATCGTGACGACCTACGACCGATCGACTCTGATCGAGGAGTCCATCCGC
Organism: Thermoanaerobaculia bacterium; assembly: GCA_035457525.1. GTDB lineage: Bacteria > Acidobacteriota > Thermoanaerobaculia > UBA5066 > Gp7-AA6 > Gp7-AA6. Next base: position 15,047 of record DATIBN010000091.1, on the reverse strand, counting down.
ACCCTGAAGTACGAGCTCGTGCTGGAGATGATCATCGTCTCGCTCGTCATCCTGATCTTCCTCTGGCACATTCCGAGCGCCGTCATACCGATCGTGACGATCCCGGCGGCGGTCGTCCTTTCGTTCATCCCGATGCAACTCTTCGGGATCAGCTCGAACATCATGTCGCTCGGCGGGATCGCGGTTGCGATCGGAGCTCTCGTGGACGCCGCGGTCGTTGTGGTCGAGAACGCGCACAAGAAACTGGAGATCTGGGAGTCGACCGGGCGGAAGGGGGACTACAAGGAAATCCTGATCGGCGCGATCCAGGAAGTCGGCCGTCCGAGCTTCTTCTCGCTGCTCGTCATCGCCATCGCATTTCTGCCGGTCTTCGCGCTCGAGGCGCAGGAGGGACGCCTGTTCCGCCCGCTCGCCTTCACCAAGAACTTCGCCATGGCGATCGCCGCGTTCCTCGCGATCACTCTCGACCCCGCCATCCGGCTGCTCTTCACCAGGCTGAAGCGCTACGAGTTCCGGCCCCGCTGGCTCGCCGGGGTCGCCAACACCGTCCTCGTCGGCAGGATGTATCCGGAGGAGAAGCACCCGATCTCCCGGGTCCTCTTCCGCCTCTACGAGCCCCCCGCGAAGTTCGTGCTCCGCCACCCGGTCCCCGTCATACTGCTCGCGGTCATCGTGGTCCTGCTCACGATCCCGGCCTACCGGAGGCTCGGGTCCGAGTTCATGCCCCCGTTGAACGAGGGCTCCATCCTCTACATGCCGACGACCCTGCCCGGCATCTCGGTGACCGCGGCGTCGGACCTGCTGCGCCGTCAGGACGCCCTGCTCCGGCAGTTCCCGGAGGTCGAGCGGGTCTTCGGAAAGGCCGGCCGCGCCGAGACGTCCACCGACCCGGCGCCCTTCTCGATGATGGAGACGGTCGTCGTTCTGAAACCGCAGTCGGAGTGGCGGACGCGCAACCGCTGGTACTCGTCCCGGCTTCCCGACTTCGTCAAGCCCGTCCTGCGGCCGCTCTGGCCGGAGACGATCTCGTGGGACGAGCTCGTCAACGAAATGAACGAGGCCCTGACTCTCCCGGGCCAGACCAACGCCTGGACGATGCCGATCAAGAACCGCATCGACATGCTCACGACCGGCGTGCGGACGCCCGTGGGCATCAAAGTCTTCGGCTCGGACCTGGCGGAGATCGAACGGATCGGACGCAGCCTGGAGCAGATCCTCCAGCCGGTCCCGGGCACCCGGAGCGTTTACGGAGAGCGGGTCGCGGGCGGCTTCTTCGTCGACTTCGACCTGAACCGGCGCGAGATCGCGCGCCACGGCCTGACCGTCAAGGAGGTCCAGGACGTCATCATGTCCGCGGTCGGCGGGGAGAACGTCACGACGACCATCGAAAAACGCGAGCGCTATCCGGTCAACGTGCGCTACTCGCGGGAGCTGCGCGACGACCCGGCCGAGCTGGCGCGCGTCCTCGTTCCTTCGATGGGAGGCTCCCAGATCCCGCTCGGCCAGCTCGCCGACATCCGTCTCGTCGAGGGCCCCGCGATGATCCGCGACGAGAACGGACGCCTCTCCGGCTACGTCTACGTGGACGTCGACACGCAGCACCGGGACCTGGGCGGCTACATCGAGGACGCGAAGAAGGCGGTCGCCGCGGGTCTCACCATTCCGACCGGATACGCGCTCGTCTGGAGCGGGCAGTACGAGGCGATGGCGCGGGTGCGCGAGAAGATGACGGTCGTTCTCCCGGTGACGCTCTTCCTCATCTTCGCGCTCCTCTACGCCAACACGCGGTCGCTGCCCAAGACGTTCATCGTGCTGCTCGCCGTTCCGTTCTCGGCGGTCGGCGCGATCTGGCTCCTGTACCTGCTCGGGTACCACATTTCGATCGGGGTGTGGGTGGGCCTGATCGCGCTCCTCGGGCTCGACGCGGAGACCGGCGTCTTCATGCTGCTCTACCTCGACCTCGCCTTCGACGAGAGAAAGGCCGCCGGCGCGATGAAGACCCGGCGGGACCTCGAGGAAGCCATCCTTCACGGGGCCGTCCGGCGCGTGCGCCCGAAGGTCATGACGGTGGCGTGCGCGTTCTTCGGGCTCGTGCCGATCATGTTCTCGACGGGCGCCGGAGCCGACGTGATGAAACGGATCGCTGCCCCGATGATCGGCGGCCTCTTCACGTCGTTCCTCATGGAGCTGCTGGTCTATCCACCGGTGTATCTGCTCTGGAAGTGGCACTCGGACGTGAAGAAGGCCCGCACGCCGGAACCGGCGCCCGGGCCGATCGAAGCGGTGGGGACCTGAAAGGAGGAGTCATGAAATCCGGACTCTGGCTGTTTGCAGCCGTCGGCGTGCTCGCGGCCGTCGCCGCGTGCGCGCGAAGACAGGAGACGCCCGCGGCCGCCGGGGGCGAAGCGACCGCCACCCCGGCCGCGACCGCCGAGAAGACGTATCCCCTGCGCGGCAAGGTGGTTTCGGTGAACGCGGCCGAAAACAAGATCACCGTCGACCACGAGCGGGTCGAGGGTCTCTGGGAGCCGATGAGCATGGCTTTCGAGGTACGCGGCAGCGAACCGGCCAGCCTGCCAGCCGAGGGCTCCACGATCCGCGCGACCCTGCACGTCGAAAACGGCCGCTACTGGCTGACCGATATCACGGTCGAGTAGCCGGCGGGCGGCACGGGCGCCGGCGCGGCGCCTGATCCACCTGCATCATTCGCGTCGGCCGCGATCGCGGGAAGCTCTCGCGGGCGAATCTGACCAACCGGGTCGAAAGAGCAAAAAGTAGCAAAGGAGACCGGCGATATGACGCCGGTCATGCGCGGCTCGGGCGCCGGGGTGGAGGCTCTTCGCCGGCGGCAGGATGAAAAAGCGCGTTGTCATTCGAAGCGGGCCGGACCCTCCGGCGGAGACGGTCTTCCTTTCCCGCGGGGAGGTCTCGCGCCTCTTCGGAGTCTCCCCTTCCACGGTCACGCGATGGGCCCGGCTCGGGCTCTTGAAGGCCGCGCGCACGCGCGGAGGTCACTACCGGTTCCCCGCCGAGGAAACGCGCCGCGCCGCCGGCCGCACGGCCGACGGCGATACCACGCACCTGGACTGACGATGACGCTCGCGGTTCGCTATCCCGACCTCACTCACTGGAAGGCCCAGGTCAAGTGCCAGATGGGATGTCCCGTCGCGACCGACGCCGGGCGCTACGTCCAGCTCATCGCCGACGAAAGATACGAGGACGCCTACCTCGTCGCCCGCGCGCCGAACCCGTTCGCCTCCGTCTGCGGCCGGGTCTGCGCGGCGCCCTGTGAGGACGCCTGTCGGCGCGGGTCGATCGACGCGCCCATCTCGATCCGGGCGCTGAAGAGGTTCGTGACCGAGCGATACGGCGTCGAGTCCATCCGACCGGACACCCAGGACCGCCTTCTCTCGGAGCTCGTGAGCGAGGGAAACCGCTATCCGGGCCACCTGCCGGTGCACCCGGCGCCGGGCTCGGCTCCCGCGGCGCGCCGGAAGGTCGCCGTGATCGGGGCCGGACCGGCCGGGCTTTCCGCGGCCTCCGACCTCGCGCTGCTGGGGTACGGGGTGACCGTCTTCGAAGCGGCCGAGGAAGCGGGCGGGATGATGCGTTTCGGCATCCCGGAGTACCGGCTGCCGCGGACGCTCCTCGCCGCCGAGATCGACAAGGTGCGCGGGCTCGGGGTCACGCTCGAAACCCGGCGGCCGCTGACCTCCGAATTCGGGCTGGCCGAGCTCCGCGCGCTCGGATTCGAAGCGGTCTTCCTCTCGGTCGGCGTGTCGAAAGGCCGCGACCTCGCGGTTCCCGGCGTGGACCGGGACGGGGTCGTGAAGGCGATCGACTACCTCCTGAACGTCAACCGCGGTTACCGGATGAGCCTGGGTCGGCGCGTCGTCGTGATCGGCGGCGGCTTCGTCGCGTTCGACGCCGCGCGGACCGCGCTGCGCCTCGCGACGGGCGAGGACGAGCTCGCCGCGGCCGCGGACGCCCGCGTGAAGGAAGCGCTCGACTCGGCGCGCGCGGCGGTCCGGGGCGGGGCGTCCGAGGTGACGATCGTCTCGCTCGAGAGCTTCGACGAGATGCCGGTTCTCCGCACCACTCAGGGGCACGAAGAGTTCGAAGAGGCGAAGCACGAGGGCATCCGCTTCGTGACCCGTCGCGGCCCGAAGGAGTTCCTGGGGGCGTCTCGGCTCGAGGCCGTCGCGCTCCGGAAGGTCACTTCGGTCTTCGACGCGAACGGCCGCTTCTCCCCGACCTACGACGACGGTGACGTCGAGACGATCCCGGCCGACGCCTGCATCCTGGCGATCGGCCAGCGCGCGGACCTCGATTTCGTGAAGCCGGGCGACGGCATCGACCTCACGCCGGGCGGCTCGATCCGCGTGGACCCGGAGACGCTCGCGACCTCCGCGTCGGGGATCTTCGCCGGAGGGGACGTCGCGTTCGGCCCCCGCAACCTGATCGAAGCGGTCGCCAACGGCAAGCGCGCCGCCCGGTCCATTCACTCGTACCTGTCGCGCGAGGCGGGACGGATCGAGTCCGAGCTCGAGATCGAGAAGATCCCGACGTCCCGGTACCGGATGATCGCGGGCTTCGAGGTCCTCGATCGGAGGGCCGCGCCGACGCTCGACCTGGCGCGGCGGACGGGCATCTCGGAGGTGGAGACCGGCTACGACGAGACCGAGGCGCGCCGCCAGGCGGCGCGATGCCTCGTGTGTCACGTCCAGACGATCTACGACCCCGAGAAGTGCGTCCTCTGCAGCCGCTGCGTGGACGTCTGCCCCGAGTACTGCCTGGCGCTCGTTCCAATCGAGGAGCTGGACCTGCCCGAGGAGGAGAAGCGCCGTCTGGCGGAACGCGCGGAGGCTTTCGAGGGCGCCCCGCTGTCGGCGATGGTCAAGGACGACGAGCGGTGCATCCGGTGCGGCCTCTGCGCGATCCGTTGTCCGACCGACGCCATGACGATGGAGAGGTTCTCGATCACGGAGCGGTTCGCGGCCGCCGCATTCTGAAGGAGCGATCCATGACCGAAAAAGAGGACCGGCGCAACTTCCTGCTGAAGCTCGGGATCGGCAGCGGCATCGCGGCGCTCGGAGCGCAGACCGTCGCCTCGATGCGCTCGCTCGTGCCGAACGTCTCTTACGACGCGCCGACCACGGTCAAGCTCGGCGCGCCGAGCGACTTTTCCGACGGGCTGAAGTTCCTTCCCGACGAACGGCTTTTCGTCTTCCGCAAAGGAAACACCTTCCACGCCGTGTCGGCGGTGTGCACGCACCTGGGGTGCACGGTCCGCGCCGAGGCGCTCCCGCAACCCGAGATCAAGACAGTCGAGGGACAGTCCCTCAACCTGACGCACCGTTTCCTCTGCCCCTGCCACGGGTCGAAGTACGCGGGAGACGGCACGAACGTGTCGGGCCCCGCCCCGAAGCCGCTCGCCTGGTACCACCTCTCGCTCTCGCCCGAAGACGGCCAGCTCGTCGTCGATCTCGCGCGCGAGGTCGAACGCGACTTCCGGCTGACGCTCGCGTGAAGGAGGCCGCATGAGCACCGATCCCCCGACCACGAAAGCGACCTTCTCCGGCGCCGCTCCCGAGGCGCCCGGGTTCCACTCGCGGCGGCTCTGGAGCTGGCGTCCCGACTCCGACCGCCAGGCGGGCGACGCGGTGGTCTCGAACTTCCTCCTCCACTGGTTCCCGGCGAAGACGCACCGGGCCTCGCTCGCCTGGAGCTACTCCTTCTGGCTCGGGACGGTCTCGGCCGCGCTGCTGCTCCTCCTCACGGTCTCCGGGCTGCCGCTCCTCTTCCTCTACATCCCTTCGGTCGAGCGCGCCTACGCGTCGGTCAAGGACATCGAGTACGTCGTCACTTTCGGTTCCTGGATCCGCGCGGTGCACCGGATCTCGGCCCACTTGATGGTGATCGCCGTGGCGCTCCACCTCGTCCGCGTCTTCGTCACCGCCGCCTACAAGAACCCGCTCGGGGGGGGCCAGAGGCGTCAGTGGAACTGGGTGCTCGGCGTCGTGATGCTGCTGCTGACTCTTTTCCTGTCCTTTACCGGATATCTCCTCCCCTGGGATCAGCTCGCCTACTGGGCGGTGACGGTCGGAACCAACATCGCGTCCTCGGTCCCGGCCATCGGCCCGAACATCCGCGAGCTCCTGATCGGAGGACGGACGATCGAGCAGCCGACGCTCATCCGCTTCTACGTGCTCCACGTGCTCTTCCTGCCGGGCCTCCTCGGCGTTCTCTTCGCGTACCACATGTGGCGGATCCGCAAGGACGGCGGCCTGGCTTCCGCCGACCGCGTCGCTCTCGCCGCCCGGAAGGTCGAGAAGCCGCCCTCGAAGACCAAGACCTACACGCTGCTCGGGATCGCGCGCGGAACGGCCCCGCGAATCCGCGCGGCGACCGTCGAATCGGGCGAAGAGTCGGTGAACTCCGTCCCGGACCTCGCCCGCCGCGCGGCGATCGTCGTCCTCGGCACGATCGCCGTCGTCGGGATCCTCTCGGTATTCATCCGATCGCCGCTCGAGGAGCCGGCGAATCCGCTCATCACGCCGAACCCGGCCAAGGCGCCCTGGTACTTCCTCTGGCTCCAGGAGGTCGTGACCGACACGACCATCCACATCGGACGGTTCACCATCAACGGGGCGTTCATCGGGGGCGTCGTCCTTCCCGGGATCCTGATCGCGCTCCTGACCGTCTGGCCGTGGCTCGACCGCTCCCCCGCGGCCGCCACCGGGGTCTGGTTCGACCGGGCGCGGCGGCGCCAGAACGTCGTCTTCCTCGCCATTCTCGTCGCGATCCTGCTCCTGACGGTCGTCGGGACCTTCCTGCGCGGTCCGTACTGGAACTTCTACTGGCCCTGGCAGCCCTGGCCGGAGCTGCCGTCGAGGATCTGACATGGAAAAGAGATCCGACTCGCCGTTTCCCCGGAAAGACCGGCCGGTGCTCGCGGCCGTCGGTGTCGCGCTCGTGGTCTCGACGGTGCTCTTCGCCTGGAGCGACCGGAAGCACGACTGGCGCTGGTACCAGCACGAGTTCCGCCGTCAGGTCGCCGAGAAGCTCGGCGCCGATCGCGCGAAAGCGATTCCGGCGGGCGTGCAGCAGATCTGGGTGGCGGAGCTGCGACGGGCCGACCGCTGCATCACCTGCCACCAGGCCGCGCTCTGGAAGGGATTCGAGAAGGCGGAGCACCCGTTCCGCACGCACCCGCCGGAGATCCTGAAGACGCATCCGGTCGAGAAGTACGGCTGCTCCTCGTGCCACGGGGGGCAGGGTTGGGCGATCGACGTCGAAGACGCCCACGCTCCGGCCGAGCACTGGGAGGAGCCCGTCCTCGGAACTGAGCTCGGCGAGGCGTACTCCATCGTCGACGACAAGAAGGCCCTCCTGCAGATGAACTGCAACGTGTGCCACCGGTACGACCGGCAGACTCCCGGCGCCGACTCGATCAACCTCGCCAAAGCGCTCGTCCGGGAGAAGGGTTGCCGGGCCTGCCACTTCGTCAACGGGCGCGGCGGCACGATCGGTCCCGATCTGACCTGGGTCGGCGACAAGGCGCCCGAACAGTACGAGTACGGGCGGCTGTCCGGCCAGAAGACCGCGTTCGCGTGGCACGTCGCTCACTTCAAGGACCCGCGCGCGCTCGTTCCCGACACCGTGATGCCGAACTTCCACTTCAGCACCAAGGAAGCGCAGGCCCTGGCGATGCTGACGCTGTCCTGGCGCCGCGCCCCGGTCCCGGCCGACTACCGGCCGGGAGTTCCTCGGACCGACCCGCCGACGCCCGAAGAGGTCGCCGCCGAGAAGTGGATCGAGACCGGGCCGGGAGCCTGGTTCGTGAAGACCGGCTGCTTCGTGTGCCACTCGGTATCCGCCCTCGGCGTGAAGAGCCCGGCGCAGATCGGACCGGATCTCTCGACCGCCGTCGAGGACGTCCAGTCGCGCTTCGGACGCACCGTGGACGACTTCCTGGCCGCTCCCACGGGGACGATGGCGGTCGTGCTGTCGCGCCAGATCATCCTCTCCCCCGAGGAGAAGGCCATCGCGGTCCAGAAGCTGCGGGAGGCGTTCGCCGAACACCAGAAACAGAAAGCCGCCGGCGCGGCGGCGGCCCAGTCCGGAGGACCAGCGACCCCATGAAGGAGCATTCGATGTTCTCGAGAAGCCGACTCGTTCCGATCCTGCTGGCGGCCGTCTTCGCCGCCTTCCTGCCGCGCGCCGCGTTCGCCCACTGCGACAGCCTCGACGGCCCCGTCGTGGTCGACGCCCGGACCGCCATCGAAAAGAAGAACCTGACGCCCGTCCTCAAGTGGATCGGGCCGGCCGAGGAGCCGGAAGTGCGCGCCGCCTTCGCGAAGACGCTCGCGGTGCGCGGCCTCTCCCCCGAGGCGCGGGAGCTCGCGGACCGCTCCTTCTTCGAGACCGTGGTGCGCGTGCACCGCGCAAAGGAGGGGGAGCCGTACACGGGGTTGAAGCCCGCCGGAACGGACCCGGGGCCCGCCGTGCGCGCCGTCGACCGGTCTCTCGAGGAGGGTTCCGCCGACGCGCTCGTCCGCCTGATCTCGCAACGCGCCGGCGATTCGGTCCGCCGCCAATTCGCCCGCGTCCTGGAAGCGAAGCGGCACGCCGACGACAGCGTCGAGGCGGGCCGCGCGTTCACCGAGGCCTACGCCGGTTTCGCCCACTCGGTCGAAGAGCTCTACCGCGCCGCGGGAGAGCCCGAGCGGGGCGCCGAACACGAGCACCACTGACGAGTCTTTATTGAGAAGGAGGACCGGATGAGACTCTCTCGCAAGACCCTCGTGACCGCCGCGGTGGCGGTCGCGCTCCTGGTCACGGCGCTCCTCGTCGGGCGCTGCGCGCCGTCGGCGCCCAAAGGCAAGGGGAAGGCCGCCGCCGGCTCGTCGGATCTGGCGATCGCGGCGCAGAAGACGTACGTCGCGCCGGGCGATCTCGACGAGTACTACATGTTCGCCTCCGGGGGTCACTCCGGGCAGATCTACGTGTACGGGCTGCCCTCGATGCGCCACCTTTCGACGATCCCGGTGTACACGCCGTATCCGGCCACGGGATATGGCTTCGACGACGAGTCGAAGGCGATGCTGAACGGGTTCACCTGGGGCGACGTCCACCACCCGGCGCTCTCGGAGACCAACGGCGACTACGACGGCCGCTGGCTCTTCGTCAACGAGATGAACGGGCGGATCGCCCGCGTCGATCTGCGGGACTTCAAGACCAAGCAGATCTTCGGGCCGATGCCGAACATCTCGGGCAACCATGCCTCGTCTTTCGTCACTCCCAACACCGAGTACGCGATCCTCGCCTCGCGATTCTCGATCCCGATCCCGAAGGGTACGACCGCGCCGATCGAGAGCTACGCCACCGACTACAAGGGCGTCGTCGCCGCGGTCAAGATCGACCCGAAGACCGGCGAGATGACGCAGGGGTTCGAAATCCTCATGCCGCCCTTCGACTACGACCTGGGCGACGCGGGCAAGAAGGTCTCCGACGGCTGGGTCTTCTTCACCTGCTACAACTCGGAGCGCGCCACCGGAAAGCTCGAGGTGACGGCATCCCAGCGCGACCGCGACTACATCGCCGCCGTGGACTGGAGGGCCGCGGAAAAAGCGATCGCCGCCGGCCAGGGAGACATGATCGGCGGGGTCAAGGTGCTCGACCCGAAGAAGGTCCCGGGAATCGTCTATTTCCTGCCGTGCGGCAAGTCGCCCCACGGAGTCGACGTCGCGCCCGACGGCAAGTGGATCATCGGCTCGGGCAAGCTCCAGGGGGTCACCACCGCTTTCAACTTCGAGAAGATCCAGACCGCCATCCGCAACAAGGACTTCACGGGCGACGAGGACGGCATCCCGGTCCTGAAGTACGAGTCGATCAAGGACGCCGAGGTCGCGGTCGGGCTCGGCCCGCTCCACACCCAGTTCGGTCCGGACGGCTTCGCGTACACGTCCCTGTTCGTGGACTCGGCGATCGCGAAGTGGAAGCTCGGCACCTGGGAGGTCGTGGACAAGGTCCCCATGTCGTACTCGATCGGACACCTCGCCGCGGCGGAAGGCGACACGGTCTCGCCCGACGGAAACTACCTCGTGGGTCTGAACAAGCTCTCTCACGGGCGGCATCTTTCGGTCGGGCCGTCGCAGCCGGAGTCTTCCCAGCTCGTCGACATCACCGAAGAGAAGATGAAGATCATCTTCGATGCATTCACGGAGCCGGAGCCGCACTACGCGCAGATCGTCAAAGCCGACAAGATCAAGCCGATCGAGGTCTACCCGAAGGAGGAGAACAAGAACCCCCTCGCGATCTGGGACCTCAAGGACGCGGGCGTCACGCGCAGCGGTTCGAACGTGACCGCGAAGGTCGTCCTCGTGCGGTCGACCATCAGCCCCACCGCCATCGAGGTGAATCGGGGCGACCTCGTGAAGGTCGCGCTGACGAACATCGAACAGACGACCGACGAGCTGCATGGCTTCGGGCTCCTCGACTACAACATCAACATCGTCGTCGATCCGGGTGAGACGAAGACGGTGACCTTCCGGGCGGACAAGCCGGGCGTCTTCCCCTACTACTGCACGAACTTCTGTTCCGCTCTGCATCAGGAGATGCAGGGCTATCTGATCGTGAAATGAAAACCCTCTTCGAGCGCGCGAACCGCTACCTCAACCTGCCCCTCGACCTGGGTCCGCGGGGGATTCTTCTGGTCGCGGCGCTCCTTCTCGTGCCGACGTACCTCCTGCCGCTCTGGAAGCTCACGATGTTCGCGCCGCAGTATCCCGACGGGCTGCGGCTCGGCATCTACAGCTACAAGCTCGAAGGGGGCAACGCCGGGCAGGACATCAAGGAAATCAACGTCCTGAACCATTACATCGGGATGAAGGACCTCGTGGCCGAGGACTTCACGGAGTTCAAGTGGATGCCGTTCGTGATCGGGGCGCTCGCGCTCTTGCTGCTGCGAACGGCGGTCCTCGGGAAACTCGCCACGCTCGTCGATCTCTTCGTGGTCTTCGCTTACTTCGCCGCGTTCTCGCTCTGGTCGTTCGGGTACAAGCTGTACCGCTACGGACACGACCTCGCGCCGACCGCGGCCGTCAAGGTCCCCCCCTTCATGCCACCGGTGTTCGGCCACAAGAAGCTGGCGAACTTCGAGGTGTACTCCTATCCGGCGGCGGGCTCCTACGCGCTCGCCGCCGTCGCCGTCCTGCTCGCCGCGGCGCTGTGGCTTGCGTGGAGGGAGAGTCGCGCGGCGCTCGCGAGCGACGGGCGGATGGCGGGGTGAGAAAAGCGGCCGCTCTCTGCCTGGCGGCCGCCGCGTACGCGGGTCTCGTCGCCGCGCCGCCGGCCGCGGCCGAGGTGTGGCGGCTCCAGGCCCGGGTGGAGGCCGCCTCCCCCGGCTCGACGGTCGAAGTCCCGAAGGGGACCTACGAGGGAGACCTCGTCATCGACCGGCCCCTGCGACTCGTCGGACGGGGCCGGCCGCTCCTCCGGGGCTCCGGAAGGGAGAGCGTCGTACGCATCCGCGCGAACGGCGTGACCTTCGAGGGGTTCGACATCGACGGACGCGGAGGCGGAGACCTCGGCCGCGACACGTCGGGCATCCATGTCGCCGCCGAGAACGCGGTGATCCGCGACTGCCGGATCGCCGGCACGCTCTTCGGTATCTACCTGCACCAGGCCGACGGCGCGGTCGTCGAGCGGTGCGACATCCGGGGCATCGCCGGCAAGGAGCCGGGTGAGAAAGGATCCGGGATCCACGTGTTCGCGACGGACGGGTTCCGCCTCACGAGCAACCAGATCCGCGACGTCCGGGACGGGCTCTACATCCAGTCGTCTCCCAACGGAGTGATCACGGGCAACACCGCCCGCGACCTCCGCTACGGCGTCCACTACATGTTCGCCGACGACAACCGCTTCGAGGACAACCTGTTCGAGAACAGTGCGGCCGGGGCGGCGCTCATGTACTCGCGCCGGATCGTCTTCCGGCGGAACCGATTCCTCCACAACCGCGGGTTCGCGTCCGTCGGGCTGCTCCTCAAGGCGTGCGACGACGTCACGGCCGAATCGAACCTGATCGCCGATAACGCGCGCGGCATCTTCCTCGAAGGCTCGTCGCGCAATATCTTCCGGGGCAACGTCGTCGCCGAGTCCGACGCGGCCGTCGTCCTGTACGACTCGTGCTCCGCGACGCGATTCGAAGGCAACTCGTTCGTCGAGAACCTGACCCCGCTCGAGTTCGTCGGCCGTCGTACCGACACGCGCTTCGACGGGAACTACTGGTCGGGAAACGACGTGCCGGACTTGGACGGCGACGGCATCTCCGACCGCGCCTACGGGCTTTCGTCGGCGTTCGATCACCTCCGCGGGAACCTCGCGGCCGCCGACCTCTTCACGCGGGGCCTCTCCGCGGCGGCGCTCGCCGCTGCCGAGCGGGCGTTCCCGGTACTCGATCCGTCCTCCGTGGAAGACCGCGCGCCGCTTGCGCGCCCTCCGGCGCTGCCGCAGGTTCCCCGCTCCCGGCGCGACGCCGGAAAGGCGAACGGTCCCGGGATGGCTTTGTCGGCCGCGGTGGCGGCGGCCGGCGTCCTCACTCTCCGCCGGGGCCGGCGATGATCCGGTTCGAGGAGTTCGGCAAGAGCTACGGCCCGCGCGCCGCAGTGACGTCGCTGACGTGCTCGGTCGAAATGGGCGAGGCCGTCGCGCTGCTGGGCCCGAACGGCTCCGGAAAGACGACGACGTTGAAGGGGGCGGCGGGGCTGATCCGTCCGACCACGGGCCGCGTCCGGATCGGCGAGCCCCCGCGCGACGCGAGATTGCCCGATGCCCGCCGCACGATCTCCTATCTCCCCCAGAAGGTCGCCTTCCCGGAAGCCCTGACCGGGCGGGAAGTCCTCGAGTTCTACCGCGCGCTGCGCGGCGCGGCGCCCGGGCGCGTCCCGGACGTCCTGAAGTTCGCGTCCCTGAACGGCGCGTCGAACCGGGGCATCGGCTCCTACTCCGGAGGCATGGTGCAGCGCCTCGGTCTCGCGGTGGCGCTGCTGCCGGATGCGCCGATCCTCCTCCTCGACGAGCCGACGGCCGCTCTCGATCCGGACGGTCTCTGCGCGTTCTACGGGCTCGTCGAGAAGCGCCGTTCCGAGGGGCACACGGTGCTCTTCACCTCGCATCAGCTGGGAGACGTCGAGCGGCTCGCCGACCGTCTGCTGCTGCTCGTCGAGGGCCGCCTGGTCGCGTCGCTCACCCAGGGGGAGCTCGCCGAGCGGCTTGCCGAGCGGGGGGTCATGCGGCTGCGGCTCGACCGCCCGGTTCCCGGACTGCTCGCGACGATCCGTCCGGTCGCGCCGCGCGCCACGTGGGCGGGCGAGGAGCTCGTGGTGCCCGGACCCGCGAAGGACCGGCCGCGGGTCCTCGACCTGGTTCGCGAGAGCGGCGCCTCGATCGTCAACCTCGTGGCCTCCGAGGGGCGGCTGGACGTCCTGTACCGGGAGCTCGTCTCCGAGGATCGGCCGTGAGCTTCGCGTCGTCCCCCGTCTTCCTGTGCGCGCGGCAGGAGCTGCTGCTCGCGGCGCGGTCGCGGTGGACGCAGATCTTCGCGGCGGTGTTCGGAGCGCTCGCCCTGGCGGTCGCAGCGTCGGGATACGTTCTGTCGGGCGGCGGAGGAATCGAGGACTACGCCCGCACCGCGACCTCGCTCGCGAGCCTCGTGATCCTCCTCGTTCCCGTGACCGCCCTCGTGATCGGAATCCTCGCCCTTTCGTCGGACCGGGGCGCCACCGAAATCCTCTTCTCGCAGCCGGTCGCGCGCCGGACGATCCTCCTGGGACGCGTGCTCGGCCTCTTCGTCGCGCTCGCGGCGGCCCAGGCGATCGGCCTCGGCGGAGCGGGTCTCGTGATCTTCTGGCGGGCCGGGTCGTCCGGCCTCTCCGCGTACGGAATCCTCTTCGCCGGCGCGCTCGCCGCGACCGCGATCTTCCTCGGCATCGCGGCGCTCCTCGCGTCGGGAGGAAGCGTGCGGCGCTCCCGCGCCCTCGCGATCGCGCTCATCGTCTGGTTCGGGGCGGTCGTTCTCTTCGACGTCGCGGTGCTCGCCGCCGCGACGCTCCTGACGTCCGGCCCCGCCTCCCGCCTCCTGGTGACGGCCGTCCTCGTCAACCCGGCCGACGCGGTGCGCACGGCGACGCTGCTCGGAATCCACGGGACGACCGCGTTCGGCGCGGCGTCGCTCGCCCTCCTGCGCTTCACCCGCGGCCCGGTCGGAGCGGCCCTGCTGCTCGGAGCATCGACACTCTTCTGGATCCTCGCCCCCCTCGCCCTCGCGGTCCGCCGGATCGAGCGCGCCGACCTCTGAGGCCGGTTCGTTTGCATCAGGCAAACGGCGCCCCGACGGCGGGAGGCTCGCGCGTGGGGAGGCCCGCCATGAACGCCTCGAAGGAGAGGAGCACCCGGTACCTCAACCTGCGGCTGGATCGCCCGTCCCGCGCGCTCCTCGTCGTCGCCGGTCTCCTGATCGGCGCCGCCTGCTTCCTGCCGATCTGGAAGATCGACGTCGTGACCGCATCCGATTCGGGACGTCTCGGCCTTTCGCTCTACGCCAATCGGGTCGAGGTCGCCGGCGGTCCCGAGGAGGGGGTCGAGCTCCGCCGGGACGAGTCTCCCGATTCCCGGTGGCTGCCCTTCGTCCTCGGAGGTCTCGCCCTGCTCCTCCTGCGGGGCGCCGCCATCGGAACGGGAAGATCCCTCGTGGACCTCTCCGCCCTCTTCGCGTACCTGACGGCGTTCTCGGCCTGGAGCTACGCCGGGCGGCTCGACTTCTACGGCCGCTACTTGTCGGCGGCGACTCCGGAGGGCGTGGCGATCTTCGTCCCTCCGCTCGTAGGCCACGCGCGCTTCGAAGGGCTCGACGTCTCTTCGCTGCCCGCGGCGGGCGCCTTCGCGATCGCCGCCGCGGGGCTCGCCATCGCGTGGTCACTCATCGTGTCGTGGAAGCGCTCGCGCTCGGCCGCCGCCGACGAGGTCCGCATGCCCGCGTGGGCGTC
>DATIBN010000090.1:0-3724 GCA_035457525.1 Thermoanaerobaculia bacterium | reverse complement strand
GCCGCCCCCGACCGACTGAGAGTCCTCCTCCGGGCGAGCCTGCTCTTCGCGCTCCTGGCCTTCGCGCCGGCCGCGGGAGCGCGGTCGCCCGCACCGCCGGTCGCAACTCCGGCGGCGCCCGCCGAAGCGCGCGACGTCCGGAGCTACACGCTCTCGCCGGAGCGCCGCGAAAAGGCTGTGGCGTACTCGCGTGCGAAATACCGTCTCCACTTCGCCGGCTTCGCGTGGGGAGTCGCCGTCCTCGTTCTCATCGTCGCGCTTCGCGTGGCGCCGAGGTTCCGCGACCTCGCCGAGAAGGCCTCCCGGCGCCGCTTCCTCCAGGCCCTCGTCTTCGTGCCGCTCCTCTTCCTCGTAGTCGAGGTTTCCGCGCTGCCGATCGAGCTCTACCGCCATCACCTGGCGCGCGTGTACGACCAGTCCGTCCAGACGTTCGGCTCGTGGTTCGGGGATTGGGTCAAGGGGTTTCTCGTGACCCTCGTCATTACCATTCCGATCGTCGCGGCGCTCTACGGGATCCTGCAGCGCAAGCCGCGCCGCTGGTGGCTCACCTTCTGGGTCGGCTCCCTTCCGGTGATCGTCTTCCTCGTCTTCATTTCGCCGCTCGTCATCGATCCGCTGTTCTTCCGGTTCGAGCCTCTGGACGCGAAGGCTCCGGCTCTCGTGTCCGAGGTCGAGAGAGTCACGGCGCGCGGGGGGCTCGAGATCCCCCGAGACCGGATGTTCCTCATGGAGGCGAGCGAGAAGGTCAAATCCGTCAACGCGTACGTGACCGGGTTCGGCGCCTCGAAACGCGTCGTCGTGTGGGACACCACGATCGAGCGGATGGCGGTTCCGCAGACCCTGTTCGTCTTCGGGCACGAGATGGGCCATTACGTGCTCGGTCACGTCTTCAAGACCATCGCGTTCCTCGCGGGACTCCTGCTGGTCCTCCTCTTTCTCGCGCACCTCGGCACGCGCCGCCTCTTCGGCGAGGGGCGCCGGCCGTTCGGCATGCGCGGGCTCGCCGACTGGGCGTCGCTGCCGGTGCTTCTCGTCTTCCTCGGGGTGCTGGGAGAGCTCGCGCTGCCGGCCGTCAACGCCTATTCGCGAGGCAACGAGCACGCCGCCGACGTCTACGGCCTCGAAGTGATCCACGGGGTCGTGCCCGACGCGAACCGGGCGGGGGCCGAGGCTTTCCAGGTCCTGGGAGAGATCAACCTCTCGGATCCGAACCCCTCGCCGTTCATCCGGTTCTGGCTCTACAGCCACCCTCCGCTCGCCGAACGGGTCGCGTTCGCGCGGACGTACGACCCGTGGTCGAAGGGGGAGCCGCCGCGCTACGTGCGAGGGGACCGTTCGCCGTGACGCCTCGCGGCGTCTTCGAGCGGATCGCCGGGTGGATGGCGGCGTTGCCGCGGCGGCCCGGGGGGCTGCGGGGGAAGGGCTGGGACTGGGAGCGGACGGCGGAGAAGGCTCTCGTGGACGCGGGCTACCGGATTCTCGACCGCAACTTCCGCGCGGCGGCGGGGGAGCTCGACCTCGTCGGCGAGGAGAATGGCGTCGTCTGTTTCGTCGAGGTGAAGGGACGGAGCGGGACCGGATTCGGCCCGCCGGAAGAATCGGTCACCGCCGAGAAGCGGCGGCGGATGTTCCGCGCGGCGGAGACGTGGCTCAAGCGGCGCCGGCGCGAGGGGGCGCGCTGCCGCTTCGACGTGGTGTCGATCCTCGAAGCGTCGGACGGTCGCAAGGTCGAGATCCTGCGCGACGCGTTCCACGGTCCGGTCGCGGGTCGGCGGCGCCGATGGTAATGTTTCCGCTCTCCCGGGGAGAATGACCGTGTCGGAACCCGAACTCGAATACGCCTACAAGTGCCCGAGCTGCCTCGCCAGCTTCACGATGCCCCTGGAGCGGATTCCCCCGGTACGCGCCCGCTTTCCGTGCGCGAAGTGCGGCGAGCCGATGGACTTTCCCTCGCGCGAGCAGGCCCAGATGCAGGCGAAGCTGCAGGCCGAGGCGAAGAAGAGAGAAAGCGCGGAGGCGGAGCTCGAGAAGACCGGACCGGTGAACCGTGGGGACAAGTTGTTCCGGGTCGACAAGCGCGGCTGGGAGGACGACTTTCTCGACCGGCGCGCGATCCGGAACCTCATCCGGACCGGCGAGATCCTCGAGACCGACCACGTGTTCGCGCCGGACGGCAAGTGGGTTCTCGCGAAAGACGTGCCGGAGCTGAAACCGCTCTTCGACCTGAAGCGGACCTCCAAGTTCACGCCGCCCCGGTGTTGCCGCACCCACACGGACCGCGTGGCCCACTTCGTGTGCCATGACACCGACCGGCCGCTGTGCGAGGAGTGCGCTCCCGAGAAGAAGTTCGGGGCGAACACCACGCGCGTCTGCGCGCACTGCGGCGGGACGATCGACGACCTTTCCGCCGTCGCGTCGTAGACCGCGGGCGGCGCCCGGCCGCCTTGATTCCCTCCTCCCCGTTCGCTATCCTTCGCGTCCCCGAGCGGGAATAGCTCAGTGGTAGAGCGCCACCTTGCCAAGGTGGATGTCGCGGGTTCGACCCCCGTTTCCCGCTCCAAGCGAGCTTACGCCGGTCGGCGCTGCCCCGCGTCAGAGCCTGACCATGGGAAGCGGATTCCAGGGATATCGAAGAAGCGTCCGAGAAAGAGGCGGACGAGGCGCTCGTGAAAGCGAGCGTCCGGCCATTGCGCAAAGACTTCCCTCAGGAATTCTCGCCGCAGGCCGAACGAGGCGACACCGTGCGAGATGTCGACCAGGTCCGCCCGCCGGAACGGCTCGACGAGGGCGCAGCCGCCGCGAAAGGGCGTGAGATGCTGGAGGATCATCTCCGAGATGTCGGGCGCCCACCCGGATCTCCCGGTCTCGGCCAAATAGGCGTTTGCGAGACGGTTCGAGGGGGGCAGATAGTCGAACGTCGCATCCGTCCAGATGCCGAGGTCGTGAAATGCGGCCGCGAGGGCGATCTTCGCGATTCGCTCCTCGTCGCCCGCCGTCGTGCTCGTCGACGTCAGAGCCAGGCAGAAGTTGGCGACGCGATACGCATGGTTTCGATATCCCTCGAAGTCGGCGCCGAGCGCTCCGGCGTGAGCGCTCAACACCTCGTCGAGCGGGACGACTCGCGTCTCGAGCATCCAGATCCGCCGGACCCTGCGGACCGGCGACCAGCCTAGGTCGTGGCGACAGGCGGCTTCGCCATCGGGCGGGGGAGCCGGGCGTCGGGGCGGGGGAGCCGCGTGTCGATCCAGGCCTGGATGTCCGCCATGACGACTTCCTTGTCGACGTCGTTCAGGAGATCGTGGAAGTGGCCCTCGTAGAGCTTCAGCGTTTTGTCCTTCGAGCCGGCCATGTCGTAGAAGCGTTGGCTTCCCGCCGGCCTCGTTGCCTTGTCGGCGGTGCCGTGAAGGATCAGGACGGGTAGGGTGAATTTCGGGAAGTTCTCCGTCAGGCGGTCCGCGGCCTTCAGCATCTCTGCGGCGGTCTCCGCGGGCTGGGATTCCTTTTCAATGAGCGGGTCGTTGTCCATTCTCGAAACCGCCTCGGGATCGCGGGAGAAGATCTCGTTCTTCAGCGTGTAGACGTGGAGGTGCGGCGCCAGGTGACTGATCCCCTTCAGGAGGATCGCCGCCGCATCCGGCAGCCCCACGTCATAGGCGAAGCTCTCGGAGATTAGGCCGGCGACCTCATTCTGGTGCTCGAAGACGTACGAAGCCGCAATGACGCC
>DATIBN010000089.1:0-23949 GCA_035457525.1 Thermoanaerobaculia bacterium | reverse complement strand
CGTTCGGCCGCTTTCATCTCGACGTGATCCACACTCCGGGTCACACGCCGGGCTCGACGTGCTTCCTTCTGGACGGCGCGGCGCCCATCCTCTTCTCCGGCGACACGCTCTTCCGGCGGTCGATCGGCCGCACGGATCTCTGGGGAGGCGACACGGCGAAAATTCTCGCGTCCATCCGCGAGAAGCTCTTTCCGCTGCCGGAGGAAACCCGCGTCGTGTGCGGGCACGGTCCCGACACGACGATCGGGGAGGAGCGCCGCGAGAATCCTTTCGTCACGGCATAGTGGACTGCGGCGGGTGCAGGTTAAAACCTGTCCCCGCGACATCTATAATCGCCACGCGATGAAGCTCTCGCTACCCGAGAAGTCGCAGCTCGTCTCCTCCTTCTGGAAGGACGCGCCCTCGCCGTGCCCGAAGCACGACGTCCCGATGCGCACGTTCTTCGTCGAGCGGGTCTACAAGCCCCAGGTGGTGATGGTGTGCCCGAAGGGCGAGATGTTCCGCTTCGACCAGAAGCCCAAGCAGATCGAGTTCTCGCGCCCGCACCTGAAGACGATGGTCCTCGACGCGCAGGAGCGGGAAGCTCCGGCCTGTCCGCAGGATTTCACGCCTCTGGTCGTTTACCGGACGCCCGCCGTCTTCCTGCCGAAGGGGTGGGACTACACCTTCGTCTGCCCAAGCTGCCTGTCGTTCGGCCGGTGGGTCGACACGGGCCGGCCCGACGAGGACGCGGTCGTCGCGGCGCCCATCAAGAAGGCGGAGGCGCCGCCGTTCCACGACGAGACGATCCCGCTGCCCAAGCGCATGGAGCTGGCGAAGGAGGGGGACCTCTCGATCAAGCTCTATGCGGCCATGGCGCAGACCGACTGTACGGCCTGCGGGTACGACTGCGAGGGCTATGCGAAGGCGCTCGCCGATGGCAGCGAGAAGGACCCGAACCTCTGCGTTCCCGGCAAGGAGGAGACCGCGCGCGTCGTGAAGGACCTCCTCAAGGGAACGGGCCTTCCCGCCTCGTTCACCGCCTGACGACTCGCGACTTCCCTATCCGATGAGCGGTCCGTCGGCCGCCGCCGCGGCCGCTTCGGCAGCCGCTTCCGCCGCCGTCGGCGCGTCTCTCTCTCCCGAGCGTCGATCCCCGATCCGGATCGGCAGCGCGAAGTTGAAGCGGCTCCCCTTCCCGACGACGCTCTCCGCCCAGATCGTGCCCCCGTGGAGCTCGACGAGGGACCGCGCGAGCGCGAGCCCGATGCCCATGCCCGCGTGCTGCCGGGTCGGCGACCCATCCACCTGGCGGAACCGCTCGAAAACGTGCGGCAGCTCGCCCGGCGGTATGCCGATGCCGTCGTCTTCGATGCTCACGACGTAACGCTCCGGCTCGCGCTCGACGCGCACGACGACGCGGCCATGGTGCCGCGAGAACTTGATGGCGTTCGCCAGGAGGTTCCAGAGCACCTGCTGGAGCCGCAGGGGATCGGCTCGTATCGGAACCATCTGCGCGGGGAGCGGAGCCTGGATGATCGAGACCGAACGGCCCTCGGCCATCATCCTCACCGTGTCGATCGACCGCTGGACCACGTCGGGCAGGTGCACCGGGCGCCGGTCGAGCGAGAGCGTGCCGCGATCCATTCGCGCGAGATCGAGCAGGTCGTCGATGAGCGCGAGCAGTACGCGCGACGACTGGCGGACCTGGGCGAGGCCGCGCTTGAGCGTCTTCTCGTCGAGATTCTCCTCGGAGAAGAGATCGGTCCAGCCGACGATCGCGGTGAGCGGGGTTCGCAGCTCGTGGTTGACGTTCTGGAGGAAGTGGTCCTTCAGGCGGCTCGCCCGGCGCAGCTCGTCGACCGTCCTCGTCAGCGTCGCGTAAAGCTTCGAGTTCTTGAGCAGGAGCGACGCGACGTCGGCGAAAGACGTCATCGCGTCGATCTCCTCCCGGCCGAAACCGCCGGGGCGGTTGATCGCGACGACGACCCCGATCGTCTCGCTCTCGGTCTTGAGCGGAGCGAAGAGGGCGTTTCGCGTCCGGAAGAGCTCCTGGAGCTCCGCGTTCTTGTAAGGGTCGTGCTCGATGTCGTTCGTGTAGTACGCCTCTCCGCTCTTGAACACCGCGCCGGCGATCGAGCGGGCGTCGGCGGGAATCCGAGCCCGGCTCGCGACGTCCTCCGACAGGTTCCAGCCGGGCCAGGTCGCCTCGAGGCGATTCGTGTTCGGGTCGTGGAGCAGGAAGACGACGGTCTCCGCGCGGGTGAAGGCGCCCATCGCTTCGCTCGAGCGGGCCAGGATTTCCTTCAGATCCGTGGTGCGAAAGCCCGCGCGGGAAAGCTGGTGAAGGCGCCGGAGCGTCTCGACCCGGCGAGCGACCTTCTTGCCCATTCGATCGACGGCGAGCGAAAGCCGGCCGAACTCGTCCGTGGATTTCGTGCCGGCGACCTGGACCGCGCGCCCCTCCCCGATCGCCTCCGCCGCGCGAAGGAGCTCCTGGACCGGTTCGGTGATCCGGCGCGAGACGAGCACGACCGCCCCGAACACGGCGACCAGGAGGTACCCGAAGAGGAGGACCACGTCCCGCTTGAGCTCCGAGTACGGCAGGGGGCTCATCTCGCTCTTCGCCTGGGAGGAGACTTTCGCGAGACCCGACGGCGTGTAGATCTCGGCGAAGGTCCAGCCGGTCGAAGCGATGGGGGCCGCGGCGACGCGGTTGCCGGAACGCCGGGACGAAGACCGGGCGGCGAGGCCGCCCTTTCGGAGCGCCGTTCCGAGCTCGCGGCATGCGGCGTCGGGCGATGACTCGAGTGTTCCGGAGCGGTCGATGCAGCCGAGCAGCGATTCGCTCCGCGGGCTGACGGCGATCGTGTGGCCGGCTCCGTCGATCGCGAGCCAGAGATCCCCGCGCGTTTCGGCGCGCCCCAGCGACTCGTGGACGAGCCGTCCGGCATCCACCTCGGCTTCGACGGACCCGAGACTCGTCCCGTCCTCCGCCCGGATCGGAACCACGAGCGTCGTCGTCGCGACCCCCGACGACGTCTCGACCTCGCTCCACGAAACCCGGGCCAAGCCCGAAGGAGCCGGAGGCGCGACCTCGCCGAGATCGGAGAAGCGCTCGTCCCGGCGCATGATCCGCCGCGCCGCGCCGGAAGCGTTGCGGAAGGTGACGCTCCGGATGACCGGCCGCTGATCGAGGAGACGGGCCGCAATCGGGAGCAATGGCCGGCTCTTTTCCAGGTCCCGGCGCGCCGCGGCGTTCGACGCCCATTCGTCGACGCGGAACGCGGCCGAGCCGTTTGCACCGCCCGTCACCGAGGTTCGCTCGGTCGATTGCGCCAGCGCGGAAACACCGCCGGCATCCACCGCGGGCGCGGCGATCGCGTGGCGGAAGGAGTCGGCGAGCGTCGAAGCCGCCTCCTCCAGGAGCCGTGCCCGCCGCTCGATCCATTCGGCGCGGAAGCCCACGTCCTCGCGCATGCGGTCGAGCGCGTCGGAGACCTGGACGGAGACGAACTGTTCGGTCGAGCGCTTTTCCAGCTGGGTGAGCCGCCGCTCGAGCAGAAAGACGAGCACCCCGCCCGGAATGCAGAAGGCGAGAAAAAACCCGAGGAGGAGTCGGGAGCTGAGGCTCGAGCGCGGATCGAGCCTCCTCCAGAAGGAGCCAGCCGGGGTCATGGACGGACCCCGCCTCCCGGACGCCCCGCGCGATGGTTCATGAGTTGAGACAGGACATTTTAGCGCGTGAGCCGTCCGTCCGTGCGCGGCGCGCGAGCGGGAACGAGCGAGGCTACTCGTAACGGAGGGCTTCGATCGGATCGAGCCGGGACGCCTTCCTTGCGGGATAGAAACCGAAGAACACGCCGATCGCGGCGGAGAACCCGAACGCGAGCAGGATCGATTCCGGAGGAAGGGCGATGTTCCAGTTCGCTTTCCACGCCAGGATCCGGGACGCGCCGACACCGAGCAGGATCCCGATGAGACCTCCGGCGATCGACAGCGTGAGCGCCTCCACCAGGAACTGCGTCAGGATGTCTTTGCCCTTCGCTCCGATCGCCATCCGGATGCCGATCTCGCGCGTCCGCTCCGTCACCGACACGAGCATGATGTTCATGATTCCGATGCCGCCGACCAGGAGCGAGATCGAGGCCGCCGACGCGAGCAGGATCGACAGCGTCCGGGAAGTCTCGTTGGCGGTCTGGGCGATCTCCTGCTGCGAGCGGATCATGAAGTCCGCGTCCCCTCCGGCCGGGATCCGGTGCCTCTGGCGCAGGAGCGCGTCGATCTCCGTCTGCGCCTGCTCGACCGCGTCCTGGGAGACCGCCGATGCCATGAACATGTCGATCCGGTTGCGGCCTTTCAAGAGCCGCATGACCGTCGTGTAGGGAGCGACCACGGTGTCGTCCTGGTCCTGTCCCTGCGTGGACCCGCCCTTGGTCTCCAGGACGCCGATGACGCGGAAGGGGAAGTTCTTGATCCGAACGGTCGATCCGATCGGACTCTGATCGCCGAAGAGCGCCGTGGCGACGGTCGACCCGAGGACCACGACCTTCGTCGCCGAACGCACCTCGTTCTCTCCGAAGAAGCTGCCCTGCGCGACGTTCCACGAGCGGATGAAGGGCCACTCGACGCCCACGCCCTGCACCTGGGTTCCCCAGTTGGAGTTCCCGTAGACGACCTGCCCACCGCTGCGCGACATCGGAGACACGTACGCGACCGACGGCGCCTCCGCGCGAACCGCGGCGACGTCCTCCTCGGTCAGGGTGGATTCTCCCGTGAAAATGCGCGCGCCCGACTGAGTCGCGACTCCCGGGAAGACCATGAGGAAGTTCGTGCCGAGCGCGTTGATCTGCGACTGGATGGCGGCCTGCGATCCTTTTCCCACACCGACCATCGCGATCACGCAGCCGACGCCGATGATGATTCCGAGCGCGGTCAGGGCCGACCGCATCTTGTTTCGGGCGATCGCCTTCAGGCCGACCTTCAGGATCGTCATGAATTTCAGCACTTCACGCCTCCACCCGCCGTTGATCGTTCGGACGGTCTTCGACGACCCGCCCGTCCCGGAAAACGACGACCCGCTTCGCATGCTGCGAAATGTCGTGCTCGTGCGTGATCAGGACGATCGTCTTGCCCTGGTCGTTCAACCTCTGGAACACCGCCATGACCTCCTCGGACGTCTTCGTGTCGAGGTTGCCGGTTGGCTCGTCCGCCAGCATGAGCTTCGGGTCGTTGATGAGGGCGCGCGCGATCGCGACCCTCTGCTGCTGCCCGCCGGAGAGCTGGCTCGGCAGGTGTTCTTCCCTCCCCCCGAGGCCCACGAGCTCCAGGCAGCGGCGCGCCTTCTCTTCCCGGCTCCCGGCGCGGTGGCCGTTGCTCGCGTAGATCAACGGCAGCTCCACGTTCTCGAGGGCGGAGGTGCGGGAGAGGAGATTGAAGGACTGGAAGACGAAGCCGATCTTTCCGTTGCGGATCTCGGCTCGCTCGTCCCGGTCGAGCTTCGAGACGTCCACGCCGTCCAAGAAGTACCGACCCGACGTCGGCCGGTCGAGACAGCCGACGATGTTCATGAAGGTGCTCTTCCCCGATCCCGAGGAGCCCATGACCGCGACGAACTCGCCCGGGGTCACCACGAGGGAAACGCCGTCGAGAGCCCGGACTTCGACCTCGCCCATCTTGTAGACGCGGACGAGATCCTCAGTGCGGATGACCGGCTCGGTGAGCGCGCCGGGGCGGGTCTCGGTGATCGACCGGTCGAGGATCGAGTTAGAAGCCACGCCGTCCGCCGCCGCGGCCTCCGCCGACCACGGCGCCGCTCTGGGTCTGGGCTCGAAGAGTGGCGGCGCCCGTGACGACCGTGTCGCCCTGCGCGAGCTGACCTTCGACGACCTGAGTGAAGCGGCCGTCCGAGATTCCGGTCTTCACCTCGACCGGCGCCGGTTCTTCCCGGCCGGCCGGCAGCTTGTAGACGGTCTGCGACTGCGCGCGCGCCCGGCCGCGCCTTCCCGACCCCGATCCGCCTCCCGCGCCGCCCGCCGCCTGGCGCGCCATCGCCGCGGTTCCTCCGCCCTGCGCGAGGCCCGCCGCCCGCTCCTCGGCGGAAGCTCCGTCCTTCGCCTCGGGCTTCCAGCGGAGCGCGGCGTTCGGGACGCGCAGGACGTCCCGAACCCGGGCCACCTCGATCGAGACGTTGGCGGTCATGGTCGGCCGGAGCGTGAGATCCGGGTTCGCCACCTCGACGATCACGGGATAGGTCACGACGTTCTGGTTGACCGTCGCGTTCAGGCGAATCTGCGCGACCCGGCCGCGGAAGTCGCGGTCCGGGTACGCGTCCACGTTGAACCGGACGGGCTGTCCGACCTTCACGGTTCCGATGTCCGACTCGGAGACGTCCGCCGCGACCTGCATCTTCGTCAGGTCCTGCGCGAGAGTGAAGAGCGTCGGAGCCTGGAAGGACGCGGCGACCGTCTGCCCGACGTCGTACTGGCGCGCGACGACGACGCCGTCGATCGGGGCCACGATCTTCGTGTACTTGAGGTCGGTCTCGGCCTGTTTCACCGAGGCAGCGGCCTGCTGGACGCTCGCCCGCGCGGAGTCGTAGTTCGCCTGCGCCTGATCGTAATCGGCCTGCGGGGCGAGACCCTCCCGGCGAAGGGCCTTCTGTCGGTCGAGCGCGATACGAGTGTTGCGCATCTCGACCTGCGCCTTTTCGAGGCCGGCGCGGGCCGCGTTGACCCTCTCCTGGAAGGGCGTCGGGTCGAGCTCCGCTAAGAGATCGCCCTTCTTCACCTGGCTGTTGAAGTCGGCGTGGAGCCTCGCGATGATGCCCGAGACCTGGCTTCCGACCGCGACCGTGGTCACGGCCGAAACCGCTCCCGTCGCGGTCACCGTCTGCGTGACGTCGCCCCGATCGATCGTCGCGGTGCGGAACTTCGGCTCGGCCTTCTTTCGACCCCCCACGATCAGGAAGAGGCCCGCCGCGACGGCGATCACGACGACGATCCACATCCACTTCTTCATGGCAGTGACGAGAACGCACGGTCCGTGCCGTGTTCTTCCCGGAGGACACCGGGACGAGCGAGGACCCGAAAGGTTTACGGCCGAATGGCTTCCGCGGGGCGGGCGATCCGGTCGAGCATCGTCTCCAGGTGGGCGAAACCCGTGCGAAGCAGGAACGAGCGCGAGCGGCCGTAGCTGCGGGCTCCCGCGAAGAAGAAGCCGGGCTCCCCCGTCTCGAGGTCCTCCGGAGCCACCGCCGGCACGGTCAGGCAGTCGGTGACCTTCGCCAGAGCCCGTTCGAGGCGGGCGGCGCCTTCGGTCGCGGCTCCGGTCTCGAGGGCGAGCTCGGTCAGATACGACGTGTCCGGGCGGTACCCCGTGAACGCGGCGACGGCGTCCGCGCGGACGGTTGCGCCCCCCGCGAGCGCGACGGCGAAGGCGTCTCCGTCGCGGGCGATCTCCTCGACCGCGGTCCGCCTCTCGACCCGCAGCCACGCGGGAGGAGAGCTCGCGAGGTCGTTGGCCGCGGCGGCAGTCCGCTGCCGCTCCGGGAGCGGGTCGGAGGCCACCTCCGCGCAGGGCCGGCGGTTCGCCGCGCGCACCGCCCACGTGACGCGCGTATCGCGATCCTGCGCGGCCGTCTCCGCCAGGCGGAGGATCGCCGTCGCCGCGGAGTGACCGTGGCCGATCAGCAGGAAGCGCCGGCCGGCGAGTCGCGGCAGCGCCTCCTCGAGGTCGCCCAGGTGCCGCAGCACCGCGGCGCCGTGCTCCGTTTCTCCCCTCGCGGGCAGTCCGCCCGGACCGAAGTGGGCGGGCGCGCCGGCTCCGGACGCGTCGAAAACGGCGTCGGCTTCCAGGCGGTCTTCCCCCTGCGGGGTCGCGACCACGATGCGGAAGGGCCGCTCGGCTCGCAGAGGGTGGCGCGCGAGGTCGCCCCGAGTCAAGCCGGCTCGGCCGATCGCGACGACGCGGTGAGCTTCGCGCACGCGGCCCTCGAGAAGCGGATGAGCGGCGAGCGGCTCGAGAACGTCGTCGACCATCCCCGGGCCGGTCAGGAGCGCGTCGGGCGCGGGCGCGCGGCCGCCGAGAAGATCTCGCACGTCGGGAGGCAGGTTCATCTCGAAGGGCGTGAAAAAGCGGGTGCGGCCCCATCGCCGCACCGCCGCGCCCACGCGGCCGCGCTCGAGGACCGTCACTTCGAGCCCGCGCATCCGGGCCTGCGCCGCCGCGACGAGCCCGACCGGTCCGGCGCCGATGACGACGATCCGCTTCACGGACCCTTCCGCGTGACGGTGTTGCAGGCCTGGACCCAGTGGGCCACCACGCCGCCGCCGCGGATGACCGCCGCGACGCTGACGGCTTCCGCCATCTCCTCGGGCGAGATGCCCGCCTCGGAGCAAGCCGAGGAGTACGAGTCGATGCAGTACGGCTCCTGGATCGCGAACGCCACCGCCAGAGCGATCAGCTTCTTCGTCCGCTCGTCGAGGGCGCCCGACTCCATCGTCGCCGTGTACCACTGGAGAAAGAGGTCGAAGAGCTTCGGATTCGTCTTCGCCATCTCTCCGAACCGGGCGAGGTCTTCGGACATGTAATAGCTCGGCATGGGTATTCCTTTCTAAGTCGCCGGAGCTTGCACCCTCTCCCTCCGGGAGAGGGGGCCGGGTGTGAGGGAGTTGGTCAAGCTAGTACTTCCCTTTCGCCCTTTCCTTCGCCGGGAGGATCTCCAGACACGTCGTCCACCAGCCCGTTCTCACCGTCTCGACGAACTCCGCCGGCAGCCGCTCCGACTCCATCTCGCGCGCGAGGCGCTGCCAGTCGTATTCGATCGGGACGAACTCGACGTGCACGTCCCCGTCGAATCGCGCGAGGGCGTACCAGACGTTCGTCCGGCCGTCGTTCGCCGGCCGCCCGAGGACGCCGGCGTTGACGACGAGCCGGCCCGACGGGAGCCGGCGCTGCCAGTGGAGCCCGGTGTGGGTGCACACGAGAACGTCCGCGCCGGCGTCGCGGAGGAGCTTCTCGAGGAAGGCCACGGGCGACGTCGACTCCCAGAGGAACTCGTTGATCCTGCGCGGAGAGCCGTGCACGAGGAGGACCTTCCGTCCGCCGACGTCGAGCCGCCGCGTCTTTGGAAGCTCCCCCATCCAGCGTTTCCACTCGGGTGCGGTGTTTTCCGCCGTGTATCCGTACGAGAGCGCGGCGAAGTGGTTGTCCCGTGGGTCCGTGTAACCGCACCGGCAGTCGTCGGCGCCGGAGGAGAGCGACTCCTCGTAGTTGCCCTGGATGCACTCGACGCCGCCGTCCACGAGAAGGGGGAAGACACGGTCGGGATGCGGGCCGAAACCGCCGAAGTCCCCGAGCGCGCAGACCGCGTCCACGCCGCGCGAGCGCACGTCGGCGAGCGCCGAGGAGAGGGCGTGGGCGTTGCTGTAGACGCCGCCGAAGAACGCGATCAGGTCCGGCACGTGACCCCGTACTCGTGGCAGGTGAAGCAGGACGAGAAACGCAGCTCGAAGGGGCGCATCGTCTCCGCCAGCGTGGCTCCCATGTTCGCCGCCGGCTCCTCGATCAGGATGGGGCACACGTAGACGCCGCGTGACGTCACCATCCGGCAGGAGGAGCACTGGAGCGCTTCCGCCTCCGCGCCCGAGAGCTCGCGCCCCCGGAGCGTCTCCCACGACTCGTACGCCCGCAGCCGTTCGGCCTCGGCGCCGATGCGGAAGAGCGACAGGACCTTGAGACGGGGCTGCCGGAGACCGATCTCGCGCATCCACCCCAGGAACCGCGTGCGCCCCTCGGCGGTCGCCGCGTCCGAACAGGCCTCCGTGACCGTCACGACCGGGTTCAGACCGGCCTCGGCGAGGTTCCGGATCCCCTGGAGGATCCGCACGAACGTGCCGGCTCCGCGAATCGGGTCGTTCGCGTCCGCCGTGTATCCGTCGATCGATACCCGCAGGTCGAGGGAGTACTCCGCGCCGTCGAACATCCGCTTGAGCCGCCGGCAGCGCTCGGGGGTCAGCGGGAGCCCGTTCGTCAGGACGGTGACGGGCCCCCGCCGGAGAGCCTCCTCGAGAATCGGGAAGATCTCCGGGTTCAAAAAGGGCTCGCCCCCCGTGAAGTAGTACTCGCGAACACCGAGGGACTCGGCCTCGTCGAGACGGCGGAGGACGTCGGCGAGAGTCAGCATTGCGTGGCTGCGGTTCGTCGGCGAGGAAGAGATGAAGCAGTGCGTGCAGGCGATGTTGCAGAGCGTCCCCGCGACCTGGAACCAGAGCGTGTCGAGCGCGACAAGCGGCGCGGACGGATAGGACTCCGCCGGAGACGGCGCAGGCACGGGCAGGGCAGGAAACGAGTCCAGGCCACTCCTCCTCTCGAAACGAGTTCGGATGAAAGGGGAAAGCGGGCGGAAGTCAGGCCGGAAGCGGAGGGCCGCGGAGGACGGGAGATCCGATCGCCGGAGAGACGTACGGGGAGCGACCGGACTCGATCGGAACGAAGAGCCGAACGTCGGCGGCGCGGCGCAGGAGGGAAGCGACCTCGCGGAGAGCCCCGGAGATCGGGACCGCTCGAAGAGACCGCGCGCCGTCCACGTCCGCGACGCGGTCGATGATCGCGACCTCGCGCCCGCGTTCGGTGAGCCGGCGGAGGAGATCTCGAAAGACGTCGCGGCGGCGCGTCGTGATGAGCGCGAGCAGATCCGGGTCCTCCGGAACCGACAGCAGGGAAATGCCGCCGTCGTGCGACGGAGCGAGCACCGCGCGGGCCCCGGAGGCGAGCGCCCCGAACGCCGCTTCGAGGACTTCGCCAGACGGGATCACGTCGCCGCCGGTCACGACGGTGTGACGGGCGAGCGACGCTGCGCGGCGCGACGTGTCCTCGAGCCGGACGCCGAAGGAAGCGCCGCGCTGCTCGATCCACCGGACGTCCGGGGAGCCGGCGAAGGCGCGACGCCATTCGCGAAGGTCCTCGGGCGGCGCCGAAATCGCGATGGCGGCGCCGACCCGGCGAGCGGCGCGCCGCCACTCGTTCGCGACCGCCGCGAAGAATTCGGATCCGCGTTCGAGCGGAAGCCCCTTGTCGCGAGCCTCGCGCCGGGGTGCGCGTGCGAAAACGACGAGAATCCGATCCGCCACGGAGCTCATCTTATTCGCGGCAGCCCGGGTCGCGGCGCGAGGAGTCTCCGCTTTACGCGGCTACTGAATATTTCGGTCGATGAACCGGACGAATTCGCTCCGGGGAAGCGCGCCGAGGACTCGGTCGGCGACGCGGCCGTTCTTGAAGAGGATGAACGTGGGGATCGAGGTCACCTGATACTGGAAGGCTACCTGCTGGGATTCGTCGACGTTGACTTTCGCCACCTTGATTTTCCCGGCGTACTGGTTCGCGAGATCGTCCACGATCGGCCCGACGGTCCGGCAGGGGCCGCACCACGGTGCCCAGAAGTCCACGAGGACCGGCACGGTGCTCTTGAGGATGTCGCTCTCGAAGCTCGTGTCCGAGACCTCCTGGACGTTCGGATTTGTCGTTGCCATCAAAATCCCTCCGAGGCCGAAATATGCATGATCTCAGCCAGAAGATTCAACCGCGTTTCCGTTCAATGCACGTGCGCGTGCACCGTTCCGCGCACGTGGGTCAGCCCTTCCCGGACGAACCAGGGCACCATGAGAAGAGAAAGGGCCGGATCCACCCAGCCGGGTGCGCTGACGAGCCCGGCGATCATCGCGAGAAGCGTCAGGAACGAGTCGATCGAACACGCGATCGACTCCTTCGCCTCGGCCGCGAGGCCCTTGCTTCCGAGCCGCCGGGCGGTCTTCCACTTGCCGTACCCCACGAAGGGCATCCCGAACGACGCGAACAGGGTGAGCAGGAGTCCGACGACGCTCGACTCCGCCCTCGAGCCGGCGACGAGCTCGTAGACGCCGCGCGAGAGGACGTACGCCGCGAGGAGAAGAAACGAGATGCCGATCCATCGCGCGAGGTTGTGATCGTTGCGCGCGTGGTCCTGTTCTTCGTCGGAAAGGAGCCTCAGGTGCCGCACGGCGAGAAAGGCCGCGCCCCCCTCGATCGCGCTCTCGATGGAAAACGCGAGAAGCGCCAGGCTGCCCGTCCGCAGAGCCTCGTACAGGCCGATCCCCCCCTCCCCGACCACGTGTACGAAGGTGAGACCGAGGAGCCAGTACATCCGCCGCTTGAGAGCGGCGTCGGAAGAATCGGGGTGAAACGTGGAGGCGGGGACGGCGCGGTCCGACACCGCGCCATTCTACGCGGCAGGAATGCGCGTCACCGCCCGGCCCGTTTCCGGTTAGGATGAACGGGCGGATGGAGAGAATTCGCCGCTCCGGCGGCGTCCGGCTCGCGACGCTCCTCGCGGCGTGCCTCACGTCCGCGACCGCGTTCGGCCTCCACCCCGAGCCCGCCGGCGGCGACGCGCCGGGCGGCCCGGTTCGGCTCGAGGTCGCCGGATCCCTCGCCGTGGAGTCGGGCCTGCACGACTGCCTGGCGTGCCGAGCGCATCGGCCCCTCGTGTCCGTTTCGTACCTCGCCGTCGTTTCGCCGCTCGCACGTTCCGCGCCGCGGCTCTGCTTTTCCCATTGCTGCCTCGTACCGGCCTTCGAGCCGGAGCGCCCCGACGGGCGCGCCCCACCCGACCTCTCTTAGCGGGTCACTACCCGCCGGCGAGTCGCCGGCGGGAGTCCTTTCCACGCTGAGGAGGTTTTTCGTGAACCGTTCCGGAACTATATTTCTGGCGCTCGTGCTCGCCTTCGCGGCCGCACGGGGGCTCGCGCAGGAGCCGACGCCGACGCCGGAGCCGACGCCGATCCCCGAAGGCACGCCCGAGCCGACCGAGACTCCCCCGCCGGAGCCGGCGGCCGCGCCGGTCACGGCGGGCGGGGCGTCCGCCAGCCCGACGTACTTCAACCCGGCCATCGCGGTCATCGGCAACTTCCTCGGCGCGGCGGGGCGGAATCCGGTCGAGGACCGGCCGTCTCTCGAGATGCGCGAATCCGAGATCTCGTTCCAGGCAATCGTGGATCCTTACGCGAAGGCGGATTTCTTCGTGTCGGTCTCGAACGACGAGGTCGAACTCGAGGAAGGATTCGTGACGTTCACGCAGCTGCCGGCCGACCTGCTCGTCAAGGTCGGCAAGTTCAAGGCGCAGATCGGAAAAGTGAACCTGATGCACACCCACGTGCTCCCGTGGGCCGACGAGCCGCTGCCCGTCGTGAACCTCCTCGGGGGCGAGGAGGGCTGGAACGATGCCGGAATTTCGGTCGCGAAGATCATCCCGCTCGGCGAGACGTTTTCCGAGCTCACCCTGCAGGTTTTCCGGGGAGAGTCCGAAGGACTCTTCGAAGCCCCGTCTCGGAGCGACCTCGCCTATCTCGCGCACTACCGGGCGTACCGGGATTTCGGCGACGATCACAACGTGGAGCTCGGCTCGACCTGGGGTCGCGGGTCGAACGGAACAACTCCTGACGCGAAGACCACGCTCGAGAACATCCACCTGGTCTACCGATGGAAGCCGCTCGGGGGCCGGCCGTATCGGTCTTTCATCCTCCGCAGCGAGCTCTTTCGGAGCCGGCGCGACCAGCCGGGCGGCCGACAGAGTTCCCGGGGGTTCTTCGTCTCCGGCGACTACCAGCTCGCCCGCCGCTGGGTCGCGGGAGGCCGCTACGAGTTCTCCGACCATGCGGACGACGACACGCTTCGCGACCGCGGCGGAGCGGTCCTCCTGACGTTCCGGCCGAGCGAGTTCTCCCAGGTCCGGGGCGAGCTGCGGCGCCGGCGCTACGCCGGCGGACCCACCGCCAACGAGGCATTCCTGCAGATCCAGTTTTCAATCGGCGCCCACGGCGCCCACCCGTTTTGAGGAGCTCATGAAGAAACTCATTCCCTGTGCGTTGTTCTTCTTCGCCTTCGGAGCGTCGCCCGCGACCGCGGCGGTGCGCGTCGTCTCCACCCTCCAGGACTTCGCCTCCATCGCCGACGCCGTCGGAGGAAAACGGGTCGAGACCTTCTCGCTCTCGCGCGGATACCAGGACCCGCACTTCGTCGAACCGAAGCCTTCGTTCATCCTGAAGCTCTCGCGCGCGGATCTGCTGATCGTCGCGGGACTCGACCTCGAGGTGGGGTACCTGCCGCCGCTCCTCGACCAGAGCCGCAATGCGAAGATCCGCCCCGGCGGCCC
Organism: Thermoanaerobaculia bacterium; assembly: GCA_035457525.1. Lineage (GTDB taxonomy): Bacteria > Acidobacteriota > Thermoanaerobaculia > UBA5066 > Gp7-AA6 > Gp7-AA6. The sequence goes on along the minus strand of DATIBN010000089.1, from coordinate 9,782 downwards.
CGGCTACCTCGACGCGTCCATCGGCTGCGACATCCTGGAGCGGCCGACGGGCGTGGTCACGCGCGCGATGGGGGACGTCCATCCGTTCGGGAACCCGCACTACTGGCTCGACCCGGGCAACGGTCGCGTGATCGCGAGAGCGATCGCCGGGAAGCTCTCCGCGATCGATCCGCCGGGAGCGGCGGAGTACCGTTCGAACCTCGCGGCGTTCGAAGCGAAACTGGCGGAGGCGGAGAAGAGGTGGGAGGCCGCCCTCGCCCCGTATGCGGGAGTGGAGCTCGTCACGTACCACAACTCGTGGCCGAACTTCCTGAAGCGATTTCGACTCAAAGCCGCCGGGTACATCGAGCCGAAACCCGGGATCCCCCCGTCCCCCGCTCACACGGTGGAGCTCATCAACCTGATGAACGCGCGCAAGATCCCCGTCATCCTCATGGAGCCCTATTTCGACGAGCGCTCACCGCGCGCGGTGGCGCAGAAGACGGGGGCCACGCTCCTCCGCTTCGTCCCGTCGGTGGGAGGCGTCCCCCAGGCGAAGGACTACATTGCGCTCTTCGACTACGACGTGAAGGTCCTGGCCGATGCGCTCGCCGCGAAGAAGGCGGGTCGCCCGTGAGCGTATTCGAGCTTCTCCTGCCCGCGTTCGCCGCGGGGCTCGTGCTCACGGGAATGCTGTCCTACCTCGGCCTGCACGTCGTCGAGCGCGGAGTCATTTTCGTCGATCTCTCCCTGGCGCAGATTGCCGCCCTGGGAGCGACCGTCGCCGCGCTCTTTCACCACGACATTCACTCCCGGGCGGCCTACTTCTACTCTCTGGGGTTCACTTTCCTCGGAGCGGCGATTTTCGCGTTCTCACGCGTCCACCGGAAGACGAGGATTCCGCAGGAGGCGATCATCGGAATCGCCTACGCGGTCGCGGCCGCGGCGGCCATCCTCGCGATGTCGAAGGTCAGCGGCGAGACCGAGCACCTGAAAGAGATGCTCGTCGGCAACATCCTGTCCGTCTCGTGGTCCGAGATCGCGAAGACGGCGGCGCTGTACGCCGCGATCGGGGCGTTGCACTGGTTCCTGCGAAAGAAGTTCCTCCTGATCTCGCTCGACGAGGCGGCCGCGGAGAGACAGGGGATCTCGATCCGCTTCTGGGATTTCCTCTTCTACGTGACTTTCGGCTTCGTCGTCACGTCCTCCGTGCCGATCGCGGGCGTCCTTCTCGTGTTCTCGTATCTCATCGTCCCGGCGGTGTCGGCGATGCTGTTCACGAATCGCATCGGGCCGCGGCTCGCCATCGGGTGGGGCATGGGAGCGATCGTGACGGCCCTCGCCGTCTACCTCTCTTACGCGTTCGACCTGCCCACGGGCGCGACGATCGTCACGACTCTCGGAGCGGCTCTCGTGTTGCTGGCCGGCGTTCGAGGACTGATGCACCGACCGGCGTGATTCCGGGGTTCGCTCGCAGGGCTATTGGAAGAAATATTCCTTGCGGGCCCGCACCACGAGCTCGGGCCGGTCGACCTTCACCTCGATGCGGTGCCATGTCTTCGGCCGGAGGCCCGGGCGCGGCGTGTACGTCAGGAAGTACTGGCTCTTCAACTCCCTCAGGATCTTGTGGAACGTCTCGGAGAGCTTCTCGATCGATCCGATGAAGTAGGAGCGCCCCCCGGTCTGGTCGGCGAGCCGGTCGAGAAACCCGCGCAGCGTCGTCCTCTCGTCGAGCCCCTGGGCCACCGAGTAGATGGACACCTCCGAGGCGCGCGCGATCCCGATGACCTGGTCCACCGAGAGACGGCTCCGGTTGTCTTCCCCGTCGGTGAAGAGGATGACCGCCTTTCGCCGTTTCAAGGATTTCAGCCTCCGCAGCGCCTGGCCGGTCGCGTCGTAGAGAGCCGTTTCGCCTTCGGTGCGGGTCGCGTCGATCCCCTCGTGGATCGGGGGCCGCTGCCGTGTGAAGGGGACCCACCCGACCGCCGTGGAGTTGAAGGTCAGGAGCGCGACTTCGTCTTCGGCCTTCAAGGCATCGACGAACGCGTGCGCCGACCGCCGCGCTTCCTCGATCTTGTACAGCATCGAGCCGGAGACGTCGAGGACGAGCACGGCGGACAGCGGCGAGTCCGTGGCGTCGAACGTCTCGATTCTCCGCGGCACGCCGTCATCCAGGATCGTGAAGTTCTTCGCGGTCAGTCCCGGGATGTACCGGCCGTTCTTGTCGGTCACGATCGGCGCGATCGAGATCACGTCCGCCTTCGCGCTCGAGGTGAAACCGACGTTTCGCGTCCGCACGTGAGCCGTCGCCACCTCGCGCCCGCCGCGCACGAGCGCAACCGAGACATCGTGCGTCCGGACGGTCGCGCCGGCGTTCCAGGAAATCGTCCACGGCGGCCCCGCGATCTTCCCGATCCTGCGGCCGTCGGCGAAGACGGTGAGCTCGTCTCCGGCCCGGTACCCCGTGACGGCCGCCTCGATCCGCGTCTCCCCGACGGGCGCGTCCGTCGAGAAGGGCGACAGGAGCCGCACGGCCGGCCGCACCGGCGCGGAGGCGTCGGTGTCTTCGGCCGCCTGGATCCCCGACGACGGTTCCCCTCCCGCGAGAAGGAAGACCAGGGCGGTGAGAGACGCGGCGAAGAGACGCGTCGTCGATCTCACCGCGTTTCCCCCTCCGCATCGCGCGCGTGGTCGCGGTGCAGGCGGCCGGCCTGGAGTCCCTCGTCGAGGAGACGGGTGACGTCGGCGGCCCCGAACGTGCTCGAGCGCCGGACGATCGCGTTCCAGTCGTACGGAAAAGCCATCTTGAGGTCGCTCATCATTTCATCGACCGCGCGCGGCAGCACGAGGGGGAGGATCTGCGCGGGCAACCCCGCGTCGGCGACCGCCCGCGCGACCGCGATCTTCCAGTCGTAGAGCCGATCGGCGAAGAGCTGGGGCGCGCGATACGCCGCCAGACTCTCGTAGGCGGGCAGGTCCATGTCCGTCAGCCGGGCCCGGCCCGCCCAGGCCACTGCGCGGGGGCCGAACTCGGCCAGCCGGTCCCGCGCGCCGGCCGGTCCGTGGCGCTCCGCCAGCCGTTCCAGCGCCTGCTTCGCGGTCGCGGCGGAATCCGGCGCCGCGACGGACGCCGGAAGGTCGCCCCGCGCGATGCGGCGGCCGATGCGGTAGAGGTCGGAAGGAGAGAGGGAGCGCGAGAGCGCCCCCGTGACGAGGTCCTGCGGCCGGAGCTCGGCGAGAAGCGCCAGCCGCGAGCGCGGAACGAGGTCCTTGGCGAGCTCCCTCCAGACCTGGAAGCGCTCGGCCCGCTCCCGGGCGGCGAGCGTGGCCGCGAGCTCTTCGGTCGCGCGGCACGACGCCGCGACGAATCGGAGCGCATCGTCGTCCAGCCGGGCGGCCGAGACCCGGCGGACCGGGCCCACCAGCCCGGAGCGGATGTTCTCGTTGGTGATCGAAGCCCCCGGCGCATAGGTGATCTGGTCCACGTGGAGCAGCCCGAGGACGTCCGCCAGACCGAACAGCGATCCGCTCACGCGCGATCCGCCGCCGGTCGACTCCGAGGTCAGCATCGTCGGTGAGAACGCCGACTCGACGATCCTTCCCCCCTTCACGACGGTCCGAAACGAGTGCCGCCGCACGAAATCGGGATCCTCGTAGTAGAGGTCTTCGGGATCGCCGGCCGCCACCGAGTAGACGTGTCCGAGGAGCGCCTCCAGCAGCCGCTCGGCGATCGCCGCGTCGACCGCCGCGAGGTCGCGCTCGACGGCCGACGGGGCCGCGGGCCTCGAGACCTTCCCCAGTTGCTCGAGTGCCTCGCGCGCCCCGTCGAACTCCTCGCGTACGCGCTCGTCGACGGAGGCGCCCGACTCCCCCGACTCCTCCGAGATCTCCAGCCGGTCCGCGAGTTCGGCGGCCGCGGCACGGATCGCCGGCGCGTCGCCGCGCGTGGCGGCGGCCACGAGAGCGTCCCGACCGCGGTGGATCTCCTCCACGTCCTCGAGGGACGCCAGGCGCTGCTTCTCGCGGAACTTCCGCTTGCGGAGAACCTCGTCGGCGGCCGGGTCGAACCGGTAGTACCCGCCGCCCCATTCGAAGACGGCCGACGGAGGCCGCCCGGTGAGGGCCCGGCTCAACCGCTCGTCCGGAGAGTTCTCGTCGACGATCTCGCCGTCCTCTCCCGTCTCCGGCTCGTCGGGCGGCGGGGGCTCGGCGGAGGTGGGTGGAGCGGCCCGCGGCCCCGCGTCCAGGGCCGAAACGAATTTCGTCGAGATCCACGCGAAGAGGTCCTGTTCGCCCCTCGCCGGGGAAAGGTCTCCCCCGCGCGCGAAAAGCGGAAGGTCCAGGAATGACGAGAAAAGCGCGCGCGTCTTCTGGACGTCGAGAGAGCCGGCGCGGTAACTCAACGCGAGCAGCTCCGCCCCCGCCTGGAAGAGGGCAACGGCGACCTCCGTCTCGCGCGTCGGTTCCCGGCGCTCGAGGCGATCCAGCCGGAAGAGGTAGCGCTTCGCCAGCGCGGGATCCTGAAACGGCTCGTCTTCGAGCAGGGCGTACGCCGGGCCGAAACGCTCCGAGCCACGCAGGAGAAGGGCGACGACGCCCGGATCCTCGAGCGCGGGGCGGCCATCGAGCAGACTCGACACCAGGAGAAACTTTCGAATCGCGCGCGGCGCGTTCCGCCCCCCGCCCGTGTCACCGCGGATCAGCCGGGCGAGCGTGTCTTCGGGTGCTTCGGCGTGGCTGCGACTGCGGGCGACGATCTCGCCGAGCTCCGCCTCGCCCTTCGGAAACGTCTCCCCGTCCAGGGCGAGCGGCAGCAGGGCGAGCTCGCCGGAAGGACCCACCCGCAGGAACCGCGCGAGATGCGCGAAGTCGTACGGGTCACGCCGCGAGATGTCGATCGCGCGCCGCATTTCCTCGATCGCGCGATAGAGCTTGCGCATTCGCGCGATGGCGTCGGACTGTGGGGCGCCTGTCCCGGCGGTGGTCTGCGGCGGGTGCAGGCCCGTAGGGCCTGTCCCCGCGGCCCCAAAGAGGAACGCCCGGGCCACCGGCTCGGGCAGCTGCTGGAGTACCTCGACGACATAGGCACCCCGTCCTCCATCCTTTTCGAAGAGGGCGCGCAGGAACGCCGCCGGTTTCGAGGGCGATACGCCGAACAGGTCCGTCCAGATCGGTTGGGCCTCGCGGCCTCCGGGAAGCAGGAACTCTCCGCCGGAGAGAGCGAGCGCCGCCGGGAATCGCGCCAGGCGATCGAGCACGTCCGTGTCCCGCAGCACCGACCCCTTTCCGGCCCGCGCGATGGCCCGAAGGCCGTCGCGGGTCTCCGGGTCGAGCGCGTGGAAAGTCACGAGGAGGCGCGACGCCGTGACGTCCTTCACGAGATCGAGAAAGACCTCGGAAGCCGCCAGGCGCGGCTCGTCGAGAAGCTCGCGCCATGCCGCGAGGCCGAACGGAATCGGGGCGACGCCGTCGGATGAGGAGATGCGGACGCTTTCGCCCAGCTTGAGCTTCGCCAGGAGTGAGGAGAGGGGAAAACCGATCGCGTCCAACGCCGCGCGGCGGCGAACCGATCGCGCCTCGTCGCGTGCTTCGCTGACGAGTTTCTCGCCCCTGTTTTCGATCTCGACGCCGAGCCAGTCGAGCACAGCCCGGGTCCGCCGGAGATTCGAGCCGGAGAGGGACAGCGTAAAGTCCCGACCGAAGCGCTTCCGGAAGTCGGCGAGATCGTCGGTGAAGTCGATGACGGCGCGGCGGCGCTCGACCTGCGACCAGGAGGCGTGCCACTCCGCCCCGGCCAGGAGCGTCTCGTGGAGATCGAGGAAGAACGTCTCCGGTGGGCGCGTGGGATCGAGGTTGAGGAGGCGCCGGATCGCGGCGGGGCCGCCGGGGACGGCGGCATCGTCGGCGGCCGCCGGCGCCGACGCGTCCGACGCGATTGCTCCGAGCAGGAACAGCAGCGCGGTTGCGAGAGTGGATCGGGGTCTCATGGCTCCTGAAATCCGGAATCGGGCACTCCGGGTGACCCTCTTATCCTAATCTTCGCCGCTCGAAATACTTCCGCGTCGCCTCGATGTCCCGCCCGATCTGATCCGAGAGCGCAGTCACCGAGGGGAACCGCCGTTCCTCCCGCAGCCGCTCGAAGAAGAAGAGGCGCACTTTCTCGCCGTAGACGTTCGACGAGAAATCGAGGACGAAAGTCTCGATTACGGTGGCGTAATCCTCATAGACGGTGGGACGCCGGCCGATGTTCGTAACGCAGTCGAAGCGCCGGTCGAAGGAGCGGAGGTGAATCTGGGTCACGTAGACCCCGTCGGCGGGGTGGAGCTCGTTCTCCGGCTCCAGGTTGATCGTGGGGTAGCCGATCTTCCGACCGACCTTGTCCCCCTTCGCGACCAGCCCGTCGATCTCGTACTCCCGGCCGAGCATCGCGCGCGCCCCCGTCACGTCTCCACGCGCGACGGCGTTGCGGATGCGGGTCGAGGAAACCGGCTCCCCCTCGACGATGACCTCGTCGACCGACGAGGCCACGAACCCGCACTCCGGCCCCATCCTCTTCAGAAGATCGATGTCGCCCCGCTTTCCACGGCCGAACGCGAAATGGGTGCCGAGGTAGATCTCCGAGACCGCGAGACGGCCGCGAAGGATCGACCGGACGAACTCTTCCGGCTCCGTGAGCGAGAAGTCCCGCGTGAACGGGATGACGAGCAGGTTTTCGAGCCCGATGGCCTCGATGGCCTCTTCCTTCTGACGGAACGTCTGGAGGCGGCGCGGTGCGCTGTCGGGGCGAAGCACGGAGAGCGGGTGTGGCTCGAAAGTGATCGCGAGAGAGGGGCGATCGGCCTCCCGCGCCCGGGCCACGACCTTCTCGAGGATGCGCCGGTGGCCGAGGTGGACGCCGTCGAAGTTGCCGATCGTCGCGATCCCGCCGCGGGGCAGGTCGGTCGTGCGAAGCAGGTCGCGCACGACGTGAAGCGTCATTCGGGGCTCCCCTTCCCCGCTCTCGCGGGAAGGGTCGGGATGCGGGGCATCTAGACGATCGCGCCGACGGCGTCGTAGTCGTGGGTGTCGGAGATCCGGACCCTCACGATCTCACCCGGCCGGACGTCGCGTCCGCCGGCGTCGTTGACGAGGAGCCGCCCGTCGATCTCGGGCGCCTGGGAGCGCAGCCTTCCCTCGAGCAGATGCTCGGTCTCCTCGCACGCACCTTCGACGATCGCGTCGACGACCCGGCCGCGCAGCGCCCGCATCTTCCGGCGGGAGATCGGCCGCTGCAGCGAGAGGAGGAAACCCCGCCGCCTCTCCTTCTCGGCCGCGGGGACTGGGTCGCCGAGCGGCTCGGAACCGGACCCCGGCTCCGGGGAGTACGTGAACACGCCGACGTTGTCGAGCTCCGCCCGGCGGACGAACTCGCAGAGGTCTCCGAATTCGGCGTCCCCCTCTCCCGGAAAGCCGACGATGAAGGTCGTCCGGATCGCGATCTCCGGCACGATCGCCCGCATGCGATCGATCATCGCGAGGCAGGATCCGGGATCGCCGCCCCGGCTCATCGCCCCCAGGATCGAGCGGGAAACGTGCTGGAGCGGAATGTCGACGTAGGGCACGAAGCGCGGCTCCGCGGCCATGAGCTCGAGCACCGATTCGTCGAGCGTCTTCGGATAAGCGTAGAGAAACCGGATCCAGGGAAACGTCGTTCCGGCGAGGAGCGCTTCCACGAGCCGCACGAGCCCGGCGCGCCGCAACCCGAGGTCCGAGCCGTAGCGTGTCGTGTCCTGGGAGATCAGCACGAGCTCGGAGACGCCCTGCGCCTCGAGAGCGCGGGCCTCCGCGACGAGCGAGGCGATCGTCCGGCTTCTCTGGCGGCCCCGCATCTGTGGAATCGTGCAGAACGTGCACGGGTTGTCGCAGCCCTCTCCGACCTTCAGGTACGCGTAGCCGCGCCGTTTCGAGAGGACGCGCGGCGACGATTCGTCGTACAGCCGGGTCGCGAGAGGCTTGTCGGTGAACCGCGGCAGCGCGGGCAACCCCGCGGCGGCGGCCGGTGCGCTCTCGAGCTCGTCCAGGCCGAGGAAGGCGTCCACCTCCGGGATCTCGCCGGCGAGCTCGCGGCCGTACTTCTGCACCATGCATCCTGCGACCACGACGCGGTCGATCTCCCCGCGGCGCTTGCGCTCGACCTGCTCGAGGATCGCGTCGACCGACTCCTCCTTCGCCCGGTCGATGAACCCGCACGTGTTCACGAGGACGACCCGCGCCCGCGCGTCGGAGACGATCTCGTGACCGGCCCTCTGGAGGTGGCCGAGCATGATCTCCGTGTCGACCAGGTTCTTCGCGCACCCGAGCGAGACGACGCCGACGCTGGGTAATCGGTTCGTTTCCCGTTTCCCGTTTTCCCTTTCCCGGCTCACGGGTAGATCCTCTTCAGGGTCCGCGGGTACGGAATCGCCTCGCGCAGGTGGTGAATTCCGCACATCCAGGCGACGAACCGCTCGAGGCCCATCCCGAAGCCGGAGTGCGGGAACGTGCCGTAGCGCCGCACGTCGAGGTACCACTCGTACGCCTCGCGCGGCAGCTTGTGCTCGGCGATCCGGCGCTCCAGAAGCTCGAGGTCGTGGATGCGCTGCGAGCCGCCGATGATCTCGCCGTACCCCTCCGGCGCGAGCATGTCGAGCCCGAGAACGACCTCCGGGTCCTCCGGGTCCGGCTGCATGTAGAACGACTTGATGGCCGTCGGGAAGCGCGATACGACGAGCGGCCGCTCGCTGTCCGCGACGAGAGCGGTCTCCTCGTCCGCGCCGAGGTCGTCGCCGAAACGGATCGAGAAACCCTGCCCGGTGAGCTTTTCGACCGCTTTGCGGTAGGTCGTCCGCGGAAACGGGCGTTGGACCGCTTCGAGCCTCGACGTGTCGCGCTCCAGCCGCTTCAGGTCTTCGGCGCTGCGCTCGAGCGTCCGCGCGATCAACGAGACGACGAACGCCTCCGCGAGGTCGCACAGGCCCTCGAACTCGAGGAAGGCGACTTCCGGCTCGACCATCCAGAACTCCGTCAGGTGCCGGCGCGTCTTCGACTTCTCCGCGCGGAACGTGGGGCCGAAGCAGTAGACCTTTCCGAAAGACGCGGCCGCCGGCTCGAGATAGAGCTGACCCGACTGCGAGAGGTACGCCTTGTCGCCGAAGTAGTCGGTCTCGAAGAGGGTCGATGTCCCCTCGACGGACGAACCGGTCAGGATCGGCGAGTCGATCAGCGTGTACTCGCGTTCGTAGAAGAAGTCCCGGATCGCCTGCGAGACCTCGGAGCGGACTCGAAGCACGGCGTGTTGCTGCGCCGAACGCATCCAGAGATGGCGCTGGGACATGAGGAAGTCGACGCCGTGCTCTTTGGGGGAGATCGGGTAGTTCTCCGACCGCCCGATCAGCCGGACGTGCGAGACGCTCATCTCGAAACCGCCCGGCGCGCGGGAGTCCGCGCGGACCGTGCCGCGCACCTCGAGCGAGCATTCCTGCGTGGCCCGCTCGGCCTCCGCCCACGTCTCCGGCGAAACCTCTGCCTTCGGCACGACCGCCTGCAGATACCCGGTACCGTCGCGGACGATCAGGAACTGGATCTTGCCCGACGAACGCCGGTTGTAGAGCCAGCCGCGGACCGTCGCGTCCGCGCCGTCCTTCTCACCGATGTGCGATATGGAGGTTGTCTGCTCGCTGCCCATAAAAACGCCGGATTATCTCGTAAACGGCAGCAGTCCGGTTCTCGTCGCGGCGCGAGGAGTCTCCCGAGGTAATCGAGGGAGGAGCCTCGCGCCGCGGGAG